>NZ_LPXK01000012.1:0-469460 GCF_001618185.1 Thalassospira sp. MCCC 1A02898 | reverse complement strand
ACCCACTGACGCGGGGTGGAGCAGCCCGGTAGCTCGTCAGGCTCATAACCTGAAGGTCGCAGGTTCAAATCCTGCCCCCGCAACCACTTTTCTCTTCCTTGGAAAGTCTTAGATATAGACTCCAAGGATTCTACCGACAAGAGAAAAATGTCCGGAGGCGTCGCCCTAAAGAGGAGGCGGCACCTACGAGGCTATTTTATCCCAACAATTTCAATAGCTTATAAACAGCAAAAAACCCGTTGGTTGCAGCCAACGGGTCATTGAAAGGCTTAAACTGCCCACGTGAAATATGGGTTTCAGTTTAGGTGACGGGACCGCTTTGTCAAGCGCAAATGCGCCAAAACATCGCAATTTTATGCCTTCGCCGAAAAGGAATGACAACGACCGAATCCATATCCGGCGGCAATGTCCGCTGGGAAGAAATCCGGACAGGTATCGCCGAACGGACAGATACCTATAAGGAGCTATTGTCTCTTGCAGACAGCTTTAACGGTACAGCCGATGTCACAACCGCATCCGTTGTCGGGTTGGTCTCTCGCGCAATAGCTCAAAGATCACCGTGCCTGACAGACCTTTCCGTTCGCCTACTGATTGTTCTGATCGAGCACGTTTATGATGAAAAGTCATGGCGTTCCGGCCGTCTCACCGTATTCCCTGGCAACAGACGACTTGCCGAAATCACTGGCAAGAATGAAAGATCGATCCGAAGGGCCTTGGCACTTCTTGAAGCCAATCACTGGATTATTCGTCGTTACACCGAGACCAATACCCGTGCGTCAGGTAACGCAGGCATCGATCTTCGCCCGGTGGCGGCTCGGCTCTATGAGTTGCGGCAGGCAGAAAACTTCCTTGAAGAAAAGATTGAAGCGGCCCGGGAGTGTAAAAGACAGGAACGTGACGATCTGGCGCAACTGGAAGCACGAAAGCAGGCACAGGACGGTCATGATAAAGAGCAAAAAGAGTCCGGGGGGGAGGACTCTTCTGTCCACCGTAAATCCTACAAGCTAAATCCCGGTTCTACGAACCTTGTACAAAGCGGGGCTTCGCAAGCAAAGCTTGGGCAGAGATCGAACAATCCGGTTTCCGACATTGATGTGGATACAGAGATCCTGTTCCTGATGGTTCAGGTATCCCCCACCCTTCAAAAACAGCTTACTGCGGCAGAACTTTGCGAATTGGTTGGTCCTGAGCCTTCTGGCACGGCAATCCAGTCCGTTGTGTCAGCTGTCAGGTGGATACTCACCAATCAGGTTAAGCTTAGACCTGCGGTTTGGCGTGTGGCGCTTGACAAACACGGCTGGGCTGCAATGGCGGCTGTTGTCGTCGCTGTCGATAGACAAGGCGTGCGTGACCCCGCGGCCTATCTCTATTCCATGCTTAAAGCCGCTCGTTTGCGTGACACTGTGCGCCATAGTCTACGAGCTCTTGAAGGTCAGGAGGCCGGTTATGCTTGAGCTGGTTTCACCTGACAATGGCCTTCCCCAAACGCTCGACGAGCGTATCTCGATATTTCAGGCAAAAGCTCGCGCCCTTTCGCGGCTTCGCCGCTGGAATGGTGCGAGTGACGTAACGGTTGCTCAACATCTGGTCGATGCTTGTGATCACGCTTCGCCGGAAGTGAAGTGCTACATCCTTCTCCATGACATCGAGGAAGACCAAACCGGCGATCTAATTACCCCAATCAAAGACCGTATGCGTGATCTTGGTATCTGGGACGCTTTTGAGCATCACATCGTCAGTCCGATCCGTCAGCGATACACCGAGGCCGCTGGCCTGATCTGGCCCTGGCCTGTTCATGTCCTTTATGAAATCACGCGGATTGATCAGCGCCTTAAAGCCACGGAATACAGGGACACTGTAGATCAGTCTATTGTCGCAAACCCGGCTTTGCCGCCATTCATAACTCCCTATCCGGAATATATGCTGCCCTGGAGCCCGCAGAAGGCTGAAACCCAATTCATGGATCGGGCGATACGCTATCTCCCCGCGCTGGGAGGTGGCAATGGGTAACATTCATCCGGTCAGTTCGATCCCGACGCCGACAGTCGAAGCCTATGCAGAGCTTCAGACGGCTTTTGATCATTTCAATATCAGGATATTTGAAGGCAAGCTTCCGGCCTGTCTGATCACTCTTCAGCGGTACAAGCGGACCTATGGTTATTACTCCCACGACCGGTTTGTTTGTGGGGAGACAGGAGAGCTTACGGCCGAGATTGCCATGAACCCGAGTTACTTCGTTGCCAGGACGATCCGGGAAACGCTTTCCACACTCGTTCATGAAATGGCGCATCAGTGGCAATACCATTACGGCAAGCCGGGCCGTCGCGGATACCATAACCACTAATGGGCCGACTTCATGGAGCGGATCGGCTTGATGCCCAGCAACACCGGGGAACCGGGCGGTCGCAGGGTTGGCGAACAAATGACGCATTACATCATTGATGGTGGTCCTTTTGACCGTGCGTGCGCGGATCTTTTGACGACAGAATATACCTTGTCCTGGTTCGACCGTTTTCCGCCGGTAGATCCGGTTCCCGTCGAGAGAGGTGGCTGTGCCAGTTCTGGTGCTCTTGCCGCTGTGGCCCCTGCCATCAAAGAAAACGGCTCTAATCGCGTCAAATATCGCTGCCCGTCCTGTTCATCCCAAGTCTGGGGCAAGCCGGAACTTAAGCTTGTTTGTGGTGAAGAGGCGTGTCGCGGGGCGCACTATGCCCCCGTGGGCAAAGAGGAAACGACATGAGTAAAACAGGAATGGCGTCAAGGATAACCGGCAAAATTTTGCCGGTTTTTACCAGCGCGAGGGAACGTGTGTTTCCTGTAAATCATCCAAAGCGTGGCGCGGATACCAGAACAAATAAACACCGGGTAAGCGGATTAAATGGTTGATCTTACCTTTGCATGAGAGTGAGACAGACCGGCATCTCATCGGATTATCTGGTTGATGCTTCACCTACTGCTGGTGCATGTTTCCTTCGCTAATTCCAGCAAGAACCCCACACGCCTCAACTTCCCGGTCATCGTTGCAACTCGCTCTCAGTGAAACGAGTTGTTTCTCAAGCGCTTGCAGAGCGGTTATCTGCGACCGCACATGAGAGATGTGATCATCGAGCAAGGCGTTGACGGCGGTACAAGGCTGATGAGGGTCGTCCTGATAGCTCTGTAGTTCGTGAATCTCAGCCAGTGACAGGCCCAGGATTCTGCAGCGACGGATGAAGGCCAGCCCCTCACCATGCTTCTCGGTATAGACACGGTAACCGTTGTCCTGCCGATCAGGCGGCGGCAACAAGCCCTGCTGTTCATAGAAGCGGATCGTCTGTGTTTCGACCCCTACCAACTGCGCCAACTGACCAATGCGCATCAGCCTCCTCCCCAACGGATTCTTTACTCTATTGACCTTATAGTAGCTTTATAGTTTTAAATGGTACCACAACATTGTTCAAGTGGAGTCGTATCATGAGCAAATCCTGTGGTGGCGCCTGTGGCGGTGATGCAACGTCCGCAGCGGATACCGATATACAGGCCTCCTCCGAGGCGCCAGGGAGATGGGTCAGTGTTTATGCCGTGCCGAAGATGGACTGTCCATCAGAAGAACGAATGATTCGCCTAGCCCTGAACGGCTTTGAGGAGATTCGGGCGCTGTCCTTCGACTTGTCGAACCGCCGGCTGAAGGTCGTGCATGACGGCGAGGTCGAGCCCGTCACCTCGAAACTGAAGACCTTGGGGCTAGGCGCCTCGCTTCAGGAAACCGTCGCTGCAAATCCGGAGACCATCAAGGCCGCCGAGTTTTCGGCAGCTTCTGCTAAGCAAGAATCCGGGACCCTGCGCTGGTTGCTCGGCATCAATGCACTTCTGTTCGTGGTGGAAATGACTGCCGGTCTGATCGCCCAGTCCACCGGCCTGATTGGAGAATCCCTGGACAATTTTGCCGATGCGGCGGTGTACGGGCTTGCCCTTTATGCGGTTGGACATAGCGTGAAAATGCAGGTACGTGCCGCGCATCTTGCTGGTGTACTGCAACTGATCTTGGCTGTGGGCGTGCTCGTAGAGGTGGTGAGACGCTTTGTATTCGGTAGTGAGCCTGAATCGCTGGTGATGATGGCTATCGCATTCGTCGCATTGATTGCCAATACCAGTTGTCTGCTGCTCATATCCAAACATCGGGAAGGCGGGGCGCACATGAAGGCAAGCTGGATATTCTCGGCCAACGACGTGGTGATCAACCTGGGGGTCATCACCGCCGGCGCCCTGGTCGCGTGGACCGGTTCCAATTATCCGGATCTGATTATCGGCACCATCGCGGGGGGCATTGTACTTAACGGTGCCAGACGCATTTTGGCGTTGAAGGGTTAAATAATGCTCATTATTGGCAAAAAGCTCTCGCCGTATGCCCTATTGTCCATATCGGGCCTGCTGGCAGCGTCTGATCAGGCTGTAAAGTGGCTGGTGCAGCAATCAATGGCCTATGGCGAGTATGTTTCGGTGACCCCGTTCTTTAACTGGGTGCACCTATGGAACACCGGTGCCGCATTCAGTCTTTTTGCGAATGGTGGAGGCTGGCAGCGCTACTTTTTTATCGGAATCGCGGTAGTGGTCTCGATTTTTCTGATCAAGCTGATCCTTGAAAATCGTCATAAAGGAGAAGCCATCGCTTACAGTCTTATCCTCGGTGGCGCCATGGGCAACCTGATTGACCGGGTCTTTCGCGGCTATGTTGTGGATTCCTTTGATTTCTATTGGCGAGACTGGCATTGGCCGGCCTTCAACCTGGCTGATATTGCAATTGTCCTCGGTGCCTTACTTTTCGTTTCCAGCAGCTTGTTGGGTAAAAAAGCAAACACCAATGCCGAGCCGGATGGATCTGACTGACACCTACGCCTATACAACACCATGACCGAACTTCCCGACAACATCCTTCACCTGCCGCAATACCAAGTACTGGGCTGCAAATCAACCGACGACGAAATGCACTTCCAGGTGGACGTGCCCGATCCCATCGCCTGCGAGGAATGCGGCGTGCAGGGTGAGTTCGTACGGTTCGGCAAGCGTGACGTTCCCTATCGTGATCTGCCCATCCACGGCAAGCGGGTCACTCTCTGGGTGGTCCGCCGCCGATACACCTGCCGGGCCTGCAAGACAACATTCAGGCCCCAGCTACCGGAGATGGTGGACGGATTCCGTATGACACTGCGGCTGCATGAGTACGTGGAGAAGGAATCCTTCAACCACCCCTACACCTTTGTGGCGGCACAGACCGGCCTGGACGAGAAGACGGTGCGCGACATCTTCAACGCCCGCGCCGAGTTCCTGGGGCGCTGGCACCGCTTCGAGATGCCCCGCATCCTGGGCATTGACGAGCTATACCTGAACAAGCGCTACCGCTGCATTCTGACCAACATTGAGGAGCGAACCCTGCTCGACCTGCTGGCCACCCGCCGCCAGGACGTGGTGACCAACTACCTGATGAAGTTGAAAGACCGGCAGAAGGTCGAGATCGTCAGCATGGACATGTGGAACCCCTACCGGGCAGCGGTCAAGGCTGTGCTGCCCCAGGCCCGTATCGTGGTCGATAAGTTCCATGTGGTGCGCATGGCCAACGATGCCCTAGAGAGAGTGCGCAAGGGCCTCAGAAAGGAGCTGAAACCGTCCCAGAGCCGGACTCTCAAGGGAGACCGGAAAATCCTGCTGAAACGCGCTCACGAAGTCTCAGACCGGGAGCGCCTCATCATGGAGACTTGGACAGGCGCGTTCCCGCAACTGCTGGCCGCCTACGAGCACAAGGAGCGCTTCTACGGCATCTGGGACGCCACCACACGGCTCCAGGCAGAAGCCGCCCTGGACGAGTGGATAGCCACCATCCCGAAGGGCCAAAAGGAAGTCTGGAGCGATCTGGTCAGGGCAGTGGGAAACTGGCGCGAAGAGACCATGACCTACTTCGAGACGGACATGCCCGTCACCAACGCTTACACGGAGTCCATCAACCGACTGGCCAAGGACAAGAACCGTGAAGGGCGCGGTTACTCCTTCGAGGTGATGCGGGCACGAATGCTCTACACCACGAAGCACAAGAAGAAGGCACCGACTGCGAAGGTCTCTCCTTTCTACAAGAAAACCATCGGTTACGGACTGCCGGACTTCGCAGAGGAACTCAACTACGGAGTCGATCTATCAACCATCTGAGGGTGGTATCAGATTGATGGGGTGAAGGTGCCCCATCAACCATTAAATCCGTATACCATAAACACCAAATTACAACTAAAATAGCATTGAAAAAGTACCTATTTGGTCTTTTTCTGGTTTCGGTTTGTGGTGGCGTCCGCGCCGATGCCAGCGATTTCAATTGCTATCAATGGCCGCTGCGCGAAAGCAAAGGCAGCCTCGCCTATGATGGTGATACGATCTTCATCCAAATGCCAGGCTTACCAGATCCGATATCAAGAATGTCTGTCCGGGTAGCTGGCCTTGATGCTCCGGAGATCCGGGGCGCATGTGATGCGGAGAAATCGGCAGCAGCAGCTGCGCGTGATCGGGTTCGGGCTTTACTGGATCAAGCTGTCCAGACAAATACCCCGGTTCAATTCTGCAACCCTGAATGGGGTCGTTATGGTGGCCGTGTAGTCGCTTGGGTCGCTGTTGGCAATATCTGGCTTCATGAGCTCCTTATCCGGGAAGGGCATGCACGTCCCTATGATGGCGGTGAGCGCGGAGGATGGTGCAGTTCGCTTGAATGAACGGCACTATATTTCACTGTCGAAACTATCAAAAAAAACACTTATTTAGTATTGAATTAGTTCTTGCATTGATCTGATAATTCAGTATATTAATGGTACTGAATAAATACTATTTAAATAATTAAGTGATACCATATAAATGTTGGTTTAATGCTGTTTCAATGCGGGTTCGAATGGAGGTCAAAGTGACCAAGCACAAGAAATCCCAGGGTTCAATCTGGTCTGCTGATCGAAAGATCATTGCGAGGGCTTTTGAGCTAAGGGCCGCACAAGAGCTGCAATCCTTGTTGCGCGAGGAGATTGCAATTCTGCCAGCAAATCTATCAGACCAGATCAAGCCGTTTCAGCTTGGTGTGCGCGCTATCCTTGGCGATCTGATGAAAGCAGGAACGACACCTGATGAGCTGAAGCATGCTCTGCAGAGATATACCGGCGCGACTGGATACCAGATGGCTTTGGGGCTTGATGACAGTCATCGATATCGACTGGACGGATCTGTCGATGATCCCGTGTCGGAAAATAATCGTGAGCACGCCCGGAAGATCGCGTTGGGTCGCTTCAAAAAGATGCGGCGCAAGAATGCAAACCCTCAGCTAGATGGCCGATTAAGTTCGCCAGTATCAAAACCAGAACCAGTCAAACCGGCTCGCACAGTTCTCACCATCAATCGTCGATCCGGTACCTAAAAAACACATATACAATACTGATTATGTATTGATTTAATGCGGGAGTAATGCTGTGATTGTCTTGTTTGGAAGCCGCAAGGGCGGATGTGGAAAATCGACGACAGCGGTAAATGTTTGTGCCGCACTCGCAAAGCAGGGAAATGATGTTGTGTTGGTTGACGCCGACCCACTAAGCACTGCTGCAAAATGGGTGATGGACCGGGACGAAAATCCCGATCTTCCCAAAGTCCACTGCGTTCAGAAATACGACAATATCCGCGACACTCTGATCGATCTGAACAATCGATACGAGTATGTGATTGTTGATGCCCCTGGCAAAGATAGTCGGGAGCTTCGCACGGGTATGACAGCAGCTCATAAGCTGATCGTACCTTTCAAGCCCTCGAATGCGGATCTGGATACGTTGGGCGAACTGCAGAAAATCATTGTCGAGGCACGTGATTTCAATCCGGGGCTTGAGGTCCATGGTCTTATGACGATGGTGCCGACCAATCCAGTCATTCGCGAGCGCGAAGAGGCTCGCGAATATTTGGCAGACTTTCCTGAGATCAAGTTGCTTTCCGAGGTCATCTGTGAGCGCAAGGTTTATCGGGATGCTCTTCCGGAGGGACGTAGTGTCGTCGAGATGGACAATCCCAAAGCGGCTTCCGAGATACATGCTCTCATACAAAGGATGTTCTGATGGTAAAACGTCGCGAGCCGAAAAATACTGAAATCCCAAATGTTGATCCCGCGAAGATTGAAGACTTTGCAAGCCGGGTGGATGAAGTGGCCAAGCCCGGGCGAATGGGGAGGCCGCCAAAAGCGCCAGGCAAGAAACGGGATTATAAGGCGATCAGCCTTCCATTCAATCAGGCGGAATGGGAGGTTCTTGAAAGGGCGGCTGAAATATCAGGTCGATCCAAGAACAACTTTATTCGTTGGGCTATCGCGGAAGTAGCAAAAAGCTTATAGCTTGGAAAAATATAACTCCAGCCTCTACGAATTCTTAGTTGGTTATTTTGCTGGTGCACCTAGAAGCTTGATAACAAGTGTCTAGGCTAGGATTTCCCGCATCTTAACGAAATGTCTACTGAATTCATTCACTACAATCATATGTTCACATATTGTTCTCGGCGACTCACTGTGGTAGTGATGGCAGAGTTAGGGGAAAAACTAGGGAGACGAGCATGCAAGTTCGATCATCACCGACGGTGATAGATTTGTTTTGTGGCGCAGGTGGTCTCAGTGAAGGACTGCGTCAGGCTGGCATTAGGCCTGTAGCTGGTGTTGATTTCGATAAGCACGCAGTAGCGACCTATCGCTTGAATCATCCTAGTGTGCCGGTGATTGAAGGGGATGTCGAAAAGGTAACCGGCGAACAACTTATGGAATTAGCAGGTGTTCGAGAAATTGATCTGATAGCAGGGGGGCCTAGCTGCCAAGGCTTTAGTACTCATGGCAAACGGATGCAGGACGACCCGCGAAATTTTCTCTTTAAGCATTTTGTCCGGCTTGTTGACGAGGTGCAGCCTAAGATGTTCCTAATGGAGAACGTCCGAGGGATGCTCTCCTACGAGAAGGGAGCTTTCCGGCGACAGATTGAAGAGGCTTTTGAGGAGATTGGATATCGTACAGATTTTGCACAAGTGTTAGCTGCCGACTATGGGGTTCCGCAGATGCGACATCGGATACTCTTTATTGGTACGCGAGTCGATGATATCAAGCTTTCATTCCCTGCGCGTAGCCATAGTTCGGGAGGAGAACCCAAACTGAAGCCGTACGTTACAGTCGAAGAGGCAATCGGCGATCTTCCGCTGATGGGGAACGATTACAATCGAGAAGAGCGCCCCTATATTTGCCGTCCGCAAAATCCCTACCAAGTTTATTGCAGAACTGACGCGCCAGACAATGTAACGCTGCACGTTGGAAGACCGCTTTCAGCACAGGCCCAGTCTCTAGCTAACCATATTGGTCAGGGCGAAGGGCTTAGGGCGGCGCCAGTGGATGTGCTGCCTGCGCGCTTCAAAAAAATGCGGACTATATCGAGCGGTGCGCTACGTAGAGACTGCACGACTCTTTATCATCGTCTGAGTCCGACTAAACCATCTTACACCATTACATGTAACTACAGGAATGTTGCATCTGGCCCCTTCTTACACCCATGGGAGGATCGAGCTATTTCTCACCGAGAAGCTGCGAGGTTTATGAGCTTTCCTGATCGCTATCAGTTCGTGGGCGCTAGCTTTCCCCGGCAGATTGGCAATGCCGTCCCGCCTCTTCTGGCCAAGGCAATTGGAGCGGAAATTGTAAAAATGCTTTCTCAAGTGAGCAACGAACATAGTCGTGCTGCCTGATGACAAAGAAAATCAGAGCTGACAGGGTTGCATCTGCCCTAAACAATATGGCGAATTGGCGTGGCAAAGCAAAAAGTCAAGGGGCTACTCACCTATTCCCAATGCTTGCATTGATTGAACGTGGGGCCGGCAACTTGCCCGGTACTGCCACGCTAATGAACGAGACACCGCACGAGTTTGATTTTTGGAACAAGTATTTTCGTTTGGTGGATGAAAATGAAGCCAAACCTTACTTCAATCCAGTCACCTTGCGTCGAGCTGAAGCGGGGTTTCCTCATAGCAATTCAGCGACAATAAGGAAGAATACTTTTGCTGGAAAGTGGAATGCCGCTTCTAGGCGCATAACCGATAATGGTGAAGAATGGATTCTTGCTGACGACTACGCAGATATCTTTCGTGACAAGGTTTTGACAAAGGGACCGAATGTAGCACGAGCACCGATCCTTGATATTGCCGCTCTCTTCTTCCGTGATAGAGAATTTCCGGATGATGCTGACGCTCGTGATTTGGAAGCAGCATTCAGGTCGGAGTTCCCGCAGAGGGATGAGGATTACGAGAAACTGTTCGTATTTCATCCAGAGGACCCTGATAAAATCTTCGTCGAAGCTTCAGAGGATCAAGACTATTATGCAGCGATCCAACAGGTTCTGGTCAATGATGTAAAGTCCTCATCTGCAATTCCTGTGGTTGCTCCAGATTCCTTGGCAATGGATCTGGATGACCCAATCTTACTTCAAGTGCAGAAGCTATTGGGGCTTGGGACTTCTGGGATTATCTTAACAGGTGTACCTGGAACTGGAAAATCTTACTACGCGAAGCGAATTGGGAAGCATCTTGTTGTTGACTCGGAGCGCGACATGTTTCGGGTGCAATTTCATCCGTCTTATGGCTATGAAGATTTTGTTGAGGGGTATCGCCCTGACGAGATAGCTCAGTCAGGCTTTAAGGTGGTTGACAAAATATTCCTCATTGCTTGTCTGCGTGCGAAAGAACTTGCGCCAGCAAAACGGCTCGTGGTGATGATCGTTGATGAGATCAATCGCGGCGATCCAGCCAGAATTTTTGGTGAACTGCTTACCTATATTGAGCGCAACTATAGAGGTGAGAAGTTCACATTACCCTTCTCTGGTAAGCAGTTCTCGGTTCCAGAAAATCTTGTGATCATTGGGACCATGAATCCATATGACAGGAGTGTCGCTCAAGTTGATGCTGCTTTTGTCCGCCGTTTCGATCACATTGAAATAACTCCATCTAGAGAGGTTGTTGAGAGCCTCCTAGAAGAAGGAGGCGGCTTTACTCAAGATCAAGTCTTCGAGATTGGCCAATGGTTTGACGTAATACAGCGGATAGTTCCTTTCGGTATTGGGCATTCATTTTTCTCCGACATCAAGAATGTGGATCACTTGAAACTCGTCTGGGAGTATCGACTCCGACCCGCTGCAGTTCATGCCATAGAGTTGAACGACGGTGCAATGGATGACCTCGCCGCAAGCTTCCATGCTCTTGTTCGTCGCCTTGAGGGCGTGGCGGATCATGCCTAATATCATCGAATGTAGGGAGTTTGAGGAACTATCCGTCCGTGTTAGCTCTCTGCTGCAAGATGGGGAACTCCAGTTAGATGAGAGGATTACGACAAAGGGTTACTTGACGGCTACAATGCGTGGCGGTCAGGTTGTGCTGAGAGCAACGCGCTTTGTAGGAACTATTCCACTGACCCCCGGCATCGCTGTTAGAATAGTCCCTAGAGCAACAATCTCGAATCTTTCATACATGCTGGTTCATTCAGGTGTAATTCCATCAGCAATCTCTGGGTTTGTGCGAGGCTATATGCCCCGCTTTGTGACAACAAATAACGCTGAGCTTATTTACGCTCGATCGTTGATCGCAGGTGTTAGGCTAATCGCCCGCAAAGGTTATATGAAGGAGTACTTGGCTCCAAGATTCAAAACACCCTGGAGGGGGCGACTTATTGCATCTGACACGGTTCGCAAACATGCTTCAAAGGGTATTAGGTACAGGCATGAGTTCGAGCAAAGTGTTTTGACTCCTTCTACAGTCCAGAACATCGCTCTTAAGGTTGCGTTGAAACAAGTCATTGATTGGTTTGTTGAGAATGATCATCGGAACCCGATGCTACGCGAAGCGCGAGATCTGTATCACGGCATGTGGCATATTTCCGATTGGGAGGCTAGTCGGAGCGATTTAGTTAGGCAGCTCTCAAAGAAGATCCAGTCACTGTCTTCTCGCTTTTCACACTACAGGGACCCTCTCTGGTCGGCATACCTAATCCTTCAAAGTGCGCTACCGGAGTTAAGCTTTGATGGGTTTGTTAGATTAGAATCATTGATCATAGATGTCTCGCAAGTTTTCGAAGCGTTCCTGCGTAGGGAGTTGGCGGTGCGCCTTGCTCCACATGGGTATCGCGTTAGGGACGGCAACAACTCGTCTAGCCCATTTTTCATAGATGGAGGCGGTTATTCCGTTCACCCTGATATGATTATTTGTCAAGATGACAACATAGTTGCTGTTCTTGATGCGAAATACAAACCGGAACCCAAGGAGACAGATCGCTATGAAGTGCTGTCTTTTATGGATGCTATGCCAGTGACGCTAGGTGGGTTTGTTTGTCCTGCTGATGGTATTGATACATCACGGTACCTTGGTACTACAGCGTCAGGTAAAGAGATGGTTTTGTTGAGATATGACTTAGCTGCTTCAGATCAGGATGCTGAAGCTGATCGTTTCGCAAACAATGTTTTGCGAATGATAAATGGAAACCACGAATACTCTTGAGATGATACCCTTCGATGGCGGCCACCAAAGATAACCATAAAATATTGTTCTAGGGATATCTAGTATCGGTGTCGATCTATCTAATGCAGTGGCTGTATACGATTATTGCGTTAGAGATTTCAGCTGTCTTGTCGATTCACAGAGAGACGTACTTACATTCATTGATTTTGCAATTGAAATTTGCAAAATGGTGCCAACATTTGTGAAAATCAACGTTGATTGACACAGGTTAGCGGGGCTCTTGGTTGAACACTTGTGTCCTTACCAAACTATTGGAATGTCTTGCCATCTCGTCGTATAGCACGGCGACCGATTGGTGGATGTCATGAACCAGTCCGGGACCTTTGACCTGGACACTCTGCCAACCGTCACAGCGTCCTTACCAAATCTCCCTTCAAGCTGATCAATTGCTTTCATCAGTGGGTTGTCCAGTTGGCAGTGTCCTGTAAAAAGATCTCTGGGCGCATCTTCCGGCCGACACAAATCCAGCATCAATATGCCGGCTTTTTTCACGGCAAGATCGTTGCGCCAAATCCGATTGATGTTCTGGCCAACCAGGTTGCTCGCGATCCTTGTGTCATTCGTTGCAGGCGTCATTGTCAGCTCGCAACCCCGCGAGAACTGCTGTCGATCCATCTTGAATCTGTTGCTCAAAATAAAGAGCTGACACCGACACGCGACAAGGTTAAGCCGGCGCAACTTTGAGCATGCCCTGCCAGCGAACGTAATCAGCGCTTCTTTTAACATTTCCCTGTCGTCAATCTCTTTTCCGAAGGATCTCGACACGCACACGGTTTCACGCTGTGGTGGGCTGTCATCGAGGTTAATGCATCGAATGCCGCGAAGTTCGCGCACGGTTTTCAGGCCGCCGACCGTCATCATTTTCCGGGCGGTTGTATCAGGCATATCGCGAAGTTGACGGGCTGTAGTAACGCCAATGGAGGCAAGCTTGAGGGCGAACTTTCGCCCAACACCCCAAATGTCACCTGCCTCAGTTCGCTCCAGGGCGAGGTCTATCCATTTCTGATCATCGAGGACAACCACGCCTTTTGCCTTGGGGGATTTCTTTGCCAGGCGGTTCGCGAGCTTCGCAAGTGTTTTTGTGGTCGAGATGCCAATCCCGACAGGTATCCCGGTTTCGCGCAGGATCTTCGCCTTCAGATCCCGTGCCCATAGATCATGATCGATGGGCGTATTGTCCAGGTCGATGAAAATTTCGTCTATTGAATAGATTGCGCTGTCCGGTACCTCGTTTGCTATGAGCGTCATCACCCGTCGGCTGATATCCCCATAAAGTGCATAGTTGCTGGATTTGACGATCACGTTATGCCGACGTACCAGGTCGCGGATCTGGAACAGAGGTTGCCCCATCTTGATCCCCAACGCCTTTGCTTCAGGGCTTCGTGCAATCGTGCATCCGTCATTATTTATATTACATTTAATATAGTTTGTTATTATTCAGAGCTTTGATTTAAAAGAGTAAATACAAATATATTATTATTTTTGTTCACACAAAAACTGTTCAGTCAAATTATATAGGTGGTTAGAAGATAAGTGCATCAACACTAATTCGATGAAAATAGATTTCTGGCTACCAAGTGTAAAAAGTCGACAGATGAATTTTGGGAACGGATCAGAAGAGATTTAAAGTTCTGAGTGCTGGTTGGTATGTCATTTAAAATGGGCGAGGGGTGAACTGTCCTGTATTAAAGTCAGCCTTGTCTGGTTCACCCCTCGCCCAATCAGTCAATATTGGGATGCTAGTAACTTGCTCGACGTAACCTCAGTGCATTCGCAATGACTGATACCGAGGATAAGCTCATGGCTGCAGCGGCAAACATTGGTGAGATGAGAATGCCAAAGAACGGATAGAGCAGACCCGCAGCAACAGGCACACCGGCTGCGTTATAGACCATCGCAAAGAAGAGGTTTTGCCGGATATTGCGCATCGTTGCTTCCGAGAGTTCTCGGGCTCTAACAATCCCGCTCAAGTCACCTTTGACGAGGGTGAAACCAGCACTTTCAATTGCAACATCAGCGCCCGTACCCATCGCAATTCCGACATCAGCCTGAGCAAGAGCAGGGGCGTCGTTGACGCCGTCACCTGCCATGGCTACCTGATGGCCTTCAGCCTTGAGTTCCATAATTAAATTGGCTTTGTCTTCTGGGGAGACATCGGCCCGAATCTCGTCAATGGAAAGTTTATTGCCAACGGATTTTGCTGTTCGTTGGTTGTCACCGGTTGCCATGACGATTCTGAAGCCTTGCTTCTTGAGCGCCTTTAAAGCCTCCAATGTCGTGTCCTTGATCGGATCGGCTACGGAAATGAGCCCGGCAATTCTTCCATCAATAACGACATGCATTACCGTCTCCCCCATATCTCGCCGATCATTTGCTGTTTTATCAACAGTAGAATGATCGATATTGAGAGTCTGAAGGAGTTTACTATTACCTAGGGCAACCGACTTGCCATCCACCTTTCCGGTGACGCCCTGACCGGTTACAGCTTCAAAGTCCTCTGCCTTATCAAGGGACAAGCCGCGCTCCTGAGCAGCACTAACAATGGCGTCAGCCAATGGATGTTCGGATCCTTTTTCGAGCGCCGCAGCGGCAGAAAGAACTTCCTCCTCCTGATAGTCTGATTGAGCGATTACACCTGCAAGTTTTGGTTTACCCTCTGTCAAAGTCCCGGTTTTATCGACGATGAGCACATCGACCTTCGCAAATCGCTCCAGGGCCTCTGCATTTTTAATGAGCACACCAATTTGCGCACCACGACCGGTAGCGGTCATGATTGACATTGGTGTTGCCAAACCAAGAGCGCAAGGACACGCAATGATCAGAACAGCGACTGCTGCGACAAGCCCGTATGACAGTGACGGATCTGGTCCCCAGATGGCCCAAGCGACGAAGGCGATCAAAGCAACCAGGATAACAGCAGGCACAAACTTGCCTGCAACCGTGTCTGCAACCTTTTGGATTGGCGCTTTGCTTCGCTGAGCATGGGAGACCATATCAACGATTTGGCTCAAGACAGTATCTTTGCCAACCCGTTTGGCTTGGATGATCAGGCTGCCATTCCCGTTGATTGTTGCTCCGGTGACATCATCATCTGGATTCTTCTCAATTGGAACGGGTTCACCCGAAATCATGGATTCATCAACTGACGACCGTCCTTCAACGACAACGCCATCGACAGGTATCTTGTCACCTGGACGAACCCTCAAGCTCATTCCGACGGTCACATCTTCAAGAGGAACTTCTCGTTCAGAACCATCATCTTCAATAATGCGGGCTGTTTTTGCAGCAAGACCCAATAACGCCTTGATTGCCGAACCGGTTCGTTCCCGTGCCCCCAATTCCAACAGTTGGCCAAGAAGCACAAGGACAACGATGACAGCTGCAGCTTCGAAATACACACCGACATGTCCCTGTGCATCTCTGAATCCATCAGGAAAAATGTCAGGAGAAATCACTGCGACGACGCTAAATATATAAGCTGCGCTAACACCCATCCCGATCAATGTGAACATGTTGAGAGAACGGTTCACCACAGAATGCCATCCACGAACCATGAATGGGAAGCCGGACCACAGGACAACAGGCGTTCCGAGAACCAACTCAACCCAAAGAGTAACGCGTTCTCCAATCATTTCCCGGATGAAACCCAAACCAACAAAGGGCCCCATCGTTAGAACAATCAGCGGCACCGTAAGAGCTGCGCCTAACCAGAATCTCTTTTTGAAATCCTGAATCTCGGGGTTTGGTTCGTCATTTTCTGTTGGTGTATCCATCGGTTCCAGTGCCATTCCGCAGATCGGACAGGAACCAGGTTCGGATCGTATGATCTCTGGATGCATCGGGCAGGTGTAGCGACCCGAAGTCGATGACGAAGCGCTGTTTGCAGCAGATGCCTCTTCCTCAGTGGACAATACGCTCTCAGGAGAGCTATCGAACTTGCCCTTACATTTCTGCGAACAGAAATAATATGTCTCACTGCCGTACCGAGAGCGTGGTGTATCGGCATCCACTGTGACCGACATACCGCAAACAGGATCCGTCGCGTGTCCTGATTGATCAGACATTTTGTGATTATGCTGGTGCTTCTTATGATGATGATCAGACATGGTCTGCTTCCTGCTGTTATGCTGCAATGTCACTGCGGATAATCAATGTTCTGAGTGATCGTGACTGTGCGCCTTGGCCGATTGGTTTATCCAGTTTGACAGGAACCAACGTTCAAAAATGAACACAGCAACGATCATCAAAGTTGCAATGAGAACTATGGATGGGTCGCTTTGCAATTTCATGCCGGCAAAAACGATCAATACGATGATGTCAAAGACAATCGCTGTAATCATAACAAAGCCGCGTGCTCCTATTTCTTGTCGTAGGTACTTAAAGCATCCCCAGTGGATGAGCACATCCATGACCAGATAGAAAAACACGCCAAGTGAAGCGATCCGGCTTAAATCAAAAAAGATTGTCAACAGCGCTGCCACGACAACCGTGTAAACAAGTGTGTGGTCTTTGATTGAACCCGACATTCCAAAATGACTATGCGGGATCATCTCCATATCGGTCAGCATCGCGAGCATTCTTGACACCGCAAACACGCTTGCTAGCAAACCGGACGCCGTCGCAACGACTGCGAGCAGCACAGTCAGATAAAATCCGATGGGCCCCAATGCTGGCTGTGCAGCTTGGGCGAGGGCATAGTCTTTGGCTTTTATCAGTTCGTCCAAGTCAAGGCTTGAACCAACAGCAAGCGCCACGAGAATATATACGACAACGCAAATCAGGATTGAGAACGTAATCGCACGACCCACATTCTTATGAGGGCTCACGATTTCAGCACCACTGTTTGTGATCGTTGTGAACCCTTTGAAGGCCAGAATTGAAAGAGCAATTGATGCGACAAAACCGGCCAATGGAAAGCTCGCGCCGTCGGGTGATGACGGCTCGAACGAGTATCCACCAGCCCACAGCGCTGCAATTGCAAACAATGCAATGCCGCCGATCTTCAACGCGGCCATGACCATTGAAAACAGGCCAACCGATTTGTTGCCAGCTCTGTTAACAGCATATGCAAAAATTATCAGGCAAACACCCAATACCGGTATAAGAACTTCAAGCTCTGTCAGGTCAAACGCCCGCAAAACATAGGTTCCAAATGTTCTTGCGACCAAACTCTCGTTGATGACCATCGAAAAGGCCATCAGCAATGCTGCGCCGCCTGCTATGGCTCCCGGCCCGTATGCTTTTTGGAGGATCATTCCGATCCCGCCTGCAGACGGGAAAGCATTGGACATCTTGATGTAGGTATATGCGCTAAAAGCAGTGACAAGTGCGCCAAACAGGAACGACAACGGGAACCACTTTCCTGCAAGTTCGGCAATTTGTCCGGTCAAAGCAAAAATTCCTGCTCCGATCATAACACCGGTGCCCATGGATATGGCGCCAAGGAGCGAGATACTGTTTTTCTTGTATTCTGCCTGATGATCCATTCCTGCCTCACATTTGGTGTTTTTGGTACGCGATGCCGTTTGCTTCTTGCAGCTCGCGTATATAACGAATGATCCGTGCTACCTGTTCCGAACTGACCTGAGGCTGGGCTGGCATATCGCCAAAGGGCCAGTGATGTTGTTTTGCCCCGTTTTGAACAGCTAGATAGAATGCGCGATCTGAATGATGTCCCGGATTGTAGATTCTGTGCATCAGCGGCGGGCCTTGCTCTGTGCCTGTTGCATTGCCTCCGTGACAAGCAACACAGTTCATATCGAAAAGCTGCTTTCCTACCATGGCTTCCTTGCTGAAACTGGGGAGCGCAATTCCGCTATCGGTCAGTTCAAGATCTTTGATGTCATCTTTCCCGGGCAGAAACGAATTCAGGGTCATGGCGATGATCCCTACTGCGAAAAAACCGATAACCAAATACTTTGGCCAATTGATTTGTTTTTTCATTTTCTTCGGGCCTTTGTTTTATGCGTATGTATCAAATATTCGAAGACACGTGAGACCAAGTGAACTAGTCAACCCTGGTCCTGTTGCTGCCGCCTATTGATTTCGCTGAACTAGCTTGGCGATACGTGAGTTTGTCGGCTAATTGCGCTGCCATCGACATAGGTATCTGGCGACACTTCAAATTTCGAACGACAGGTGTCTGAACAGAAGTAGAATACTTCACCGCCATAAATGGCTGTTTTGGCGATGCGCGGATCGACAGTTTTATGACAAACCGGGTCAACGGCGGACTGAGGGTGCTCCCATCGGATTGCCTCAGCCTGACCGTCCGCTTGTTTCTTATTGTGGGTGTGCTTTTTGTGCCCAAACATGTGAGCACCGCAACCAAAGCGCATCATCAATATGATGAAGGCTCCCCAAAGCAACCAACTGAGAATATTTTCCATTTCTCTTCGCCATCCCATAAATACCTTTAGGTATGACTGTTCCGTCTGAAAGCAGCATGGTGCAGAACACCAAGGCTCAATCTGTACGCATGCCATCGGCAGGTGCAGAACCCAGAACAGTTATTCGCTATTTGTTCGGGAGGATCAGGATATGGGAGGCTGGAAAATCCATGACCGAGATACCGGCTGAAGGGACACTTCTTCTATCCCGTTCTGTACATGGGAAAACTCGGAAACCGGTAGGATAATCTCGGTAAGGACCGCTGATGTGGAGTGACAAGAAACCTGAGGGCAGCACGAAGCCAGGTCATGCTGGTGTTCAACGTCAAAACCATTGAGTTCTGCAGAATGCGCAGGAAAAGATCCAGTCGACGCGACTGCAATATGGGGAGCAAGCATTATAGCGCTAATCCCGACGAGCAGGATCAGTACGGCGCGTATTAGTGCTTGCTGTGCATTCATTGATCAAACTTCCTTTGGGCAGTAACGTAACACTTATGCCCTTAAATATCGAGTTACGTTGACCTACCTCAATTAAGGGGACGTTTTTTTTACCCTGCTTCAGATAGAACCGTTACATCTGCAAACTGATTGTCCGTAATCTCGATTTCCTTGGAGATGTAAGGTTTGATTTCGGAGTATCTGACATGAGCATCGGCTTGCGCCTGATAGTAACGAAAGAGCTCTTTGAGCGGAGCGCCCATGTCTTTGTATGCAGTTAATACTGCGATTAGTGCTCCGAGCGTGAGGTCGCCCTTTATCACCAGATACCCCCCTATTGTGTAAAAGAAGAATGGCGTCATCTGAGATATAAAGTTGTTTAAAGACTTCATGGCGAACTTGTTTTTGTGGATAGAAAGACGAAGATCGTGAAGTCGTTTGTACGACCCGTAAATATCCCGAGCACTTGGCTGGTGGTCGTTTGAGATATTCCCGATCTTCTCCCCGAGAACCCTGACTTCTTTCAGCCGCGTTCGAGACAAAGCATTAATTTTCTTTTGAAATCTGGGAATGACAAAAATCTGAAGCGGCAACAGTGCTGTTGCGGCGATGCCCAAGACCAAATCTTGCACGAGCATGAAAGCCAGAATAGTCAGGAACGTGCCACCTTGTAACAAAGGTAATACAATGGACTCCGATGCATACCCAGCTACGGGCTCTACCTCCTGCACAATAACCGGAATTAATTCCCCGCCTCTGGGGGACGGCTTTCGAAAGCTGAATTTTGAGATATCGAGCCGCAGGCGGCGTGACATGTGTTCTGCCAGCGCACCGGATTGCAAATTAACCTGATATTTCAGCCAGCCATGCACGCCAATCGCCAATAAAAAAAGCAGACAGAGAGTAAGTAAAGCCATCGTTTGAGAGAACTCCATTCCTAAATAGGTAACTGGAAAATGTCCTGACTCAATGGCGTTGTTGATGATCAACTTCGGAAGCTCGAGGCTCATGTAAAGAGCCGGCAAAGAGGCCGTCGCCAGTAGCCCCAGTTTTATCTGCCGCTTCCATGAAGCTCTGAATATGTACTGCAGGAGCGCTGTTCCGCTCTTTGCCGAGGGCTTTTGAGCCTGTTGCGCAAGAACAGATCTGCGGCGTCTTAAAGCCCTGTATCCCGTCGCGCTGAGAATAATAATTAGCGCAACCGGCACCCCAAACACCACCAAATGGAATACAAGATGAACCCACCAGTGTGCATCGCTTGATATGTAGTGCGTCAAGCGATGCCCCATATCGTGGACGATTTCCATCATTGTAGTTAGGTTCCTTGAGAAGGTTCGGCAAAACAGACAGGGAGGAAAGTCCTCCCTGTCGTGTGATGCTTAGAAAAGAAGGCGGAGACCGGTCACGAGGTAAGTTGCTTCGTAATCCTCGCCGTCGTCTTTTGCAAAGTCTGCGGTTTTGCCGAGTTTCCGCTCATAGGCAACCCCAATGTACGGTGCAACGGCTCGGTCGATTAGATCATAGCTAAGCCGCAGTCCGATTTCTGCCCTTGAAAACCCGCGCCCGACCTCTATTTCGCGATCCTCAGAGAATGCTGCATTCAGCTCAAGCGAAGGCGTGAGGATTAAACGATTGGTCAACAAGCCTTCGTACTCAACATCAAGTCGCGCACTACCGTCTCCGGTTTCGCTGACAAACAGGTCAGCGTCGACTTCAAACCATTGAGGAGCAAGCCCCATGATACCAACCGTTCCATACCAACGATCTGTTGTGCTTGGCGTATCCAGACGAATACCGGCCTTGGCATCAAAGAAGTCACTGATTGGTGTTTGCAGGACCAGCCTGTTCTCGAAGTTTTCGTAAAGGTCGTTTTTGAGATCACGCTCGCCTTCGCCTTGCCAGCGCAGCTTCAACTCATCGGTTCCGACAAATGCGTCACCATCCCAAACAAAGAGATTTTCGTCTTCATCACCTGATCGGTATTCAAACTGCTCCATTTGAATGCCATAGAAGATGTGATTGTCTGCTTTGGCAGTGAACGAGAAGGACAGGATCGTGGCAAGAACACCACCACCAATCGCGGCCAGTGTTAGGGTTTTCATTGTTATTGAACTCCATTCTCAAGTGCTGCGACGGCTGGACCGCCCTCAACAATCACTTTGCGGAACATTCCAGAAGCCATGTGATAGCTCAAATGACAATGGAACGCCCATTGCCCTGGTTCATCAACTTCGGTTTCCGAATAAACAGTCATGCCTGGATTGATATTGATGGTGTGCTTTACCGGATCCCATTTACCGTTACCGGTATCGAGGATTGACCACATCCCGTGCAAATGCATCGGGTGTGACATCATGGTCTCATTGACGAACTTGAACCGTACCCGTTCGCCATATTTCAAGCGGATAGGTTCTGCATCTTCGTATTTGACGCCATTGATCGACCAAGTATAGCGCTCCATGTTTCCCGTAAGACGCAGTTCAATTTCACGCGTTGCCGGCCGCTCCGGATACAAGGGCTTCTGTGCTTTCAAGTCGGCATAAGACAAGAACTTGCCGCCATTCGCTGCTTTTGGTGTCAAACCACTGCCAGCGGCATAGAAAGGATCATCTTTGGACATCGCCATCTGAGAGTGATCCATCCCGGCCATATTCGAATGGTCCATTCCAGCCATGCTGTTCTCGTTACCACTGCTCATTGAGGAATGGTCCATCCCGGGCATGTTCCCGTGATCCATCCCCATATCAGCCATTGTCAACAACGGAGCGTCCATGCGTCTGGCTGGCATTTCAGCTTTCAGCCCTTCTTGCGGCGACAACGATCCGAATGCATAACCCGAGCGTCCCATTGATTCGGCCATGATTGCATACGGCTTTTCAGCTGTCGGCTGAACAATCACGTCGTATGTTTCTGCAACCGAAATGCGGAATTCATCAACCTTGACCGGTTGAACATTGTTGCCGTCGGCCTGGACAACAGTCATTTCAAGTCCCGGAATGCGGACGTCGAAGTAAGTCATGGCCGATGCATTGATGAAGCGCAGGCGCACACGTTCGTTTGGCTCAAATAGTCCGGTCCAGTTTTGTTCCGGTGATTTACCATTGATGAGGCCGACGAAGCCCTGAACGTCTTCAATATCTGTTGGCATCATGCGCATGCTGCCCCAGTCTCCACGTTCAGAGAGAGTTTCTCCCAATCCGTTTTCCGAAACGTCGGAGATGAAGTCTCCGAGCGTGCGTTGGTTACGGTTGTAGTAGTCCGGCATCATCTTTAGGTTGCGCAGAATACGCGCCCCGGAATGAGGGTGCTTGTCTTTCAGAACAACGACATATTCACGGTCGAACTTGAATGGCTCGCGTTTCTCGGGTTCGATAACAATTGAGCCGTAAGCGCCATCTGGTTCCTGGAAGCCAGAGTGGCTGTGAAACCAATAGGTCCCGCTCTGTTTGACAGGAAAGCGATAGGTAAAAGTCTCGCCCGGTTCGATCCCGGTGAAGCTGATGCCCGGCACACCGTCCATCTGGTAGGGAAGGATCAACCCATGCCAATGGATAGATGTAGTCTCGTCCAGGTTGTTCGTCACGTTGATGACGGCATCTTCGCCTTCTTTGAGGCGCAAGGTCGGACCGGGCGAGGACCCGTTATAGCCAATTGCTTTGGTTTTCATATCACCTGTGTCGATGGTAACGTAATCGACAGACAGATTATAGGTTGCCGCATACCCTGCTGTTGACACAGCAATAGTGCTTAGCGCCCCCAAAAGGGCACGCCCAAGAAGTTTTCTCATTCTCATGATCTCCGATGGTTGAGGTGCGCCAGAGGCAACAGGGAGGGATTCCCTCTGGCGCGAGACCCTGCGCAGTGGTTACTGCAGGCGAACTTTACCGACCATGCCGCTCTCGTAGTGGCCTGGTACATTACACGCAAATTCTAGTTCTGCGTCTTTCGGGAAGGTCCAGATCACCTCGGCAGAATCACCCGGCTCCAGAAGCACACTGTTCGGATCGTTGTGCTTCATGGTTTTACCGTTCCCCATGTCCATTTCCATCATGTCCATGTTGATTTTATCTACTTCAAGGGCCCCGTGTTCCATCATCATCATCATTTCTTTTTGATGATCCGCGTGCATTGCTGCCGTGCCGATGTTGAATTCGTGAACGAACTCACCCTTATTTTCGATCAGGAAGCGAACGGTTTCGCCGCCACGAACAACGATCTTTTCCTTGTCATAGAAGTTGTCTTCCATCGAAATCTGGATTGTTCGGCGGACATCAGAGATATCGCCAGGCGCACCGATTTCGACGCCATCATTATGACCGCCACTATGACCTGCACCAGCAAATGCAGAAGTTTGGATACCAGCAAGGCTACCCATTGCAAGGGCAGAAACAACAGCTAGGCGAAGTACAGAAGTAGTGTATTTGGGCATGAAAATGCTCCCGAGATAATTCAGTATAAAGGATCTCGTTACGCAAACCTTGCACAGAGTCATAGATCGGACTCATAGTGATAGATTACGTTACGAATGCTGTTTAGATAAGGAACTGAATATCTTAGGCGCGGGGAGGTTTGACGCTGACATCAAGCTCTGCAGGCGAGAGCGTTCTGTCTTTTGCCCAGTACTTTACAGACAACAAAACAGGTGCAGCGTTCCAGTTACCAGACATTTGCTGCACATAGGGACCACAAACAGCCATGCCACAAATATCGTTGTGCGATGGATCCTGTGTGTGAGAACTACTGTCAGCCATGACGGAGACAACACTGTGATGGCCACTGTTAATATCAGCGGCTTTGGCATGCACGGCCTCAGCGCCAGACAGCATTACTGTCAACGCGATAACAACCGAAAGTATGCACGAGATGATCCGCAAAAGGAGAATCCTATCACAATGTTGCAGCGCAATGGTTATCTTGATGTATCAATGCGGTCAAGTGGCAATATTGTGGCAAAGACAGACTATTTCACGAATTTACATCTGCTGCTTGAGCCATCAGCAAGGTGAAAACAATAGATTACTGCATTCGTCGCCATGAAATCACGTTATGCGCTACAGATGAACAACCTGTTGTGCTGAGTTATTCACTAATCTGCGGGTATGACTTGCTAACAATCAATTTATAGATGAAGCACAATCAAATCCTATTAAATGCTGCGTAACCCAACAATTCTCCTAGTCTCTGGATATGGGCACAGAGGTGCAGCAATAGGATTTACTGTAGTTCGATATAGACAGCATCGCATCCTTGGGATAGAAGTAAACCATGCTCAATCGCATCAGGTTTTTGACCATACTTTTGATAGCTGCTTTTGCCGTCGGGACAAGTTTCCAGACGGTCAATGCTGCTGTTATGGAGGTCGGGATGCCGATGGCGGAATTGGCAATGGACAATTGTCAGGATTGTTCTGGCAGCGGCGACATCATGCCGGACTGCGATATTGCGTGCCCTCAGGTATCAACTATCGCAATTTCGCCTGTACAAGTTGCAATACCTGCACTCGCCTCAGTCGAGCATTTCGGGCCGACAGGCAGCCTTACCGGCCGCTCAAACTCTCCCGATCCATTCCCTCCCAGAACCAACACTCTGAACTGATATCTCCTTAATCCGTTTTGGTTTGAGGATATCAGTGTCATGGGGCATCACCGCGATTTCTCATGACATGCTTCGTGCCCGCAATTTTTGTTGTGGGCCTTACAGCTTCTTCAGACAAGGTTGGAAATCATGTTTTCCGATCTACAGGTGCCAAAATGTCGGCTTTGGTCGGTATTTCTTGGCGCAGTCGCGACATGCACCAAAGCATAGCTTCAGCTTCACTCAACGAGCAGGCGGCAATCCGCCCCGGCCTTGAGCGTCCCGCTTTTACTGGTGCCCGGCCTCTGAAGATCAAACCTTATAGGATCATTGTGAGCGGGATTCGGATTACGTTCTGATGCTCCAACTCCTTGAGAAACTTGCATATGAAAAGAAATACCATAGTCGCGGGCTCTGTTTCCAGACGTGCGCTGCTTCGCGGTCTCGTGACATGTGCTGGCCTCTACCTGTTGCCAGCAACAACCCTTGCCGCGGTTAGTGAAAGCTCAAACAGTGCAATTGCTTTTGATAGCAATGCGCTGATTATTGCACGCGGGTCATTGCTTCTGTATCGCGATAGGGATCGAAACTGGATAACATTGCCGGAGATGTCGGCAGGTTCCATTCTCACACTTGCAACACATCCGGAACGGCCGGGCCGAGTTATTGGTGGTCTGGATACCGGCAGGATTGTTCTGTCTGTAGATGGCGGGAAAAGTTGGGACGTACGTGGGCAAGGACTGCCAAAAGCGGCAGTCACTGCCATCACAACTGCGGCGACAAACCCAGATACCATATATGCCGCCATTCGCGGTGACGGCTTATGGCAGAGCGATGATGCTGGTCAGTCATGGGTGTTTGTCATGGACCGGCCATGGTTAGCGAATGCCGAGCGAGATCTGACAGCACTGTCTTCAGTCGATCTGGCAACCGGAATGGGTGGGATCTGGCTATATGCCGGAACCGATACCGGTGTAACGCGTGTGCCGGATTGTTTCTGCCGTTGGCAGGATGTTCAGCCGGGCGATGCCATGGATGCTCTTGCGTCCGGAAAGCAGGCAACTCCCAAAGTACCCTTACCTGAGGGTGAACCTGTGAGTGCGCTGGTCAGTGCGGTATCGCGACCGGCCACACTTTATGCCGGATTGCCATCCGGAATTTGGCAATCGCAGGATGCGGGTGTCACCTGGTTAAAGCGTTCAGAAGTTATCGCAACAGCACTCGCGGTTCATCCGCTACGCGCTGATGATCTCGTAATTGTGAATAACGACGGGGTTTTACAAAGCCCAGACGGTGGCAGGACGTGGACCGCCATTGCGAACATATGATGATGGAGAAACAGATGAGAAAATTAGTGATTGTGACAGGTGTTGCGATTCTGGCTGTTGCCGGAAGTGCTGCATTTACAATGTTTGCTCCGGGAAAAGGAGAGGCGCAAACGAACGTGACAGTAGCTGGTGAGAGAAGCAAATCGATCACAATCTATCGGGACCCGAACTGCGGATGCTGTGATGCCTATGGCGAATATCTTGAGACCAATGGATATCAGGTTACCCGTGTCGATGATCGCGATTTCGACAAGCGATCCGTTGCCGCCGGTGTCCCGGAGCAAGGGCTGGGCTGCCATTTGGCCGAGATTGACGGATATGTCGTAAGCGGGCTGGTTCCCGCCGAGATCATTGAACGGATGCTTGATGAACGCCCGGATATAACGGGTATCACGCTGCCCGGCATGCCACCAAATGCGCCGGGCATGGCACGTGAAAAAACCGGGACGCTGAAAACCTATGCGTTCGGAGAGGACGGCATTGCCGTTTACGCCAATGAATGAGTGTTTTGGACAGATGATGGATGGTTCGATGATGGGTGGCCCGATGATGATGCTGATGATGGCAGGAGGCGGTCTTGTGTTTCTTCTGATCCTTGCGATCCTGATCATGAGCGTTCTCGCGTTGTTTAAATATCTTCGGGGCGGGAAATGAGTGCGGTATCGCCCGGATCAATGGTCACCGGATTAATGGCTGGCGTCGGCATGGCTTTGTTGTTCGGCGTGATGGATGCCAGCGCGAAGCCCGAGAATCTGACTTTTCTCGAAAAGCCGCTCACTCCGGAACAGATAGCACTGGGCAAGGATGACTATGTTGAATTTTGCGCATCGTGTCATGGCTCAAATCTTGAGGGGCAGAAAAACTGGAAGCGCCGCCTTGACACCGGGCGGATGCCCGCGCCGCCACACGATGCCAGTGGCCACACATGGCGCCATAGCGATCAGGAACTGTTTGCGATCACCAAGTTCGGGGTTGGCGCTGTCGTGCCGGGGTATGAGAGCGATATGCCTGCATTTGAGGATGTGCTGAGTGATGAGGAGATCATCGCGGTACTCGGTTATATCAAGAGTGTCTGGTCGGACGAAGAACGCGAATTCCAGCACAATCTCAATCTTAAAGACGGGAGGGCGAGATGATTGCAGTCCCCAAAGAACATCGCCCGCAGAAACGGTTCAACCGGCTGATCTATTTCTTACCGCTTGGCATAGCATTGATATTGGGTGTGGCCCTAGCGAAGGGATTAACTCTTGATCCCAACACACTCCCCTCTGCCCTGTTGGGTAGACAGGTCCCGGAATTTGACCTTCCACCGGTAAAAGGTCGAACACAAGGTTTGTCGAGTACAGATATCAGAGGTGAGGTGTCGCTGGTCAATGTTTTTGCCTCCTGGTGTGTTGCGTGTCGCGAAGAGCATCCCGTGTTTATGAAACTGGCTCGCGACGGCACCGTCCCACTGCATGGCCTGAACTATAAGGATCAACCTGACGACGCTGCAGAATGGCTCGATAGCCTTGGCGATCCCTATACGAGAACCGGCGCGGACATTAACGGGCGTGTGGCAATTGACTGGGGCGTCTATGGCGTCCCTGAGACCTTCGTTGTCGATGCAAAAGGGAACATTGCTTACAAGCATGTCGGGCCGGTAACGGAAAAAGTGTTGGCCGAGACCATTCTGCCAAGGGTCGAAAAATTGCGTAATGAGGCCTCAGGTGCCGGAACTGCGGAGGCACCTCGATGAAGAGCCTCTTGGTGTATATGAACCTGAAAGTGGGGTTTGCCGCTGGCATCATACTGGTGGTTGTTACCACATTGACCATAGTTTCGTTACGCAACGAGAAGAATGCCCCCCATCAGGCGACGGACAATGCAAGGCAGCTTCAACACCGCTCGTTTGTCATGCATGATGTTCCCCGGCCTCTTCCCGGGTTCGGGTTTGAGGATGCCGAAGGTCGGCCTGTGACACTGAGTGATTTTGAGGGAACGGTCGTCTTGCTGAATGTCTGGGCGACCTGGTGTGTTCCTTGCCGCGAGGAAATGCCAACCCTGGATGCCTTGCAGGCCGAACTTGGCAATTCGGTCTTCAAAGTTATCGCTTTGTCAATCGACCGGGCCGGAGCGGATGTCGTGCAGGATTTCTATAGCGAAATCGGCATCCGGAATCTGGACCTCTTCATCGATCCAACCATGAAAACCACGACGGCTCTGGGCATCCCCGGTTTACCGACGACGCTTCTGATTGACAGGAACGGCCGCGAGCTTGGTCGACTTGTCGGACCGACCGAATGGGCGACAGCAGAGATGATAGATTTTCTTAAATCCCACATCTACACCGATTGAGGAAGGAACTCCTATGACCGAGATACAACAAGCCAAATCCGGTAATACCTCGCTTGGGCATGACGTGGTTCATGCCGTTCGATATTACCTGAAGGGACGTCGCGGTGTATTTGTGCTGGCTGGAACTGCCCTTGTCGCTGGGCTTGCATTTAACTGGAGCTGGCTGGTTGCCGCCGGTATCGCGCCATTGCTCGTCTCCGTTCTGCCGTGCGTGGCGATGTGTGCGCTGGGTTTGTGCATGAACAAAAAGGCCTGTTCATCGCAAAAGAGCGCCAGCGATATCGCCCCTTCATCCGATGAAACCCCGAAAAACAGTCTTCCCGGCAACGAGGCCGGAAGGTCCCCGGCTGCATCAGGCGCAAATATAGCGTCTGTAACACCCCAGTCGGGACATGAGTCCACAACCGAAAGGAATGTTAGAGATGCGTAAATCAATCAAACTCACCGCGTTTGCCACAATGATGGTCGCGGGACTGGCGACAACAGCCCTATATGCCCAGGAAGCCCAAACTCCGGACAAGCAATCCCCGATGATGGAGCATGATGGCAATTCAGGCATGGGGGATATGCAGGGCATGATGGGTATGATGAAGATGATGAGCCAGATGGGGCCGATGATGGAGCAGTGTACTGAAATGATGGCTGCTATGACCGATCACATGCCGCAGCCTTCCGACAAATAACATCGTGACATGGCACCCGCCCGGGACAAATACCCGGGCGGGATTTTCCACGGGATCGTTTCATGACATCGCATAATTTCAACCGGTTACGTTTCGTCCGTTCTATATTATGGGGGATGGTTGTTCTTGCTGCCCTACTCTTTGGCGGCGCATATATCTTTCAGGCTTCCGACCACAAGCAGATGTCGTCGGGGGCCGAAGGGACGGGAGAAGCCGCAATTCACTCCGATTTTTCCTTGACCGATCATCAGGGAAACCGTGTAACCGAAGCAAGCTTCCCGGGGCGTTGGCAACTTGTCTTTTTCGGCTTCACACACTGCCCTGATGTTTGTCCGACCACACTGGCCTATATGGCAGATGCGCTTGACCGAATGGGGCCTGAAGCAGACCGCGTGGCACCGTTATTCATTACTATTGATCCGGTACGCGATACGCCTGACGTCATGGCGGAATATGTCGGGGCCTTTCATCCGGCCCTGATCGGGTTGACCGGCAGCGAAAAGGATGTTGCCGCAGCCGCCGAAGCCTTCCGGGTCTATTCCGAAAAGCTGGACGACGATACCGCACCGGACGGCTATTTGATGGCCCATTCCGGGCATATATATCTGATGGCACCGGATGGCCGTTACCAGACTGTCTTTCGGGAAGGAGACCAGTCGGCAGAAGACATGGCAATCCGGGTTCTTGCGATCATGAACGGGAATACAATATGAAAAGAACCGCCATCGCCCTCGTTATGACCTTGCTGACAGCACTACCGGTTTCTGCCGAGAGCCTTGTCGAAATATCTGACGCCTGGGCACGTGCCACGATCCTGACATCCCGTCCGGGGGTGGCATATCTTACGATCACAAGTGCTGCGGCCGACCGCCTTCTGGAAATCACTACACCTGTGGCAGACCATGTGATGATACATGATGTCGTCAAGGTCGATGATGTTCGCCGGATGCGACATGTCATGGCTCTGGATGTTCCGGCCAACCGCCCGGTCACTCTGGCGCCGGGGGCAATGCATCTCATGTTGACGGGATTGCATGAAAAACTCCGTGAAGGTGAGAAGTTTCCCATGACATTGCGCTTTGAAAACGCAGGCGAGATTAGCATTGACGTCGCCATTCTTGGCATAGCTGCCGCCGGGCCGCAGGGGGAAACAGAATGATCCGGTGGTTGTTTTTGATCCTGGCGTTGACGGCCTCACCAGCTTTTGCGAATCATCCCGGTGAACACCTTGACGAGGTGATGGCGGATAAAGAGCCATATTTTGAGGTGACAAACACCGGAAAGGTTCCAGAGATAGAACTTTTTAACCAAAATCAAGGTCGCTTTAATTTGAGCGACCTTGATGATCAGATACTTATTTTAAGTTTTGTGCCAAGGGATTGTGGTGCAGCCTGTGCAGAACAGCAAACCCTACTGGCGTCCTCTCAGGCGAGGCTGAATATTAGCCCGATGCGGGAAATGGTCACGTTCATTACCGTTCATTCCGAAGATTTTTCAGATACTCCTTCTTGGGATCTGGTGAACTGGCGGCCTGTTATGCCGTCTTCGGATATCAGTGCTGTAACTGTTGCCGATAAATTCGCCAAATTGAGCCAGCGTGACGGGTCTGCGCCGATGATTCATATTATCGATCGGAATACCCGCCATGCCGGTATTTTTCACGGCACGAGTTTCAATCAGATGAATCTGATCCTTTACGTGAACGGATTGACAAACGCTGTCCACCCCCCAAAGCCGCCTGTTGAAAAGGGGTGGCTCGATCAGTTAACAGACTGGTTCTCAAAAGTAGGAAAAGAGCCCTGAACAAAGATAGGCTTAGCACTGTTTGGTTAGCTGACCTTCCTGTTCTCTGAATACTTGGTTCCTGATTTTACGGAATACAGATTAATGCCTGAACTTTCCAATATCGGCATAATAAGCGCGTTCGCCGCAGGCCTCATCTCGTTTCTCTCGCCATGCGTGCTGCCTCTGGTTCCCGGATATATCTCCTATATCGCGGGTGGTGCCTCTCTTTCGACCAGAACGGAGGCAATCCGAGTTGGTCGATTGTCATCTCTTGGTTTCAGCCTGTGTTTCGTTTTGGGCTTCACCACGGTTTTCGTCCTTCTGGGGGCCAGTGCAACAGCACTTGGTCAGTTCCTGCTCGGATACCGGTTCGAGATGAATCTGATTGGTGGCGGCATTGTCATTCTGTTCGGGCTGTTCATGCTGGGAACGCTCCGTCCGGCGTGGATGATGCGGGAAGCGCGCTTTCATCTTGATCTGCCTGGTGGGCGTGTGGTTTCGGCATATACTCTTGGACTTGCTTTTGCGTTCGGCTGGACGCCGTGTATCGGTCCTGTTCTCGGCGCCATTCTGACCGTCAGCGCCGCGTCGGCAACGGTCAGCGATGGTATTGCATTGCTGACCATATATTCCGTGGGGCTAGGTGTGCCGTTTCTCCTGGCGGCACTGTTCACCGAGAGCCTGTCTGCCAGATTGAAATCCATAGGGCGTTTCGGGCGGTTCCTTCGTGCCGCGGCGGCCTTGATCATGATTGTCATGGGCGTGGCCATGGTGACCGGTTATATGTCCGCCTTTGCGTTCTGGCTGCTGGAAACATTTCCTGTTCTGTCGTCTATCGGCTGATCCCGCCTGTCCGGAAGAATTCTGTTGACCTTCCTTTTGCTGGATAGCGTAGCCTTTAACCTCGATATGAAGGAGGTGCAGAATAATGTCTTCCGAAACCGACCCATTGGAGCATGTCATTTTACATGCTTTCAGATATGCCTGCTGGCAGGAAAGGCTTGATATTGCCGAATTCATGCTGGCAGCACTTGAAAAACTTGATCAGGAGCATACGGACTATGTCTCCGAGGATCGTCCGTTGATGGATGCGTACCGCGATTTGACGTCTAGCCTGTAACATCGCAAGAATTGATATCTTGCTTCTTTCACTTCCGGCATTGCCGACATCAAATGCTGTTGTCCTAAGTGCATGACAGTGCCTCCAGCACAGGACATTCCGGTACGTCTTCTCCCGAACATCGTGCAGCCGTCTCCGCCAAGAGCTGTTCGATCCGTTTCAGGTCGGCGATTTTTACGCGCACGTCAGCAAGATGGCTTTCCGTACGCTGTTTGACCTCCGAGCAAGTTTGCAGCTCACCATCCATGAGATCAAGCAATCCCCGGATATCTTCAATCGAAAACCCCAGTTCGCGGGCGCGCAGAATGAACCGCAACCGGGAAACATGTGCTTCATCATACAGCCTGTAACCCGCTTTGCTGCGTGGCGGATCGGGCATCATGCCGGTCTTTTCATAATAGCGGATGGTTTCAGGGTGACAGCCCGTCACCTTCGCCAGTTCGGCACGTTTCAATAGCCTCCCGGAATTGTGATCGTCCATAAGGTCAAAACCCTCTTGAGCCTGTAGCAACTACAGACTGTAGCTTGGATCAGGAACGAGCTTGAGGCAAATCACATGAACGATATCAAACCGGACCCTTTATCGCCCGATGACGGGAAACAGGCAAAAAGAGGTCTGCTTGCGGCTGGCGGTGTGACCGGGGCCATTCTTGCATCGGCCTGCTGTGTCGCACCACTCCTGCTTCTGATGCTGGGTGTATCCGGGGCCTGGATCGGCAATCTGACGGCCCTTGAACCTTACAAACCCCTCTTCGCGACGGTGGCACTGATATTCATCGGGCTGGGGTTCTGGCAGGTCTATTTCAAGACAAAACCGGCGTGCGACGAAGGATCTTACTGCGCCCGCCCCGAATCCGCCCTGATCACCAAATCCGTCCTGTGGTTCTCAACCGTGCTGGTGGGGCTGGCCCTGACAATCAACTGGTGGGCATCGCTATTCTATTAGGAGAAATCGACATGAAACGAACAGACATTATCGTGGCTGGGGCATTTGCTCTGGGACTGGCTGCCATGCATCCGGGAGGTCTTCTTCCGACTGCGGCACAAGCAGCCAGTGCCACATCGCAGGCTGAACAAACAACCGTTTTCGACATCGAAAACATGACCTGTGCCCTGTGTCCGGTAACGGTTAAAACCGCAATGGAAGCTGTCACCGGCGTAGCGGCAGTCGAGATCAATTTCGATGCCAAAACCGCAACGGTCATCTTCGATCCATCCGTTGCCAGTGGTGAAACCATTGGGACCGCTTCGACAAATGCCGGTTATCCGGCCAGGGCGCGGGATTAGACATTGCACCACAACACCATTTTCAAAACCGGGGTCACCGGAACAATTGTTACCGCGATCTGCTGTTTTACGCCCATCCTCGTTGTCACGTTCGGGGCCTTCGGCCTCTCGGCATGGCTGGGCTGGATCGACTATGTCCTCATACCCGGATTGATCCTGTTCATCGCCTTGGTGCTTTACGGCTATCGGCAACGCAACCGGGCACGCATCTGCTGCAGCACCGATACGCAACCAGTCCCACACAAACCAGCCTCCCGGAAAGGGGAACGACATGAATGATTGCTGCACGCCCCGCAAACAGGGTCAGGAATATGATCTTGCTGTCATCGGCGCGGGCTCGGCCGGTTTTTCGGCGGCGATTACGGCCGCTGAACAGGGCGCAAGGGTCGCACTTATCGGCAAGGGGATGATTGGCGGCACATGCGTCAATGTCGGGTGCGTGCCCTCTAAAACCATGATCCGGGCCGCAGAGGCCGTGCATGGTGCCGGGGCGGCAGCGCGGTTTCCCGGCCTTGCCGGCAACGCCCATGTTGCCAACTGGCGGTCGCTGATCAAAGCCAAGGATGAACTGGTTTCCGGTTTGCGTCAGAAGAAATATATCGATCTGCTGCCCGAATATGATGGCATCAATTATCTCGAAGGGGATGTTGTATTTAATGACAGCGGTCTTCTGCTTGACGGCAAAAAGCTTGTTGCAAGAAAGACAATCATTGCAACCGGCACATCCCCGTCATTTCCCGATATTCCGGGCATTGAGAATGTCCCTTGTCTGACCAGCACAACGGCACTTGAACTTGATCAGCAGCCACAATCACTTCTCGTGATTGGCGGGGGATATATCGGTTGTGAACTGGCTCAGATGTTTGCACGGCTCGGCAGCTCGGTTACGCTGGTGACACGGTCACGGCTTCTTCCCGAAGCAGAACCGGAAATTACTGCATCGCTCACTCAGGAGTTAAGGAATGAAGGGGTATCCGTTCGCACGGGCCTCACCTATGAGCGGGTTGAACGGAAGAATGATAAAACGGAACTGACCATTAACGTTGATGGCCAGGCTGAGGTTCTTTCTGCTGAACATATCCTGGTAACGACGGGCCGTAAGCCGAATACAAACGGATTAGGACTCGAAACGGCCGGAATTGAAGTAAATTCGAATGGCGGAATTGTTGTGGACGCTTATATGCGGACAACGCGTCCCGATGTATATGCCGCGGGCGATGTGACCGGACGCGACCAGTTCGTTTATATGGCAGCTTACGGAGCCAAACTTGCGGCACTAAATGCCTATAACCATGACGAACGGACATATGACAACACAACGATGCCTTGGATTGTCTTCACCGATCCACAAGTTGCAGGAGTAGGTCTCTCCGAGGTTCAGGCACAGAAACGGGGCTTTGTGGTCAAGACATCTGTCGTACCGCTTGATCAGGTGCCCAGATCACTTGCCGCCCATGATACACGCGGTTTGATAAAACTCATTGCAGATGAAGCAACTGACCGCTTGCTGGGCGCTCAGATACTGGCACCCGAGGGCTGTGACAGCATTCAGACAATGGTCATCGCCTTACGTTTCGGCATGACTGCAAAAGAACTTGGTGACACGATCTTTCCGTATCTGACGACCGTCGAGGGACTGAAACTTGCCGCCCAGGGTTTTGGCAAGGATGTTGCCAAACTGTCTTGCTGTGCCGGGTGATGCCATGTGGCGATAATGAGGAATTTGCAATCGTGACACCGGACCTGTTCAATCTGACCGGTCTTGCTTTTGGGCTGGGTTTGCTGGGGTTTATCGAACCCTGCACGATTGGCGCACACATGCTGTTTCTGAACAGCCAGTGCGACCGTCCAATGCGTAGGCGGATCGGAGCCTTGTCAGCATTCATGCTCGCACGCCTGTTGGTCATGGGCGGTTTCGGTGGTGTGACCGTGATGTTGGGACAACGCATGATCGGAGTTCAGACCAACGTATGGCTGGTGTTCGGGGGGATCTATATGGTCATCGGGATTGTCTTCCTGTCCGGTGCAGGCAGACGGTTGCTTCAGCGTATCCGCATAGCACCGGATGGTTGGCGGGTTACGCGCAACCCGTGGGTTCAGGGCATTGCGTTCGGCCTGAACATTCCAGCCTGTGCCGCACCGATCTTGTTTGGCCTGATGGGAGCGGCAACTGCAACAGGTTCCGCCGCGATGGGGTTCGTCCTGATGACCGTCTTTGCTCTGTCGCTATCACTTCCATTGGTGCCGTTTTCTGTCGTGCCGCGATTTGCCTCGTTTCTGGTCGGGCTTACCGACTGGATGCGCGCGCGCCGCTGGTTGACCGGCTTTGTTTTCATCGCCCTTGGCCTATGGTCAATCTGGTTCGGGCTGTTTGTCAATCTGGCAGACTGGGCAGAGGCATAAATTTGGGGAGGCGTCTCTCTACTGATCTGAGGAAGTGATCTGTCGTACGTGGGGATGATTTATGGAAGATGGGAGACATGTGCCTTAGCAGAGGCTTGGCGTAGCCACCATGATTAATGTAAAAGGCTTGTTAAGGGCCTTCCTGTGTCGTGGAAAGCCATTACTTATCAGAACCTTCTGCTTGTGTCATACGTACTGCCTGACGAATTCCTGAATCTGTTTGTCGTTCCATCTCGCGCATTTGAAGCAGCATTGTTGCCATCAGGTCTCTGGCCATTCTGCTTTCTTGCTCCAGTCGGGCATTTTCCTGGCGCAGCCTCACTATTTTACTCTGCTTTGACGGTTTCGTTGTGGCTTCAAGTGATTTCAATCGTGCAAGCACGTTTGGATATTTGTACAGCGTTGTCCTACTGTGCCCGGCTTCGCGCGCAACCACACTTTTACTGATTTTGGATACATCGCTGGAATTCGCTTTGAGAACATTGCGGGCGAGTAGCCGATCAATCGCCATCATGAATGCTGTTTCAACAGATGTAGAGGACATGGTTCGATTACCCAGGATTGCTGTTTTCTGTAGCTGTCGTTTCAGTATTTTCAAGCTTGTTTAGCACCATAATACATTGTTCGAGGCGTTGTTTGCAGAGTTGCGCGAGAGCAAAGTCATCATTGGTTGTTGCCGTTTTCAGATCATCTTGCAATTTGGCCCGGCGGTCTTTCCAGAAGGGCAAATGAGTCTCGTCAAGGACAAGATTTTGACATTCCCAACATAAATCCGGGCGTGCGGCCGACCATAGAGGGGCACTGATCACCCATCGGGCAGAGCAACCGATGGTACAATTCCCGGTTCCCTGTCGAAACAGGCAGGTTCCGAGGGATGTCTTTCCCCAGCGAATATCATGTGCCCGTATACCCGAGGTACGAACGAGTTCTTCAATATCGCGTGGGCGGTCATTTTCCGGACGGTTGTCCAGAGATTTTCCGAGTTGATTCGCAGTCTCTTTCAGTTTTCCACTGAGGGCCCCCGAGACGGTTTTTCTGCCGGCAATCATTTCGCCAATGAGAGAGACCGTTGACTGAACCGCAGCATCATCAAGGATCTGTTTCAGTTCTGGATCCGCATTTATATATCCCTGTTCCGTCATCGCCATACTGATGTGTTTGAAATGCTCCTGAAGCACCGGGAGCATGCGACTGTCGCTTCGGATGACATATTGGGCGAAGGATTTGCGCCATTGATGAGAGGTCACAGTCCAATCCTTTACACCGCTTCTGACAAAGAACCTTCTCTGGCAGCGATTGACCCAACTTAAAGTATGGGCTTTCACATCTTTGGTCAGGCTTTTTGCTCGGCTAAAACCAATAATCAGTTCGTTGATGTTTCTTCGAGTGCGCCAGGGGGCGTACAACCTTTCGATGACAGATATTGCCTTGACCGGAACTGGAAGGTGGTCACTCCCGACCGGGCGCAGTCCGGTGACCCAGGTAACGGGGCGGGGAGACTTCGTTGCCTTGTAGAGATGACCGGAAAGGTAAAATATCTCATGAAGACCGCTGGCCGACGGTTCAATTTTTATGCAATCGGGCAAGGCATTTTGCGCCAGTGGCGTATCAGAGGCTTGCAGTCCCAGCAATTCACTCACTCTGATACCCGACAATCCCTGGATGAGGATCAGGCACGCGTCAGTCAGAGAGTTCATGCGATCGCGTAAATGCTTCCTGTCTGGTGCATGTTTTTCGGCAACCTGCAGGTCTTTGGTGTCCGCGAAATGCCGAGCCTGTAAAATAATATCCTCTGCCGCGTCAAGCATGCACAAGGCGCTGGTCATTATGTGCAAAAATATGGGGTCGGGGACTGGCGGGACGGATCCCTGTTCCCGGCCTGCCAGCTGTTTCGCGACCTCGAACGCTGTCATGCCATGCCAGGGGGGCGCTGCCCGGTACAGGAATTCCCGCCTTTGCCAGAACAGGGGCCTGATATCCCAGAGAAACAGGCAATGCGAGATGTTCCATAAGATACACGGCGTTGAGATTGGCTTTATTCTGCTTGTCGATGAGCAGGTTGTCGAGATACTGGTCAAAAGCACAGGTATCAAGCGCGCCGAAATGAGCGTAGCCGGATTTGCCCATCCAGCGGGCAAGATAATGAACCCGCCGGGAGAGCTTGCCCATTGAGCCCGGCTTGTATCTATGTCGCTGTCTTGGGTCGACAATCAATGACCAGACCAGTCGACGATGCGCGTCGAGCAATATCGCCCATTTAGGATCAACGAATTTACTGCCGTCCGGCATGATGAAATCCCAGCGTATGGTGCTGGCTGCAGCGTCGTGACCTGGCGTCAGATTGTCGAAGAACCATCTGTCATCAGACCAGCGGGAATGGCGGTTGATCCTCGTTTCCCGCAGATCTTCCGCTGCCATGAGATGATATGCTGTAGCGGTTTGTATAGGGTTCATGTCATTCGATCAGAATGGCGTGGGTTCTTTGAATGTTTTTGGCCCCATGCCAAACACTCTTGGCCGGGAACTTGCTGAGCCAATTGTTCAGGGCCTTTTGTACCGTTGACCAATATAGCCAGCGACCTGGCGGTAAATCGTGACGTGCTTTCTCAATGGCATTGTGGAGATGAAGCAGTTGTGCCAAAGCGTGTGAATTGTCGGGGATCACGGCGGCGCGAGGACATAGCGGACACTCTCCCCAGGCGGTGCAGAGTTGTCCTGTGGACTGGGATGCGAGAGGAGAATCATAGGGGTCGGTGCATTCAAACCCCGGCGTTGCGGCGCGACCTGTATTGTCTGGAATATTGATACGGTCATCGGACTTTCCGGATGTCTGGATATATCGTTCCCGTCGGTTCAAAAGATTGCCCAATGTTTCCCGTCTGCGGTGCCGGGCCGCTTCCGACACATAATGCGTTTCCGTTGTCTCTGTGCGCCAATGATTGAGAATTGCCTGCTGTGCCTTGATATCCCCGTTACTGAGTTGATTGACGATCTCCGAGATGGTGGGGCGAATGTTCGACAAGCTGAAATCAGGGAGTTGATTATCTTTCCTGAAAGCAGAAAGTGCGTTAGGGAAGGTGCAGGTTGCATTGAGATAATGATGAACCCTTCCGTAATTTCTGCCCTGAAATATGAAGAGCATATCATGGTCGGGATCGTGCTCGGCATTTGGTAGTCGTCGGGTCAGCTTTTTGACATTGTTGAAAATGGAAATCGGGCTATCAATCTCTGTGCTGTCTTGAGGATAGGTTCGGACCTGGTCTCCTCTCGCACGTTTCTTCCCGCCGACCACCCGATATCTCGGAGCCAGTTCGGCACTTCCTTTAAGTAAAGAGCTCTCCCGCAGGGCGGATTTTCGTAAAGCCAGTATGGTTTCCGGATTGAAGGCCGTCCTGATTGCCATCATCACGACAAACGGGACCAGAGCGCGCTTCGTTGCATACAGCCACGGGGCAATACCCTTGATTCCTCCGAAAAACTCGATTTGTCGTCTCCGGCCCTCGCAGTCAGCAAAGAATTGTTTGCTGTTCGTGACATAGCCATCATACTGATCTTCAATAGCTGCCAGCAGTGTCTCAAGCTTGTGCTCAGTGGGCGACGCGCCAGCCTGTAATCGTTCCCTGCCAGATTGAATGAGATGGTTTCCTTCTTCCCATTTGATCATCCATGTCTGCATTTCTTTGATGCAGACGCGCTCAATCGTTACAAGATCGGTGATAGCTAAAATTGATCGATGAGAAACCTGCTCGTTTACGCCCGGCCAAGGGTTTGGCTTAATATAAGCATCCCCGGGGACTTTTCTTGTATATTGTGGATTTTGTTTGAGATAGCGCAACACAACACGGAGTGGGGAGATTAGCCCGGCTTTCGTTTTACTTGTAAGCTGTTGGGTGTCGAGCCAGAAAATGTACTCATTAAAAAGAGTTGTGGTCAGATCCGACAGTTCAAAATGTGCTTTTCCCTGTTCGCAAATAAAAGCAAAGAAGCGATTGAGAGCTTGAACCTTGTTGGTTTGGGTAGAGGGACCAAACTTGCGAATGTGAGAAAAAATGGCCGTAGCAAACGGGACAGACAGATATTCGGCTTTGAGCCAATCGTCACTGACCTTGATCTCTGCACTGCCGCGGTTGGATTTTGCAGTACGGGGACAGTTCAGCGTGAGTTGACACAGTTTTCCGTCAGGTGCCAGCTTTTGAATAACCCCGTATTCTCTCTCTTCTTTTTCCGGACTGGCCAGGTTGTTCCTGTCGAAGGCAGGTACCTCACCCGGACGATGCGTGAGAAAATATCTGTCCATGCGCTTTCTAGCCATCGCGTAGGGCCTTGAGATACGTATTCAGGGTATCTGTCATAAGTGCTTCCCGAATTTGTACACTCCGCAAATATGTATTGATTGTTGTCGTTATGTGACTATGCCCAAGCAATGTTCGCAGGCTGAGCCAGGGTTCTGCTTTGCCCGCGCGAACCAGTTCAAAATACATGGTAACCGCAAAGGTATGACGGAGGTGATGAAAGCTGTGCAGGGCTTCAGGTCTGTCTGAGGGGCTGGTGGTGCCGTTTTTATGGGAAGAGCACACAAGACCGGCTTTCAGAACCGCGTGCTGAAAGTGGCGCCAGATGGAATGAGCTGTTATTGCTTCACCCGGATTTCTTTTGGCATGGGCGTGATTGACAAAAAGAGCCTCGACAGATGTTTTCGCGCGTCGAACCGCACGGGCCCGTTCTGTTTTTACGTAATGTCGCAGATCATCATGGATTATGCCCGGTATGACAACTGTGCGCGGCTTCAGGCCTTTGGTTTTATACAGAGGCAATGCGACGTTGCTGTAGCTACCATCTTTCTTGAGATTCTTGTATTGCGACAGAGTGAGGTTGGCACATTCGTCAAGTCGCATTCCTGTGGCGACAGCAAGGCTGGCAATCAGCCGGTCTCTGCATGGACGACGATCAGCTTTGTCTCCGGGGATCGAACCAAGTTCGGCGAGCACTCGTTGAAGAGCTTCGGGAGAAAATGCCTCAGCCGTTTCACTGTTATAGGTTCTCGGAAGCAGTTTACTCGTTTTGACCGTATTGTCGCCGGATTGGACATGGGCCATCCGGGTAATTGCATAATTTCGGGGTTTGATACGTTCTTCGTAAAACTCTTTCGCATCAAATTCAATCAAGCCTTGTCTGGTCGCCCATTCATAGAAGTCAACTATGGTGCCGAGCCTGCGGCGTATTGTTGCAACAGCATATCGTTTACCGGTTTTAGGTGATTTGCTGCATAAAAGCCTGTCGCGATACAGTTCGATGTCATCGAAACAAGCAGCGTCCCAGTCCCTATGAAACAAGCCTAGATATGAGAACCACTCATACAGGTCATAGGTTAAAGCTGTTTGTGTGTTTCCTACCGAGGGAATTCTCGAGGACCGTACGCATTTGTCATGGAGATAGAATAAGACCGGCTCAACAATTCTGCATCCGTCATAGACAAGATAGTGGAAACCGATAGGGAGACTGTGGCTCTTCACTTGATCCCACTCGGTATCGCGGGTGATCGTTGCAGGTCGAACGATATCCGCTGCTTTGGCAACCGTGTAGTAGGGAACTGTCCGCATGCTTCCCTCATTCCAAATGTCGGGCACCGGGTTTTGTTTGTCATCTTGAGGCTGTGATATCAGACCTTACCTGCACCGCCAGCATGCTGGCGGTGCAGGTAAGGTCTGTGGGCACTGTGGCAGCTAAACAGCCATGTTAGCAAGGAAGTTTGTGTATGTGAACAATGTTAGTAATGTCATATAACATTATTCGAAAGGCAAATGACGGGGCGGCTACGCAGACTGGGGTCAAACAGGCGCTCGCAGCTCACATAAAAACAGTCGCAATCGACAAGACCGATCATGATAGAGATGGCCAATGAAGGTTGATCAGGACAACGCCCCATATTTCCGTGTCATCGGCGCAGGGCAGGCGGGGATAGTTCGGATTGTCAGGTTCAAGCCAGGCGTTGTTGCCTGATCGACGCAGACGTTTCACTGTCAGGTCGCCATTATGTACAGCGACAACAACATGGCCGTTCCGGGCCGTCTTTGCGCGATCAACAACCAGAAGATCGCCTTCGCGCATGACGGGCTCCATGCTGTCACCTTCGAGCCTGAAAAAGAAGGTTGCAGCCGGGTGCTCGATGAACTCGTTCAGATCCAGTTGCCGGTCAATATAATCTTCGGCCGGAGACGGGAAGCCTGCCGGCACGCGGGCGAGGGCAAGCGGCCGGGGCAAGAATCTGAGCGGTGTATATCTGGCGATGAATGAGAACATAACAGGAACATTGTCCTAAGTGTTCTCATTGTCAATATGGAGCATGATGAGACGAAGGCGGCAATGAACAACATAGCGTGCAAGTCATTCAGCTTACATGCGAATTTTCTTGGTGAGATCCTATGCCGACTTCGGCAAACGTCAGTTCCAGGGGCATAAAGCTTTGTTCTGTGATCATGAACAAGGACGAATCACACACCGTCCGCAAGATCTGCCTGCATGATTTGTGGATTGTGCATTCCACAAATCAGAACTAGCAATATATCAATATAATACTTTTTTGATACTTATTTAGTTGATTGCCGGTATCTGTGGTGTGCAGGTTAGCCACTTTTGCCAGAGGCAAATATCGTGAACTGTTCTGGCGAATGTTTGCGCAATCAACATTCGCAACAATTTCAATGGCTTATTTTCTTCTGGATTGTGCAATCCAGTCAGGGCAGGTCAGTGCGGCGGGTAACGGGTACGGGTTGAGGTTCACTCTATTCCGGTAGGTCGCCGCCCGCTCTTGGGCTATCGCCCAGGAGCAGACCCCGGCCAACCTCCACGGAACCCGCAAGCGGTTTCCGCCCTTTCGGGTAACGGTTCACGCAATGCCGGCATAGAGCGATGCCCACCAGATCACAGATCCACACAGCTCAATAATAGAAACACCGTAAATGTGGCGCTGCTGCATCAGGGCTTTGCCCTCTGCCGTCAAGCAGAATCAGGGTCCCTGTTCGCCCCTGGAAGGGCGCGAACATCCCATATTCAGCTTGACGGCATTCACCCTTTTTAGACGACGGGAAGAAGTTGAACTGGCCAGATCGGTCAGTCAGTTGTCACCGGGAAAGGTAGAATAATGCACCACGTAACAGACAGAGATATCAAGGAAGCCAAGCGCATTGCTCTTGAATTTGATAATGCAGTTCGGACAAATGATGGGGATGCCGCAAGTACGGCGGCACGGTCTTTCCGCTCTCTCATTGCGGCGACCAATGGGGAAAATGGCAGCTTTGGCAGTTTTGCCGAGGATGGGGCTGGAACTGCCATCACAGCTGCACTTATGGCAGAAGCAGGACTAGTTCCGCATTGGGGGCAGAACGGGTTGTTTGTTCTGGAAACCAGACATGGCCGGGCATTGGTTGATTTTACTTGCCCACTGGATGTCTGCAGCAGCTTTGGATTTACCGCTATCGATCTCGGTCTGCCCTTTATTTCCGAGACAGGATATCGCTCGCATTTCTACACGGAATGGCCACCACTCAGCGTCAAAGAAGCAGCTGCCGCAATCTTCTGTCAATATGCCGAAGCCGAAAAAATGACAAATATAGAGATCGAATATCGGCAACGCAGGAGCAACTCTATGCCTGATTTTGCAAGGTCTTCCTGTACGTCATTTCAAGGCGTTCCAACGCAGACCGACAACAAAGGCCAAATCGGCTTTCAGTTTTGATCGACCGGTTAAAGACGACAGGAGAAAAAGACATGACCATTCTGAAGGATTGCAATCTGCGTGAGCTTATTATCGGGGGAATGCTGGAAGCTCGCGAGAAGGTAAGTGAAGACTTTGAACGGGCTTCCAAGATCGAGCGGCATTTTTATTCCGATGACGACCGCAGCACCATGCGAGAACAGCTTGCGGAATATGACGCATTTCTTCATGAACCAGATCGCTGGTTTCATTCGCTTGCGAGTACATTTCCACACGGTCAGTCAGAGTGAAGAAATAGAACCGGCAAAATCTTGCCGGTTCTATTTCTTTTTACCAAGCACACGGGCCATGGCCTCAAAGTCATATTCAATTTCGCAGGTACGATGCCAGCGCAGGTCTGAATCATCCCACTTCGCGGTGATGGTGTATTTCTTCATCACGTGCCGGAGCTGTGAAACAGTTTCAGGCTCACGCGACCAGACCTGTAATCTGGAAATCAGGGCGAGAAATCGTTTATGTATGTCGGCGATATTTGCGGGGGCCTTTATCTCTTCAAGTGACCTCTTAAGCCGCGCGATCTCCAGCTTTACAAGGCGCATTTGTTCAGTGTTGTCCTCAAACCACGTCTTTAACTCGGCACTGTCGCTGTTCACCTTGAAGGTGTTCAGGGCATGGGCTGCTCGATCACGCTTTCCCTGCAGTCTTTGTTCCGCATTGCGGATCTGCTTATCCAGGTCGTTCCGTCTTTTCGTGATGGCTTCATGGCCATAATGTGCTTCGATGTCCGCACAAGTCAGGCGCATGGCCTCACGAATGATGATATCGCATAGCTCTTCATAGCGGATCGCCCGGTTCGGGCATCCCTTTTGCTTACAGGAATATCGATCCGCCCAAGATGCTGTGATCGTGGTTGTATGTTCGGCACATCGAAGACGGCCAGCGAACACAGCAACAACTTTTCCACTCGATTTGATTTGTCTCTGTCGCCAGTGCTTGATCCGTGTTTTCGAAATCTGGTTAGTTTCTTCAGCTGATCGCAGGTTGGCGGTTTTCCGATATTCCGCCACCTTGGATGATCTTTCATCCAGTTGCGCCTGAATTGCGTCAAATTCCTTTTCATCGATTATTTGCAGTTCGGGAACAGGGACCTGTATCCATTCGCTTTCCGGACGAAGCACTGCGAGCTTCTTGCCCGTGTCTGGGTGCTTGCGATATTGCATCCTGTTGAACGTCACTACGCCCTTGTAAAGCGTGTTACGGAGCAGGCCGGTTTTGCGAATGCGCGAGCCTACCAATGTCGTTGGTGCCCACTTGCCGCCCGAAGGAGCCGCGATCCCCTTTCGGTCAAGAATAGTGCAAATATGCTGAAGCTTACTGCCAGTCGAATACAGTCCGAAAATCTCCCGGATAACTTGGGCTTCCTCCTCGACAATGCGACGCTTACCCCGGATCAATTCACCATTCCCGTCAAACGCCCGAACGATCTCGTATCCGAAAGTCCGGCCACCGGGAACGCCGCCGCGTAACACTGAAGCAATCATGCCGCGATGCGTCTTATCTGACAGATCCTTCAGATAAAGAGCATTCATCGTGCTTTTCAGGCCGATATGCAGCTCCCCGATCACACCCTCGGTAATGGTCTCGACATCGATGCCAAGGAAGGCCATTTTTTTAAAGAAGTTCGCCGTATCTGCTTGGTCGCGGCTGATGCGTGACAGGTCTTCTGCAATGATCCTGTCAAAGCGACCATCAAAGGCACCCATGAGAAGATTGCTTATGCCAGGACGATTTTCCATCTGGGCACCAGAGAACGCTTCATCGAAATACACATCTTCGATTGTATATTGTTTGGCTTCGCAATAGCCCTCGCACCTGAGTATCTGATCCTGGCTGCTGGTGGTCTGGCGGTCTGTCGAATGACGTGCGTAGATCGCTACTCTCACGTGAGGTCCCCTGCTTTTCTCTTTTTTGATTACACGGCGCAGAAACAGGTGTGCAAGCAATATATAAGCGGAGGTTTTTCGCCTAAAAAATGATGGACTGCAACAGTTTGAAGGATTTCTGTCTCTTTACAGGAGTTTGTCCGAGATTGACATGAGTTGCCAATCTGTATCCAACTTTGACACAACTTTACCTTGTCGTTTCTTGGGCAGGATAGGTTTGGTGATATCACCAAACGATCACTTCGCGATCATCCTGCCTTATTCGCACGACAAGTCGTACTCAACGGTTAAAAGGGTTGACATTTATATGCACCTCTATTCTGATCATACTCTCATAATGGAGGTGGATTATGTCTGACGGTCACGGGCCAACGAACACAAACAGGATACCGCTGCAACTGGATGACGACGATGTGGCGAAGCTTGATGAATTGAGTTCGCGGCTATTTGCGACGCGAAACCAAACAATCCGAATGCTGATACAGCGAGAGGTCGCCGAGCCACGCATGGCATCACATGAACCACGCTCAAGCACTGTTTTCAGGGTTGCCCAGGGCAAATATGGACCAACGACTGAAATCCGAATGAAGAACGGGCGGGTGCTTCATTTCTACGTCGCTCCATTCCGGAACAGATGCTGTATATTGCTGCTTGATCCGGAATTGACTGAAACAGTCGGCTATCCAAGGTATGAGGATCTTTATGGTGATTCTGATTTGTTGGACGCCATACTCGACCTTAGAGAAACCCGATATGATTGGGATGATCCGCGTTATCGACGGATCTGCACGCTGCTGGATATAGATCCGGACGAGAAGAGACCTCAGTTCGTTGAGGAATTCCAGTGGATAGCGAGAGGTTTGATGAACCGTCAGGCTCGCTTCAGTTATAATTCACCACATTGGGAGCTCATGCTCGATCTGGTAGATTTACTTCGAACCGATATCAGCGATAACAGTGAGGACAGGCCCAGTCTTCAAATGCTTAATCGCGCAAAAGAAAGATTTGAAACTCTGTCATCGAAAGAACAGGCAGATATATACAAGAAAGCTATTGAAGCAGCCGAAAGAAGAAAGCTCCCATCAAACTGTCGTTTGAGTACGGATATAATTTTCTTACCAAGCTGGACGGATTGTTATTGGAACAAGCGCGTAAATATCTGGGACAGCAGCTATTGCGATGAAGAGGGTTGGACGCCGGGGAACAATACCGACCTGCAAGGGGTAGCTGCATTACCTGCAGGCACTCTTAGCGATGTCCAGGAGGTGATCGTCCGCAAGCTGAAAAAGCAGGGAGTGATTTTCCTGAATAAAGACGAGACCAAAGAATATCTCAACAATGAGGGTGCATATTGGGCGTGGAAGAACTTGACCATCAGGAGTCTTTACGGCGGGCATCACGGGGCTCGAAAGGTAAAAACTTCCGAAAAAATGAAATGGCAACTTCGCAAGCCTGAAACACCAATTTATGATCGATGGCAAAGTAGACAAGTCTTGGTTGGTAGATGAATGCAACTATCCAAGATCAAATAGCGCTTGAGGTACAGGCTTGGCAGAAAGAGCACCATGGAAAGACTTCCCGCCAGTAATCCGCAATGGAGAGCTGGGGGAGCTGCAGAAGCAACCTGAATATTCCTTAGCGAAAGGTGGGGATACAGAGGCCGCGCAAGATATGGCCATTAGACTGGTACGGGACAGCACGCTTGAGCAGATACAAAGCGTGATAGGCAACAACAGGCCTCGTATCGTTCCAGTACTCGCCGAAGAAGCTTCCGGACATAACAAAATACCTCTGGCAATGGCTTTTGAGGTGGGCAACAGGTTGGGGCTGGAAGTCGATGTGTCAATATACCAAGCCGAGCGTGTTGCCAGAACAGGCGAGGGTGCGGATTATCGCCTCGCATTCAACCCATCCTTCGACGGCCCTGTAACGCAAGGCGGGCAGTATCTGATTTTCGACGATACACTTACAATGGGTGGCACCATCGCCTCTTTGCGTGGATTTCTCGAAAACAGAGGTGGGAATGTTATGGCTGCTGCTGTGATGACCGCGCATCCAGGTGCATTGAACATTTCCGTTAAACCCGGTATGTTGGAGGCAATCAATCAGAAGCATGGCCCTGCCATGGATGACTTTTGGAAGGAGACTTTCGGTTATGGTATCGATCAGCTCACTCAAGGCGAAGCCGGACACCTCCGAAAGTCCCCTTCGGTTGACGCCATCCGAGCTCGAATCATTGAAGCAAGACATGCAATCTTCTCTCAAGCGCATGCAAGAACGGGCGTTGCAGAAAGACAGCACGACCCCGAACAGACAGAGCGCGTAACACCTGAAATTGCCCGGCCATTGCTGCCCTATTATCAGGCATTAGAGAAGCTTGAGAGCATAGTTGCACCAGAGCATGAGATAATCGTAGCGCGTTGCAAGCTTGCTATAGCAAGAAATCTTCATGAAGCAGGTGATCTTGATGTCCCTGGTGCTTATGCCGGCAAGATCCGCGAAGCCGCCCATGAAGAGGCACGCAAAATCATGAGCGCCTCAACGACAGCGATAGCGCGTGAGGCGGCACCAGCAAAAGAAAAAGCGATCAAGCATCCTGTGAAGAAGAATCCGGGGCCAAAGCTGGACATCTAGCTTCAATCAGGAATTATTGTCGCTACAGGGCGCATTTATTGTCGTGGCCAGATCATTTTTTGTCGCAAGAAATTTTGCATCCGGAATTATTGTCGATAGAATTGCGGCCCGTCTCCTTGGTAGCCTTTGGGAATTGAACCACCCCAGTTGAATACAGGAGGTCTGAATGACTAAGAAGCGTGCTCGCGGAAGACCAAAGGGTACTGGAATAGACGATGCCGCACGTCTGGAGCGTGTCGCAGACATAATGGTGAAGAATCCTAGCCAAAGTGCAACTTCGGCAATCAATAGAGTTATCGGTTCTGAGTACGGTCGCTCTATTACGACAGAGCAGGAAGCCAGCATCAGACGACGTTTGCAGCGAAAATGGCGCGTGACCTGTTCGGAGCGCATGGAAGCCGCTCGGGAACGTTTGCTGGAGCTTACTCCGGTACGATATCAGGAGCCTGTCAATGTTCTTGACCAGATATCAGGTCTTCATTCGTATGCGAAGCATATCAACGACAGCTTAAGGCCTGCCGGTCTTCAACAGGCCTTGGAACAAGCCAAAAATGTTACCAGAGTGCATGATGAAATTTTCGAAGCTTCGGGGGCAAAGGCATTCCGTCAACAGGTCGAACAAATCCGTCGTCTTAACGACATTATGAACCCGCCAGCCTTAAGGCACCTTCGAGAGATATCTGAAAGAATGAGGATAACTTTCGGAAGGGCCGGCCAGTAGGGAATATGGGCTATCGCCATTTCTTAATCGATAGCCTGTCCCTGACTTCTTGACCGCCTTTTTTTCTTGTTTTCGACATCAATGCCCGCTTTCTTAAGGGCGGCTTTGACAGCCTTGGTCTGTCCCGATTTAATAAGATCTCCGAATGACATCTTATTTTGCTTCTTGTCTGGATCAGATAGAGGCGGATAAAGCAAATCAGCACCAGAGACCATAACTGCTTTCCTGGCTTGATCGAGCGGCCTGTTCTCGATGGCCATATGCGCATCGGTTGCAGCGATGACAATCTTCCGATCTGGATTATGTCTGCGCAGGTTTTTTCCAACAATTTCCAGATTTTCCGATTTAACAGCCCAGACAACGGACTTTTTTGTAAGACGATTGAGTTCTATGGCACTAATCAGGTCATCAGTCATAAGAATGGGATCGTCCGGATCCTTTGACAAAGCTCCCCCAATAACGTGATGTAGCCCTTGAACGCTGCCCACACCGACCAGCGTTTCAACATATCCGCTATTGTTAACACGTTGGACGGCAGAGAGGCGATTTCCAGCGTCTTTGAGAGGGATAAGGACATTTCCTGCACCATCCACACGGAAACCGGCCCAAGCCTTCTCAGAGCCCATTTCGACCCGTGCGGACATTACATTTTTGTCCGGGGCAACAGCTTCCTGCCACGCGAGCCACCCGTCATCGCCAATTGGAAGGGCCATTTCATTGCGCAACGCAGTCATTGATGGAGATCGATCCGGATCAGGCTGGATTTCCGCTTTCCAGACGTTGCGGTGTGTAGTGACCATGCGGCTATGAAGGACGCCTTGATCATCACGATGTTTTTCCAAGACCTGAACTTTCTTCTTTTCCGAAATATCAAGTGTGATCCAGTCGCCCGCTTTTGCACCAGATTCATAGACAGCGCTGGTGATATCAACACCCCAGACGAAACGTTCCGAGCCATCCTGCCCTTGAAGCTTTACAAATTCGGATTTCGATTTATCGGGATCGAAATTGAAATGATCATGGCCCAGATCAATCAGACGGGCAGCTGATCGGGAGGGCTCATGCAAGGCATATTCCTTGAACGTATTAGCGCGTGCTGGCCGAACGATCTGAGCGGAGAGTTTTTCGGTCGCAATCTTTTCCCACGGACCTTCCTGTTTATCCAGAGCAAGTATGATCGTTGCGTCACTGTATCGCAGGCGGGTTTGTTCAAGGGTGGCCTGCCAGTCGTCCGGAGTTTCTGGAACAACAACGGGACACCTTGTTGCCCGATGGATGGCTGCTGCATCGGCATAATCACGCGCAACGATGATGGTATCTTTTTCGTTCCGCCATGCGGGATCAATCACATGGGAGAGGGGCATATCGTCAACCGGATCGTTGACGGTTCTCTGGTTCCCTTTTTGATCGATCACAATGAGATTTTCCAAGCGGCCTGAACGATCTTTGAGAGGAACGGCGATCTTACCATCTGCTGTTAGTTTTACGCCATAGCCGCGAATGCCGGCGGATCTGAGCCACGATGAGTTGCCGGGGGTTGCCCATTCCTGGCAGGCATCCCAGACGAGAAACACCTCGTCCCCTGTCGCACGGGAAAATGCGCGTCGGATCTCGGTAAGATCGTCTTGGTTCGGCATTTGAACATACCCGATACCAGGTAACTTGGCATCGACCGTTCCTGAGACAACCGGTTTAATCATAGGATTGGTTTTCCGATAGCGGTTGATTACCAGCTGCAGTTCACGTGGATCTGCGATAATTACGACTGGACGGCGGGTTGCATCATGAATCTTAACCCCTTCGGCATAGTCGGTTGTGAAGATCACCGGCCCGGAACTGATCTGTTTTCTTGAATCGATGACATGAACCAAGCCTTTTGCACTGGTATTGCCGATTGACATCGATTTTTGGTCAGGCGCATATATGCGGACAGCCTGCATAAAGCCGTTCTCGTCTTTAAAGGGCACAAGAAGATTGCCGGCATCATCCAGTCGGCAACCGCGTCCAGTGGAACGAGTATCTGCGAGCCAGTTTAGTGTTTTGGCGTCCGCCCACTTTCCGGCTTCACGCCAGGCGGCAAGTGCAGGAGCGGTAAGTTTGGATACAGGTGTGGGACGATCATCACCAAACACCAAGTGAAAGAATTCCTGTTGGGCGAGTAGAAACACCATGGCCAAAGGATCTCGATACGCCTCACTGAGCAGAAACAGTTTCCAGTTTGAAATCGTGCGTGACAGGAGTGAGCTGCGTCGATGCACGGGTTTCTGACTGTTCAGATACCGACGCCAAAGTGGGGACATGCGTGGATGACGCATTGTTGGCCGACGCTTGTAGCGTCGTTTAGTTGGCTTCGGAAGGGAGGGTTTGTCGACTGTTTCTCTAATCGGTGGCACAAAATCGCCGAGCTTCTTTTCAAGGGCGGATTTGCTCATGTTACGATCAAGTGCTGAGGCCTTCATGCCCTGACCGTCAGGGCCGACCAGAACAAAACCGTTGCCGCGTTTTTTAAGCTCGATGTCATGTTCGTCAAGAATTTTGTGCACATCCTGCCATGCCTCCGCCCCATTGATTTTTTCGAGCAGATCTTTGCGATGTTGAAGAACGTGATTCTGGAAACTTTCTTGCCAGGTTTGCGCCTCATAATCACGAGCTGAAGGCGACAATTTAGGCCCGTGCTTTTCTCGCTGTGCCATGCCCCGGTCGATAAACAGGCCGAATTGTTTTTCAAGTTTTCGCGAGACGCGATCAAGCAGTTTGAAATCCCGAAAAGGATTGACGACTTGAAGCGTTCGGGGATGAATCTTGTTAAAGGCGATATGCATATGAAAATTGTCAGTATTAATATGCGTACCAGCCACATATTGATGTTCGGCAAAGCCGAGGCCTTCCGCATAAGCTGAAGCGATATCCTTCAAATCTTGTTCTGCAAGTCGATCTTTCTCACCCGGCCGGAATGACACTACCATGTGATATGATTTGTCTGTGACCTCGGGTTTCATCAGACGGACAGCGTAGACCTCTCGCAAGGCCAGTTCGAGATCATCGAGTGTTTCGCCGGCACCACAGTTTTCGATCCAGAATTTATCCAGCTTTTCACCCGGCTCCTTAGCCGCTGCAATGTATTCTGCAAGTTCTTTGTAATTGTCAGGTATATCCGGTCGTTTAGGGATTTTCTTGGCGATCATTTCGCACCGCGGCCGATAGTTCGATCAATCTTTCGTACGACATCTTTCAGTTCATCACGGGTGGAACTGATGGAGACCGTCAATTCATCGAATTTACGTAAGAGATCGGCGCTCAGTGGCTCATCAAGCGCGAGTTTCAGAAGGTTTCCGAGCCTAGCGAGATCTGCATTGACTTGCAGTAAATCAAGGACCGCTTGGGCTGCTTCAAAATCACGAGCATTCGGGAACGGCGAGTTCATAAGCAAACGTCGCAGAACTTCTGATCTGGAAAGACGCAATTGCGAAGACAGATCATCAAGATACTTGCTTTCTTCGTCTGGAAGTGTGACCAGAAGTCTTCTCTTGTTTGTTGCCAATGCCCAATCCTGTCGCAAATCGATGAGAGGGTGCCGACGATCCGGGGACCGTCGGCACGTTTAAGAAATCAAACCGACATCTGGCTTGATTGGGTCTTTTGTTTCTTGGACAAGATCTGCGTTGATCTGCCACGGCTGGTCGAAATACCCAGTTCCGAAAGTTGTTCGCGGATCTCGCGCCGGAACACATCAAAGCCTCGCGCAACATGCAGATCATTGTGATCAGATAGACCTTGCAGCTTTTCCTCATTCGTAAAGATGGGTTTGAGGATCTGGGCCTGTGACCTATCTGCAGCCCGTTCTGCTGCTTTCAGGCCCGGGTTGAAACCCAGTTTTTCAACTAGCTTGTGATCATCATCAGCGGCGATGAGGATCTGCCGGTCGGGGTTCTGTTGCCGCATGGCTTCCGCGATAACCGGGAGGTTTCCACCATCGAAGGCTACTACGGTACTAAAGCCGGTGGCCATGTTGAGGCTTTTTGCCGTCGCATAGCCTTCGGCAATGATAAGCGGGCTATTCTTTTTGCCAGGAATGACATGCATCAGGCCGCGTTTTCGTCCGTCCTTCAGATAAATTTTTGTACCATCGGAAGAGATGTTCTGGACGTTCTCGATGAAGCCTTTTTCATTGCTCATCGGCACAAGAAGGTTTCCAGATCGATCCACACGAAGCGTTTCACCAGTTACCTGCTTTTTCTTCAGATATCCGTGGTCATTTGAGGCATCAATCGCATTTGCAAAGATGCCATACGCGCGTTTGGCCACCTGCTTGTACTGGAACTGCAGTTCCTGCTGTTGCTCTGCTTTCCGGGCCGCAGCCTGCGCCTTGAGGCGTTCGAGATCTGCAGGATCAACCTTGGAACCGGTTGAGACCCATTTGACGGGTTCCGACGCCTTTTTGAAGTTCATGATTTGGCCAGCTGGTATCCCTTCAATGAAACCGCGATAAGAGCCGCTGGTTTTGCCTTTTGCATCTCCGATGACGGCAACACGATGCCATTTACCATCCATGACAGGTTCGTCGATCAACAAACCTTCTGACCTGCAGGCAGCTGCAAACTCCTGCATCGGATCGATTTCCTGTTCGTTGACCTCGATCTTTTGCTGCCATTTGGTAAAGGCCTTCAAATCCTCGCCATCATTGACATACCAGGATTTATGCCGACGATCCCATTTTGCGCCAGCTTCCTTGGCCTCATTCTTTTCCCGGAATGGGACATTCAGATAAATGCGTTTGTTTTCTGAATGATCGAATGCTTGATCATTAGAAATTTGGCTTTTGTCAGCTTCAGACATCTGCAATTCCTCCCGGCTCGAATTCTGCTGCGGGGACATGGACTGTTCAGAGATCTTGGTATTTTCTGTCGCTATCGGCAGAGACAAGCGCATCAGAAAGCCGGTCTTGCGTTCCTCCGCTTCGATATACCAGGAAGGCTTCTCGATACGGCTTGTCTCTTTGGGGCCGTCCAGATCCCACATGGCTGACAGAAACTCCTGATGGGCAGCAGATTTGCCGGATTCTTTTTCAAGTTCAGCTAAAATCTCGGCTCGATAGGCCGCACCCATGGTTTTGCGTTCTGATGAGGCGGCTATATCAGAGAGCCAATCGACCTTGTTAAACCTCTCCGCCAACCGGCTGTAATGTTGGTGGAGGGCGCTGGGCGTGCCACCGTCCTGATTTGGTAAATCTCCTAAGGCGACATTTGCCCAGTTCGCCATTTCGGCGGACTGCCCCATAAATCGCACAAGGTTGTCTGTGGACAGGTCTGTTGCGTACAACCGTTCTTTCAACACGTTTACAGGCAACAATTGTGTATCTTCGCGAGAACCGGTCAAAACCAGAGAATCTTGCAGATGCATAGCCCACAGGGTCGGATGGGCTTCGGGATGTTTTTCAAACATGTTGTCTATGGCTTCTCGTCGTCTCTGGTCCATCCGTTGATCAACGGACATTCCTGGCGACATCGATTGCACTTGGGACATTTCCTTTGTTTGTTCCTTGCCCTGGGCAAGTTCCAAGCGCTTTTCAGGCTCCATAACCCACGTTCGAATGACTTCTGCGTCTCGCGTTGCCTGGAACAAAGCATTGCGATCCTCACGGATCGCAGCCATCCAGCTCTTTAGATAGGGCGCATGACGTTCCGGATAGTGACCGAGGCCGAGCTCAGTCGTCATCATGTAGCTTGCGATTTCGGCTCGCAGCTCTTCGCGAGCGTAATCCTCAGACCCGAATGGTCCACCGTCTCGGGCAAGACGGGAAGGGTGGCCAGTGGCATGGCCACCTTCATGCAAGGCCGTTGCATAATATTCGTATTGTCCTTTGAACCAGCCTTTCGGGGGCATATGGATTTCATCGCTGAGTGGATGGTAAAAGGCACGGTCTCGCTGATCATGATGGATCGGGACATTCAACCCTGAAAGCACCTGTTCAGCGCGTTCAACCGGGTTAAACTCTGGTTCGCGGCCGACATACGCCTCAAGACCGTCAATCTGAGAGCCATTGAAGACGACAGCGTGAAATACCTTTGGGCGATCCAGCCGGGTTTCCAGATACCGTTGTTTGCCGTTTGCATCGAGCATTGGTTGCCCTTGCTCATTTCGCATTGGGCTGCGCTCAGACCATTGCCAATATTCGATTTGTGTTCCTTTTTCGCCTTTTCGGACCTGATATCCGTTCGACTGGGCTTGGCGGTAAGTTACCCAGCGCGGATCTGCATAGCCTTGTGCTTCGAGCCACACCTGGTTCAAGCCGCGATAGGCTTTTCCAGTTGCAGGGTTGAACGATGGTTGACGGAAGCGGCCGGGTTCCCAAGGTTTTTGCCAGGGGGCGGTGCCAGCCTCCATTTGATCAAGCAGCGTTTTAACAACGTTCTCGCGGAAATTCATTTTAGCCATTGCCCAGAATCTCCTCGAATGCGGTTGGATCTTCGCCATCGAGGTGACTGTCCAAGGCGTCATCAAGAGACAACGCCTCTTCGTCAAAGGCTCCCATCGCGTCTGCAACATCCGGATCAACTGGAACTGGCCCGCCGACACTCGCAGCCACAACAACGGAGGAAGCGAGCTTGAGATACTCTGTTTCATTTAACCGGGCGTTTGCGCCCTTGATGTTTTCAGGCTGCGTCATGCTGTTTCTCCATAGTTACGGTCGTTAGATTGGCGACACCCGATTGTTTCATCCGTGGAGGTGCGAGTTTCGATCTTTCGGACAGTTTCTTGTCGAGGAAATAAAGACGCTGACGCCCATAAATCGGGGGGCGACCAGCCACGAAAATCAAGCTGTCACCCGGCACGGGTGGTCTATTCCCGTCTTCATCGACATCGAGCATAGGCAAGCGCATGATTTCGTCAGGCGTCAGCAAGTCCCGTGAAGTTTCTTGAATGTTTGCCGAATTTGAACCGGTAATTGAGCCGGCTTTCCCTGACTGTGATTGTTTTCGTTGAACAATCGTCTGCTTGCCGGCCAATTTGGACAGGAGCTCGGCAGTGCTAAATTGATTCGGAGTGAACGCGCTTCGAACATGGCAGTTCGCAAAGATCGATTCATCTTTGCCATACTTTTTCCAGAGCTGTTCGATGTTCTGGATAATGATGTAGGCTTTGATGCCGTAGCCGGCCATGAAGGCGAGAGCGTCTTCAAATATCTCTAATTTGCCAATTGCCGGAAACTCATCAAGCATGAGCAGGAGGCGATGCTTGTAACCACGCTTCGTCTTGCCGTCTTCGAACTCCATTTTCTCGGTGAGGCGGCGCAAGAACAAGTTCATCATAATTCGGATCAATGGCACCAGGCGGTCTTTGTCCGCCGGCGAGAAGGCCAGATAAAGCGACATTGGTGTTTTACCGTTCATCAGATCATCAAGCCGGAAATCACTGACAGCGGTGTTTTCAGCAATGATCGGGTCAGCGTAGAGTGTTAGCTGGGTTTTCGCGTTCGAATGTACGCCAGATCTTTCTTGTGGAGCTTTAATGGCAAGACTGTTCGCTCCACGACGCACCTCTTTATTTACATGTGCATAACCATGGTCATATTCGGCCATCGCTTCGAGGATCTTTACAAAGTTGTCTTGTGCTGACATCTGATCATCTGAAACTTCCCTGGATGCTCCTTCCCTTGCAGCTTCCAAGGCTTCTGCGGGCGGCTTCACTGTCGATATGCCGGAAAGAAAGATATTCACATCATCAAAGCAGGCGATGCGATTTTCCTCTTTCATGACCTTGTAAAGCACATGCAAAAGGACAACTGATAACCATCCCCAACCTTCTTCACGCCAGTAATTGCCAGCAATTCCCTTGCCATCCGGATCAATGACCATGTTTGCGATATTCTGGCAGTCGGCAATATCCCGCCGCGATGTAATGCGGACTTCGGCAAGCGGGTTAAAACGGATTGTCTCGCTTGGCTCGGGATTGGTGGGATCAAAACGACATACACGATGTCCGAGGCTTGCTCGCCAACCCGCTGTTTTGGCAAAGTTCTCACCTTTGATATCAAGGATGAGAACACTTTCCGTCCAACTCAAAAGTGTTGGAAGAATGATACTGACACCTTTACCTGTACGAGTTGGAGCAAATGCCAGCACATGTTCAGGCCCGTTATGCCGGAGTTCCCGAACTTTCCCAAGTCCGGTTTTGACACTGCCAATGACCACACCGTTTTTGCGAAAAAGACGTGCTTTCCGGATATCCTTGATGGTTGCCCAGCGAGCTGAGCCATGGATATCTTTGCTGCTACGCCCCCCAGCCATCGTATCGTTGCGAGCGCGGTTCATAACAAAACCAACAACGCCCATAAGCGCGATACCGCCAAGGATGATCCCAAAGGCTGGAAAAAGCATTTCCTTAGGAAGGCCGGCCGGGTGAACCAAAGTCGCACCCAGCCATTTCCACCAATCCGGGTTTCTGGGATCGAAGCCGACCGACAGATGCCATTCAAGCAGGATGCCAGCAATGGTCCCTAGCAAAATGACGACAAGAAGAAAGTGACCGAAACGCTGGCTCATCACGCTGCCCTCCCGTCTTTGAGGATGAAATTGTCGTTCTTGGGCTGCCAGATATCTGTGATCCGTCGGAAACCGTCACGGTCCCGCTTGATTTGAACGACAACATCAACGAGTTCGGTCAAAAATTCTGGAACCCTGTCCATTTTCATCCCCGCCCAGGCAATATTCTGATCGAACTTGCGATGGATGGCGTGTCTCGGGTTTTCAGAGTGGATCGTGAAGGTCACACCTTCTACGCCGGCATTGAGCGTGCCCAGAGCGGCAAAGGCATTTCTGGTGCTGATTTCACCAAACAAAACTCTGTCCGGAGTGATGCGGTTGGTGTGATCGAACAGAACACGCCAATCCACCATGCCGGTTCCTGCTGCACTCTCACGGGCTGCGAGCAATCCGTTGCCGTCCCAGAACCGTTCAAGCGCCAACTCCATCGTGTCTTCCGCACCGATCACACGGATATCGTCATCAAGAGAAGCAAGCAGTAGATTTAGGAGGGTCGTTTTACCGGTATTGGTGCCGCCCGAGATGATGATGTTCCAGCCATTTACCATCGCCTCAATCAGAACATCGCGGATTTCGGTTTCGCACCGGATTTTTCGGCGCTCAAGAGCTTCATCCAGTGCATCCCGATTGCCTTTTCGAGTTGCCTTGATGAGCTGATCCCATGTCGGAACGAAAGGATGCTTGCAGCGAATTGCAAGACTCAGACCCGACCGGACGGATGGTCCGACCAGACATTCAAAGCGATGCCCTTCATCCAATGCCGTTGAGAGGATTGGATTGTTGTCCGGATCGAAATTAAGACCACGGACATTCGACAGGCTTTTGCAAAGCTGCTCAATAGCTGCCTGTGTAAGGTTCTCATCAACGATGAGCTGTTTGCCTTCTCCTCGGCGATCCACGATGATCTGGCCCGGCTTGTTCAGCCGGACCTCCACAGTGTTTGGATCGTCATAATATTGGGCAAGAGGTAGGACAATCTGCCTGTAAACAGGGTTAATTGGTGGGGTTATGGCGTTCATCACCACCACCCCCAGTTGCCCATGCAACCGCTCTTCACGCTGTCGGAATGTGTGGGGTAATTGTATTTATTTGGTTCGTATTGGGTCCAATATTCCCAGCCTGATTGTTTTTGGTGGACTGAGCTTTGTGCCGCGAGTGTTGTGCAGGTATTACTTTGCGGTTCTCCTATGAGTTCCCCGTCTTCGCGCACAGTCGTTCTTGTTCCTACTGACGAGGTATAGTTGCAATGGTTGGAGTTGTAGACCGTTCGGTTCTCGTAGTAGCCGTCGGATCCGCCCACTTTGACTGTGGTGGTTCCAGAGCCATTACCGCAAGGACCCCCAGTATGGTTTTGGGGGGCTGTCCAGCTTGAGTTGGTCGGGGTGGCCCAGTCAAAGTTCGCGATGCACTTGTTGCCAAGATTTAATGGTAGCGCATCACCAACTATGACTTTATGCGATGACCCATCAGGACGCTTGTAGGTCTCCACTTCGTCCCGTTCGTCAAACCGGGTGCATCCCTCATAAAAGGTTTCCCCATTTGTTGCAGGCCCGACGCCGACATATGTGTAGGGAATTTGGGGGTCTCCAGGTAGCACCTGGGATGTCAGTACGTTGTATCGACCAGTAACGGTTGGAACGCCCTCGATATAGACCGTTACGAGCCTATAAGCGAAAAGCTGCACATCGTGAGGTTGCCAGCCGGTCAACTCCTGTTGATGAGAATAAATGACACCGTTGTCCTGGCATTCAGTAACGGGTTCCTGTTTCCCATCGAGAAGATAATAAAACCGTTCCTGCCCGATACTTTGACTGGTGCTGAGATTGTGGGTCCATTTTGATGGATCTTCGCAGCCGGCCGTCGTTGACTGGATATCCTTGGCAGAGGTGTCCGGCGTGCATGGCGAGCGATAAAGCTCGAAGCCGTTCACATTAATCATCACCCGGCTTTGAAGAGTAACTTTCCCGCTCTCCCTGTTGATAATCGGTTCGCACACCTGATCGCCGTTGGCTGTCTTATAGATCGTGGTGTGTGAATACTCTTCATCGTTATCCTGACAGGACGTATCCCAATCCTGACCTTCAAGATTGTAGATATATTTCGAACGACCAAATGACATTCCGGCGATAAAGTCATCGCGAATATCGCAGCCTTCGGTGGTTTCGATCATCGGCACCGGATCGATTTCAATTGATGCAGCACAATCGGCTACAGGAACAACTTTGCCATTATGATTGGTGTAAACCAGCTTGCCTTGCGGGATGGCCTGAAGGTTGATGTAATCGAGATAGACACGACATGCGTTACGGTCTTCAACGATGTCATAGACTTTCTCAGAGTCTGGCTGACAATCGCCAATCTCTTCTCGGTTTCCGCCGCCATCCGTGTAGTAATACATGAACTGGGCGGTTGCCTTCATCGTTTCGATATTTTCATCGTAGGGGCATACAGCGAACGACATATCAATCTTGAAACGCTCCGCACCATCAGCACATTCGCCATATTCCGGGGTGCCGTCTGTCGTTGTGACCACCCGGGTTTGTTGAATCGCTTGAAGTTGATCTAGATCGACACGGATCTCACACCCTTCTGTAGTGATGTTTGACGAAATTTTGGGTGCGTCACCTACGTCAAGAGAGGCCGGAGTGCTATAGCCTGATGCGTCGGGATTGGAGCTTGCGTTTGAACCCGGATCTCCACCTGTTGCGCCAACACCGGAATCAGCCACTTCTTCTTCTTTGACTTGTTCTGATGTTTCTTCATCTGCTGCAAGACGTTCGAGAGCTGCAGTTAGTTCTTCCTTGTTACCTTCAACCGAAATTGGTGAAGAAGGATCCAGAGCCGGTTGATTGAGATCGAACTGTGCAACAAAGTTGTCGGAGTTCAGGGCTTCAACACGATCACCTTTCTCGACACTGGACAGCACCAGCTGACCGATCTTCATGCCGTCAACAGAAACGTATCGTGCATATGCTTTGGCCGTAACACCCTTTGTCAGATCCGTGGAGACTCCCGGAACTTCGACAAGTCCGAGATCAAGCGGGATCGGATCGTTCTCGGGCAGTTCCGTTGTGCTGTTCGCACGGGTGATGATGTTTACCTTTTCGACCATCGCATCGATGTCGGCCGTATCTTCGGGAGCGGCAGTCGATATAGGCGCATTGGTGTTTGTGTCATTGCTGATATCCTGCGCTGATGCCGACAGGTCAAGACAGGACAACAGCAAAAGCAACGCTAGCAGTTTGCTCTTCATGGTTTACTCCATTTCCTTGATATACCAGTCCGTTGCAGGACGGATCTGAAGACGGGTACCTTGTGGTATCTGGATGATCGGTTTGAGATCGATGGTCTTCTCAAGCATGTCAGCCGTTATCTCGCCGAACTTGTTGGAAAGTTCTTCTGATGCTTTCTCGGCAGCGGCCGTTGCGACCTCGCCATCATCGTTTTCGCTTTTTGTGCTGGCTGCGGCATATCGAACGGCTGTGGAAATGCCGGTCAGCAAGAAGGCATTTCCATATCGCTGCCAGAACCGGTTATCGACTTCGCCAGAAACACCGAGCCAACCCTGCTGATTGGTCACATTTGATCCGATATCGACAATTTCAGCTCGATGACCAGCCATGAGAATGCGCTCACAATTGATCCCGATCTGGCTGCTCCCCATGTCACTTGGGGCCATGAAGGTGCATACAAGGCGGGAGCCTTTCGGCACCAACACCAACCGTCCATGGTAGCCATAGACATCACGAGTGGTTTGCAGAATGACGGATCCTGGCTCATCTGCGCCGACCTGCGTGTTTATCCCGGTTTCAAGCTGGACCGAGATGTATCTGTCTTGCGCGATCTTGCGTGAGTTATCGACGGGCAGAGATGAAACCTTTCTCGGGCCGGAATAGTCTTCTGGCTCTTTACCGATCTGCTTCAGGTCCAGCGGATCGGGCGAAATTCTGCGACCGATTTTGGGTAGATCGGTACCGATCAATGGCGGTTCATCTGGTCCCATCGGAACGGTAGGGTTGCTGTAGGCAGCAAGCGCAACGTTCCGCGCAGTGCTTTGTTGCGCCCGTGACCAGGCTGCTTGCAATGCCAACCGATAGGGATCTGGTTTCGGCATGACTTGTGGCGCCGGTTCGAGTGCTGGCTCTGGCATTGGTTCTGGTTCCGGTTCCGGTGCAGGGGCAGGTGGCGGAGCTTCCCGTTTGATGATGATTGGCGGGAAATTCGGCGCGGCCGGGGGCGGAGCTGGCGGGGGTGGTGGCGGTGCAGCTGGCAACTCCCAGACAGATCGATCATCTTCGGGCAAGGTTGGCTGATGTGCCCCTTGTCCAGCGTCACTGCACATCCCGCTGAAAGTCATCCCCAGTACCAGGGCGATATCGCAAAAGCCGTTCATTTGCTATGCCCCTGTGTACTCAATACACATGAACTTGAAACCGCTCTTGAGCGTGATCAGCTTCTGAGTGCTTTCGACGATGAACGTCTGTCCTTGCACTCTGGTATTAACCAGTTCGTCAAATTCATCGACGACGACATAAGCCGTGGGAAGTTCCACATCCTTCCACTTGTCGCCAAAGCGAATGTAAGTGAATTCGTCATCCCTGAAGACGGTTTCGGGTTCCAGTTCCTCATCACCCCACAACTTGTATTTTCCCCAACCGCGCAGTGAGTTGGGATCAAATTTGGCTTCTGCCACGAAATCATCATCAGCTGTTCCAGGAGCGGTTTCCGTAAGACCTGTCACAGCATCGGAAACGTTGTCATTTCCCGACACTGCCAGTTTCGGAAGCTTGGCAGATGTCTTGGTGGATTCATCGGTCGGAGAGGTAACAGTCGTTTCAGATGACGTTTTCCCGACGTCCGGAACCGCAATATTCCGATCTATCTGGACGACGCCAGCGATCCGCACCATTAAGTCGGGGATATTTGTCGAATTAACACCTTCTGCCCGTAGATAGATCGGATACACGTGGCCAGACGCGCCATAGACAGCCATGCTGGTGTCATATCCATATCCTTTTGGGCGAACAGCAATACGCCGTTCCCCTCGTTCCTGGACTGTCCAATTGTCTAGATCGCCAATGTCAATTCTGCTGATGACTTCGCCTTGCGGAAGTTCAATGACTGTGATGGCATACTCGCGGGTCCGGATACGGTAGGTGCAGTCCTTGCAAAGATCGGTGATATAAACGCCATCGTCTTTTGTGGCGTAGTCCCACACCTCTTGAATCTGTCCAGACGTGCGAGGACGTTCAAGAACGCCAAACTCGCCTTCTGCCTGTTGTTTTGCCTGTTCGACGATACTGTCAGGAACCGGCATCGCCGCTTGGGGTGCGGCGTTCGGCGTGGTGGGGGAACCCTGCGAGCCGACGAATGGCGCACTTTGCCCTGGCATTGGAGGCCGTGCTGGGGTTTGTGCCATCGCGTCAAGTCCCATCAGCACGATAAATCCGATAAGGCACAGGACCGCAACAAGATGAATAAATATGCGAAGGATTTTAGGGATGATCATGATCCACCTCGGGAACGCAGAGACAGGTCCGTCACGACGATGCCGAACGGATTGGTGTATTTGTCTTCAAGGGAAACGACGGTCGGAACCGAGACCATCGACAGGTAGGCACGCAATTTGACAGGATCTCCGACAAGCTTTCCTTTGATCTTATCAATGCGCGTGAAATCGACAGCGAACCGGTATTTGTTGTCGCTGCTATAAATGCGGTTTGCGCTTTCGATTTTGATTTCGCGATCACGACCCTCTTTAATCGCATCGCTGATCTTTCCGCTTTCAATCCACTCGGAATGAAACGTGTTCCAGAGCTTTCTTTCGCTCATCTTCGAGACTTCGCGTTGGCGGGCCTCTTGTGAAACCGCATCGATCTCAAGAAGCATTTTGACATAGCGTCTTGCGGTGCCTTCAAGTTCGACATCAAAGCCCTTGACATCCTCTGTTGCAGGCTCAATGCGAAAGCGCAGCTGATCGTCTGTTACCGGTCGGATCAGAAGGGGAATTTTCTCTTTCAAGGGCACCATGCCGGCGATCACATTGACCAGCACAACAATGGCGAATAGTTGCGCGATGTTTCCGCCGGCCGAAAGGCGGAACATCCATGCAAGCCGTTTATGAGACGCCTCGAAGGCAAACGGATCTGCCGTGGCAACTGCAGCGTGCCGACCGGTAGGGGCGAGTGCTGCAGCTGCAGCTCGTTTGTCCTCGCGTTCTGCCTTGACACGGTTCTTCTTCGCGAGTTTGGCAGCGCGGCGAAAGCGACGGTTTTCAAGGAATGTTTTCAACCGACCCATTCAAAGCCTCCGCTGTTGAATTCAATCGGTTGACAGGCACACGGGCTCTTTTTCATTTCGTCTGTGCCTGTGCCCTCTTTGGGCAATTCCACATCTTTTTTGGTGACCGCACAACCGGTAAGAAGAACGACAGTGGAGATAACAATGATCAGATGTTTCACTTGCTTTCTCCTTCGATAGAGGGGAAGGCAGATCGTGCTGCGCCTATCTTTTCAGGGTGCTTCGAAGCTTTAGCTGAAAACGGGAATTTGCCGGAGATGGCAGCAAATAAGCCCATATGCATGAACCACAAGCCGGTCAGAATGGGAGCCAATTCGAGAGCTCCACTCTGCAAGGTCTCTGGCGTGGTCGTTGCCAAAATCTCAAATGCATAGATAGCTTCATTCGGAACGAAACAGATCAGAAGCAGAAAACTGCCACCGATGTAGCCAGAGACGCATGCCAGAAAGGAGGCACCCATCCTCAAAACAAAACCAAGCCAATTTGCGATTTCCGGAAGGATGTAATGACGCACATTTTTGAGCTGCGCTTTCTTATCAAAATTGTTCATGACGAACCTTTCTTGCGGAGGGAGACAAGCTTCATGGAAAGAATGGAAACGTCCCGGAAGGCGCTGATCGCAGCGCAGGGCAGGATCGCGACTGAAAGGATCCCCCAGTAGGGTTCTTTGTCGGGAAGGACTGCGAATGCCATGAGAAACACAAGGCATATGCCGCGCATTGGCAGGCATTTTTCAATCAGATTGAAGACCGGCCGCCCTGAAAACATCCTGTAAAACAGGATGCAGACCAAGCTCGAAAAAAAGGCCAGCGTGGCGTAGAAGATGTAATACACACCACCTGCACCTTCTGTGATAGCAGCACAGAGGGAAAAGCTTGCAAGTGACACCATAAAGGACGGAAGGAAATCAGGGTGAGCATTGCAACCTGTCTTGATCATCACACCCTTGTCGGCACGGAATTCCTGCAAGGAGCACTTTCCCCTAATGACTTTGCCCCTGATCCCGACTTCTTTGCCCATATGGTACAGGAATGTGGTGAACCGGCTGCGCTCAGCGGTATCCTCACTTTTCTGATTGTTGGACTGGTCCTGGTTGTTTGGGGTTTTCTGAACAATGTCCCGCTTAAGCAATCCATGCGGAAAACTGCCGTACTCACACTTTCCGCTGTCGCACTTCCGTTGTTCATCCCGATTATTTTCTGGATGGTGGGAGCTATCATGCTGTCCATCGGATGAGAGCTTGCCGGGGCCGGTCATGATGCACCTTTCTCACCGTCAACAGAGCTGCTGGTTTCACGGCTTGATTTGAGACTTGCGAGGTCAAGCGCGAGCTGGACGATGAATGAAACACCCAAGACCATGAGCGTGACTTGCCGCAAAATCTGGGCTTGATCCCGAATTTCCAGTGAGAGAAACGCACGAATAATCATCACCAGATTGTCCGGTTCGAAAACAAGCGCCAAGACGAGTGCAGAAATGGTTAGAAGACTTGCTTGCCTGATCATCGTGGCGATAAAACCGGCGACCGGAAACAGCAGGCTGTAAATTTCAATCAGGATTTTCATTATCCTCACCTAATCTGTGTCAGTTGCGTGAAATGCCGCCACGACGGAGGCTGTCGAGATAGTCATCAAAGTTTTTGGTATGGTTGCCCCGGCTTAGGTCGCGGATATCTCCGCCAAGACTGCTTTTGGCTGAGCCAAGAATGTCGGAGTTGTTCGCATAAGCGTCTTGGGCTGAGCCGATGCCAGACTGGATTGCACCGGTTGCCTTATCCGCAAACGCCAGCGCAGCTTTTGCTCCGGGAGGCGCAAACTTCTTGCCCAATGTGGCGGCAGCACCGAGCGCGGCACCGGCCATAGTTGCGGCTGCAGTGTTGGTGAATTGCGATTCAGCTATAGAATTGGCGACAGCAGTCGCTTCGGTGACAAAGACAGTTCCCATCACGCCAAGAACAACTGCAAGGAAGCCCGAGCTGGTGAAGAAGGTTCCACCACTCATTTTGGCGGCGGAGAAGGTATCTCCTGAGGAGAGCAAGGCAACTGCACATAGACAGATACCTACTGCCATGGTTGCTCCATAAAGGACCATAGCCGCTGCAATCAGTGATTTGATTCCCTGCCAGACCATCCCTTTGCTCCATTGGAATCCCACTCCCAACAGTATCCAGGGGGCAAGCCCGGCAATTACGCCAACACGGAAAAGCGTGACTGTAACTTGAGCAAAATACACGACGACCAGAAGCATCCACGGAATGACGATCAGGACAGCCGTGAGTGGGCCGGTCATGTTGCCAACCGAAAACGATTTCCAGAGTTCCCAAGCTACATCAAGGACTTTGAAGAACCCTTGTTCTGCCACATATATTAACGCGGCCGCTTTTGTGTACTTGCCCGGCACATCAATGAGAGAAGATTTGTCGTTTATATTTTGAGCGGCAACTAGCACTGTTTTTGCCGCTGCATTCATGGTTTCGGTCGCAATCATATAAAAACCCATGACAAGACCGGCTTTGTTTCCAGCAAGTAGTGCTCCTGCCAGAATTACGAAGAAAAGTTCTCTACCTATGCTTGCAAGATCTGTTTGACCTAGTAGAATCTTTAGACCTGAAACACACAGCCAGAGGCAGGTTACAGCGATGAAAACATCGATCATGCCGTCCAAAAGTACGGTGGACAGCGAACCAAAGAATTTCTCGGAAAGACCGATGAAGGTTTGCGCGACAGTACAGGTCGCACAGTCTATTGTTTCAGCGTTTTCCATGATGCTGATCCTTTTGGTGAGCTTGCCCGCTTTGGGTGAAACCCCTGGGCTGTATGAAATTGCCAAAGAACCTGTTCGGACGGCCTTCTTCGATGTTGATAGGGCGAGAAACTTCTGGGAGGAGGACCGCACGTTTCTCCAGCTGGAGAAGGCGTATGAACGATGTGTAGATAACCAAGCGTTCGATTACTGGAACCGTGTCTGGCTTGATACAGAAAGAGGAGGAGGGGATGGCGGATACGGAAATAAAACGCGCGACTTTATTCGCCGTGTTTGGAATCCAATTAATGGAGCCGGTGACCGAAAACTTCGCAGTCAATATGAAGCTGAGTATGAAGCAAACCGTGCCCAATTCACTCTTGACTATATTCTTGGCAGATATGGCACTGAGGGAATGGAATTGGTCAATTCCGACCTTGACACCATCAAATACTGCCATGATTTGTCGAGGGCTTACGAAAAATGGCGCTTTGAATATGCATCCACGGCAATGGGTGGACAGTTCTCTATGATGCCCAGGACTGACTGGATTCGCGTTCCTTACAACGAATGGGACAACGCTATATGTGAAAGCCTTCAGAAAAAAGTTGGGCGTGACGATGTGGTTCTTCTCTCCAACACTTGTGAACTTCCTGATTGGCGATCTCCGGAAGAAGTGGCGAATTACGACACGGCACTGTTGAACAACGTGATCCGTCAGCAAAATGAAGCGAAGAAGAACGCCAAATCCCGCACTCAAAGCCGTCAGGTGATCGAGGCCTATCTGAGCGATCACGGGGATACGCTTAGTGATGCAGACCGTAAGGCCCTGGAGACGATGCTCAAACAACTGAACTGAAGGTGTGGTGAGGGCGATCATTGGTTGCCCCCATTTTCTGCTGTCTCTTCTTCTCCTAAATCCACTCCACCCAGAGCTTCCTCAATTGTTGCTTCAGGCGGCATAAGTTTGAGCAGGGTTGCCGCCTGAATACGGATCAACTGTGCTCTTTGTTGTTGGGATTGAATCTCCTGCCTGTCCTGATGAAGAATAGCTTTGATCAAGACGAGCATTAGGGCTTTCAGATCTTCGGCGGCATCTGCCTCTGCTTCGAGTTCATCCGCTGTTTGCTGGTTTTCGTCCACCTGATCAATAATCTGATCCGACTGAGACAACCCTGTATTGATCGCGTCCTTAACCACTGCATTTTGCCTGGCAAGAACCTGCTGCCGGGCAAGGTCTCTTGCCTTTCGGAACGCAAAATCTGCTTCAGGGGAGCTGTCAGGATTTTGCCAATCTGGACCGTTGCCCGCACCTCCCCAACTGCCACCATCAGGGTTCGACCAGTCTTCAGGTGCTGTTCCTTCATTGAACTTCCAGCTTTCCGGGTCGTTGGGATCGAACCACAACATTTCCTGATAGAAGGCACGACGAGCACAAATGCTTTCCCAGTCCAGATCATCGAGATCGATGCTCGGCAGAAGTCGCGAGAGATCGGGTAAAAGGCAACGAGCGTCTTTGTTAATCGCCTGGACCATCTTCGCCATATTGACGATGGGCATGGTAATTTTACCCATTTTCCCAATGGCGTTGATCTGATCTTGCGCAGCCTTGCTGATTTTCCCAAGGATTTGGGTTTGCTCCATCAATTGATCGAGCTGCTTTTGCAGACTGTTAAATTGCTCTGTGAGCTTTACAAAAGAGGTCGCGTCAAAGACTGGATAAGTGGCGTATGCAAATGAAGGCGTCATGATCAACATGCCAGCGATGATCATGCCCTTAAGCCGCGCTCGCGTTACAGGTGGCTTTGCCATGTCGCCCCCCATTTTTGTTTGAGACTTTCAAGGACCGCATTGGCGGCCGGGCCGCTGCGATAGAAGCGTGCGGGTTCACCAAGAGGAGTCAGGTCCACGTCCAGAATCAGACTTTCTTCATAACCTGTGGTCTCATCACGTTTGACGATCAGGACACGGCGGTCCTTTTTCTTGCGACTGCGTGTTTTGCCTTGAATGAACAGCTTTTGTTCTTCGTTCAAATTGAACGGAATGAGACTTTTCTCGGTGACTTTGGAGTTTGGGAAGAAAATGAAGGTCGCAGTATTCTCAATGATCGCCTCATACCCTTCGCTGTCCGTGAGGGCGGCTGGATCCTGGAAGATCATCCCGACAATGCCGCCAAGCTTTCGATACTCGCGATACATGACGTCGCTGAGATCCCGGAAGCCTTTGTTCTGGCGCAGTCTTGCCGCTTCTTCGAGAACGATGGCAAACCCGCCATCTACTTCCCCATTGGTTGCAGCCATCTGCACAGCAGAGTGATAAATCGCCTCGGAAATGTGAGCGACAATCGGTGCGCCCAGTGTCGGGTCTTTCAATGCTTGATTCATATTGATCCCGACATTGAAAGACTGATCAAGCATCCCAGAAAGGCTATCGTGCGGAGCATTGAAGATGTGGCTGCGGATGCCTTTGTTGCCTTTCTCATCGACAACCCATTGCGCAAATGCATCTCGTAGAGATGATCGACGCGCAAAGGCATAAGGATAGATGGCGTTCAATGTCCGCTCCGGCGGATCAATAAGAAAGGCGGTCTCGACAGCGAGATCAATCGCCTTCCTGTCTTCGCGATCTTCTATCCCTCCGGCGAGGGAATACAGGATGTGCCTAATGCGTTCGCGGTTTTCAGGGGTGTCCTCACCGACATCCAGGGCATTGAGTGCCAGGCTGTCAAAACCTTGATAGAGACCTCCCATGGCTTCCACCATGAAGCGTGACCCTTCTTGGGAATCAAACAGATATGAACGCACTTTGGGAAATTTGGCCAAGCCACTGAGAAGATGCATGATCAGGGTGGACTTGCCACTTCCGGCCGGAGCAAATACGAGGAAGTTTGCCAGCGTCAGAGGTTTGTTTACGACATGAAACTGAAATGAATAGCTCTGCCCTGAAGGTGTCGAGAAAAGTCGCACAGGTGCCGGGCCGAGCGGGCTCTCTGGCATACCGTTAGGTGTGTGGGGCAAAGCCCAGATGGCTGCAATATTCTGATCGCGCAGGTCAAGGCTGGCCATCATCCGGCTTCCGGGGGGCATCATCCCGCCTTTGAGCGGCTTGGGCATCCGGTTGAACCAACAGGCAGGCGCACCTTTTGTCTGGATTGAGTAACCGATCCTCCTGTCAGCAAGAATAACTGTGATTTCGCGGATAAGTTCGTTAAGTGCTTCTTCAGATGCTGCACGCGGAATAATGCAAAACTGAGTTGCAAACAGTGCCGTGGCATTTTCTTTTAAAAGCGACAGTAGTGCAGATGTTTCTTTTGCGCCGGCCGGGTTGCCAAAGATCCGTCCATTCTCTGATATCAGACGCCGTTCGAAGAATAGTGTTGCCTGATCGCGGCCCCACGGTTCACATACCTGACTGACTTCAATGTCGCCTTCCAGTGCAAGAATCTCGCCAAGGAACAAGGCATTCAAAATTTCTGGCCAGTGCGTGATAGTGATGATTTTCTGCAGTTTACGATCAGGGACATGTGTGCCGATCTGGCCTGTCAGTTTATCAAAACTGATATCTGACGCTGGCAAGCGTCCGGAAATGTTGTGGCTGGCAACGGACAGGTCGCGGCGATATTCACCACATACCAGACCATTCAGGAATCCTGTGAGGTAGCATGGTTCATCTGGATATTCTGCAATCCGGACTGGAGTAACATTATATGTTGCCAACAATGCCTGAATCTTGTCGTCGGCCTCGGACAGGGCTTGCATGTCCGTTGCCGACAGCATCAGATACCAATCAATGAAGTAACTCGATTTGTGTCGCTCAGCTTCGGCGTCGCCGATCTCCTGAAGAACCGAATTGGGCCATTCTCCATGACTTCCAATTGAACGCTGACGTTTGACACCGCTGAAACGAACAGCGACCCCCAGCTTTGCCAGATCCTGCAGAAGATTACCGCGCCCCAGAAGGAGATTGTTCTGTTCGGTCTCAACGCGAGCATCATAGCTCGTTCCAGGTAGTGACCAGACACGGAATAATGAACCGTCTTTATTACGACCTGTAACACCATCATTATGATCAATGCTGTCAAATTCCAGCTCGTCCTGGAGCCAGTCGTTGTTAAGATCACCGAGTAACAGTTTGCGGGTGGCTGGTAGAGCTAGACCACCTGCCATCGCAGAGACACCTAGAGTAGAAATCACTTCTGGCCAGATCATTGATGACCTCCACCTGCGCTTAGCACAGATACTTTGTGTCGTCGCTTGAACCAGAACTTCGGCGCAAGGATCAATTCTTTGTCGAAGAAGGGGTTAGCCCGAAATCTGCGCATGAGGAAAACCCATGTGATGATCAGTCCGGCCAAGGGTGCCGGGATCAGCAAAACCACTGTTTGCAAGGCAAGTGGAATAATCAGAGCAACCAGAGCCCCTATTGCCGAAAACGCAATGAGGTTCATAGGAAGACCTGCCAGGGTCATCTGATGCTGGACATGAACCTGCACGACACTTGCCGCCTTCATTCGCTCTTCCTTATCAACTGTTGATAAAGTTCAGGAGCGCGGGGCCGATAAACGGTGCAGCCACAGCGACAACACCACCGACCACTCGGGTTAATGCCTGCATAGGATCAAGTTTGCCGTTGATCGCGCCGACAATCCCCCATGCGCAAAGACCGATCCCAAGCACGACAGCGCCAATCGTTACCAAACCATCCAGAATCCCGGTCAGGCCATCTACGAGGTAGCCGGACCAGGATGTATCGCCGTCGCCTGATGTGTCCCCAAGATCAACTTGGGCCATGACCGGATGAGCGATCATGGTCATTGAAATAAATGCAGATAAGGTCAGAGTGTTGAGGTCAATTTTCTTCATGTTTTCCTCTATGGGATAAAGGTGAAAGCTATCTGGTTACTGAGAACAGGAGGCCGATACTGAAGAACACAGCCAGCAAGTTCACGGCCGTTAAGATTCCTAGGTAAAACATATATTTGCGAATGTTTGCCGAGGCTCTGTCAGCCTGTCGGGAGGCCTCATTCATCGCCTCTATGCGTTCGCGTACGACATCGCCGATTGCTTCATTTTTGAAGGTTTCAATCGCACCTTTGACATCACATGTGAAATGACTGATCGACTGGTTGATGGCCTCGATGAAGTGCTTTCGCTGCCTGTCATAGTGGCGTTCTTGTTGAGCAAGAGCGACCCGGTGCATTGTAAAGACTAAAAGTATCGGATCGTCTTCTCCGACAGTTACTCCATGCTGCTTCCATAAAAATGTGCGCAGTTCATCGATTGTCTCAATGCTGTTTGGAAATGGCGGGGTTTCATCAAGTGCAGACATCAGAGCATCGCCTCTTCCATGATGTTGAAAAGGGTGCCCCAAGTTGTCTTGAGACGCTGACGGGCCATAATGTTGAAGGTTTCGGATGCGATCGCTTCATCAAAAGTCAGGCGGGCTGCCATCATCGCCTTGATATCCTCGCCAAAAGTTGATTGGCGCACAGGCGGGATCTGGATCAGGCTGTATATTCGATCTTTATGGTTTTTGTAGATTTTGAAATCTTCAAACCCTTTGGGCGCAGAACCGGGATCGCGATGTTCAATCTGGCCAGAATACGGATTAAGCCAGACAATGGCAGGAATGTCTGGGATCGAGCGTAATACCCGATCAAGTCCCGTGATAGTGTCCATCATCGGCTGACCGCCCGTGATGACCGACTGTAGACGGACTGAATGACCGGCATCCGTCAGCATTTCCAGCACCTGAGATTCGACGAGATAGGACAAAAGTGGCAGAAACGAACTCGAACCGTTATCGATGACGGCAACGCCATCTTTGGGCAGAGCAACCAGATCTTCGATCAATGTATCGAAATAACGCGGATTGACTTCATCATCGCGATCCGCAAGCTTCGTGATCTTGACTGGCAGTTTCTCAAAACCGGCAAGGGTCTGGTTAACCGGGTCGGTGTCAAACCCCTGAACCGGCACACCGCGCTGAAGGTAATATTGCAATAGCAGCGTATTGACGAAGGACTTACCGACGCCGCCTTTGCCTTGCAGAGTGATGTTAATTAACGCCATCAGCGATAACTCCGTCTGAAATGATGATTTTGATACCGAGCGAACTGGCGAGTTTGAAAAGCTTTGCACCTTCAAGATCCCCGGTACCGTTTTCGAAATTGCGATAAGTTCTTTCAGACACACCAATAAGGCTGGCGGTCTTTAATTGAGACAGGCCAAGCGCTTTGCGCTGTTCGTGCATACGACGGTGAAAAACGAGATAATCAGATTGCCAGTTCATTCGACCTCCATTGGTCGAACCGGCTTACTGAGGGTGTCGGGCTGATCAAGCGGTAGCGGGAGATCAAACTCTTCAATCTCTCCCAATGCCGGAGCGAAAATCCGGGGGGCTCCCAATATATCTGGGGAGGTTCCTCAGCAAGGAATAGCACGACCAACAAATGGCCGAATAGCACACCAAGAAAACTTCCAAGAATGCCGCCGAGACATATTGCCAGAAGTGTAGCCAGAGTTTCTTTGCCCGCAAGCAAGCTCGGAATGTTATTTACTGAACCGGATTTCTCAGTCTTGCCAGACGATAACTCTAGCAAGTGAATATCATCGACCGGGCCAGTTTCAATGCGACGGGGAACAAGGTGAATGTTCTCTTGGGCGAGAACGTCCAGAACCAGATCCAAAACTGCAACAGCGTAACCATCAGATACGAAATTTTCGGTAATATCGTCCCATTTATTAGGGCAGGCCGGATATTTTGATACGACCTCTGCTTTAGCAATCACACGCGCCAGGCGAAGCTTCGAACGGGTATCAAGCGGATAACCTTTCGAAACTTGGGCAAATTTAAAGTCGATATATGGAAGTTCCTTGGCCAGAGCTGACAAGCGTAGGTACCAGTCGCGACGGTTCACCTCCTTAAAGATGAAAGCTGTTGTCGCAGGTGCCGTGATGTCAATTTCTGACGGCTTTTCGCAATCCATACTGTATCCCCACAAACTGACACTGACTTGGCCAGCAACACCGGCCCCTACCCGAAAAGCCCGACCCGATAATCTTCAAAAAAATCGGGTAACGGGCGTAGGTGTTGGGGCATTTACATCCACCAGACCGGAACCAAAATCCGGCGGTGATCGATATGACGCGTGGGCGGATCGTTGCCGCAGGAGGTAACCTTTCTGGTCATTGCTCGGCCTCAAATAAGTTCACCTGCTTCCCTTCCTTCGGCGATTTTTCCGGCAATGCGTTCTTCATTGCTCAAGCCGTCACGAGGCGATGCTTTCGTATCGGGTGAAGGTCGCCGTTGCTGATCATCTGCAACAGAAGGTGCCTGGGGTGATTTTTGTGTCGAAGGAATTGATGAGGATGACGCATTCGAGATGGCGGGTGTTCGCAATCGGCGGCACCATCGGTAAAAAGTTATGCGTGACATGGAAATGCGCTGACTGGTGCTCAGATCATCATAGATGGCACCAACCGATTGGCCTGCTTCCAGAGCGGCTGTTATCTCTGGTTTTAACGCCAGAACCTGTATTCTTGCCTGTCCCCAAGCGGCTTGCATAGACTTCCCCATCATACATCGTTCGGTCATTAACGACTTGACAAGGAAGAGAAAGATATGATCCCAATCTATCACGGGTATGCGATCTTCTGGCTCTAATGAGCTAAAATATGCAAATCCCGTGGAAGTGAATCAAACATCGGCGATTGCCCCCGCAACCAAATAAAAAAAGGCGGTCCCGTATTGGGGCCGCCTTTTTTGTTTGATCACGTGAAGACGCTTTGAACCTTCGATCTTCCTGTGTTCTGAGCCTGTGCTCACAACTGAAGGTCGAGCACGGCGAAGCCGCGCAGACTGCGCAAGGGCTACAAGCTCGCGTCAATGATCCTGTTTGGAGGTTCGTTGCGTAGGCTTTAAATCAATACTTTGTAGCTGTGACACCGCGCAATAGTTGTGGTAGCTCAAAGGCTCTTTGCATACTCGTATAGCTCTCGAGAGAACGAATTATGTTCTTCTATCGCATCTCGCGTTGCTTTGGGAACTTCTTCAAAGTGTGGTCGGTGTTTTCCAACATTTATATGTTGGATGGTAGCCTGTTTTGATAAGTTTAGCAATCTTGAGAGTCTTACGATTGCTGCATCAAGATTATCTAAAGTTCCAACAAGTTCAAATTTGCTACGTAGGTTGGTTTTAGCTTGCTCTAAATCTTCCTCGCTCAGTTTGGTGCTCGGTTTTCCGCAGAGGTAACGGACTTGCAGGTTGTCAAGAAGTGGTGGAGGTGTTGTTCTGTAAATTTCAGATAGATTCATATCTCTTTCTTGAATAAGCGAAAACTGCGAGTGTTTGGGATGATTTTTAATATAGTAGTAAAATGAGACAACGTGATCGACTGGGTCTCGTAAAAACGTAAAGGCAAAATATGGTCTCTCAATGATTTCTAACAGACGACTATCAAAATGACCTTGGATAATCTTGATGTCCGGATTATTTACCGCAAGCTTAAAGCGTTCATTGTCGTACCCGTCTTCGGGGCGCTCTATTGTGGTATAGAAATCCGTACGGGAGACCTTGTTTTCAAGCAGCTCTCCAATCGAACTTCCTGCTGTCTTAGGAATGTGCATAAAGACAGGAACAGGAAGGGACTGGGAGTATTTGTCTTTTTTTTTGGCGTTTGAAACCAGCATCCGCTGATTGTCTATGCAGAGACTTTTGAATAGCCTTTGAGTTATACGTTTATCCAAGCACGGGCCAAAAAAAACATAACGCCTTCGGATACCTAGCTGGAAAAAAAGCTTACGGATAGAAAGGATAGTTCTATATGTGAACAATTTCATGTAATGTAGCAAGCTAGAAAATTTCGAAATTTTTCGACTGTTGGAATCTCAGCCTCAATCCTGCCTGGTATGATACAAATGACCGATTTGGGACCCCATTTCAATATTTTGATTGTTCATTATTTTATCTGACCTAGTGTATAAATATACAATAATTAATCGTCATTGACCATAAAAACTCGCAAGCTTTTGTTGTATGGGGAGCGGATCATCAAGTGCAGTTGCACACAAACATACTGGATTGATAGTATCTGGAGGATATAATGTTTGTGGTTGTGTTCGGCTAGCTAAGATTAACTCCGAACATTGAGCTGATTGCCGATATGCTGCACCGGACCGCGTAAAGTGGAGCGCCCAGTGCAGCTAATGTATCCATTGGTGCTCTAACTGCGCGGCTTGAGGTTTTCCGGGTCATAGATCGGTTTGTAGCCGATGCCGTAAACTTCGACCGGATAGATCTCGTCCATATAAGACACGATCAGTTTGCGACCTTCCTGGCAGTAATCCCATGGCAGGTAGGCAAGGGCGATGTTTTTGCCGATGCTTGGGCCAAAGGCGATCGAGGTGGTGTAGGAACGACGGCCCAATTCATCAATCAGGGTTTTGCCAGTTTCCGGATCCATTACCGGCAGACGTCCGACCGGATAACGGGCAACACCATTGGCATCGACATTATCGGTCATGATCAGGGTGCAGAGCATGGCTGGTTGATGATCGCGTTCGCGATATTCGACATGTTTTGCCTTGCCGCGGAAGTCGGCTTCCTTGACCTTCGGGCGGGCAAGGTCGGCTTCCAGCAGGTTGTACTGCGTGTGCAGATCGGCGTTCTGCAGGCGCAGTGATTTTTCCAGACGGCGTGAGTTGGCATAGGTTTCGACACCCACGGCCAGAACGCCAATACCGCGCAGCGCATCCCAGACAGCCAGGCCGTCTTCATAGCGCATATGAAGTTCCCAGCCCTGCTCACCGACATAGGAAATGCGGAAGGCCGAAACGGTTTTACCGGCAATCTTGATCTGACGGATGGCGGCAAACGGGAAGTTTTCCACATTGAGCGCCTCGGGATCTTCGACAACCTTTTTAAGGTTTTCACGCGCGTTCGGGCCCCAGATGCCGATGGTGGTGAAATCTTCGGTCACATCGGTGATCGTGACATCCCAGCCCTTATCCTGGGCGGTGCGGCGCATATAGGTCAGGTCACGCGGGCCGGCATCGGCACCATTGACCAGACGGCAGCGGTCTTCCATGCGGAAGACGGTGAAGTCGGCACGCACCATGCCTTCGTCATCAAGCATGTGGGTATAGATACCCTTGCCGATATTGCCATCCCCACCGATCTTTGCAGCACAGAGCCATTCCATCAGTTCGACGTGATCGGGGCCGGAAATGTCGGTCATGTGGAAGTGCGACAGGTTGATGATGCCGCAATCGTCGCTCATGGCCAGTTGCTCGGCGTTCGATACGCGCCAGAAATGGCGGTTGTCCCATTCATGTTCACGAACGGGCACGCGGTCAGCGTATTTTTCAAGCAGGTGCTCGTTGGCGGCATAGCCGTGTGCACGTTCCCAGCCGCCGAGTTCCATGAAGTAACCGCCCAGTTCCACTTCGCGTTCGTAGAACGGCGAACGACGAATACCACGTGCATTGGCGAACGGCTCGCGCGGGTGGACCGGCGGGTTATAGATCTTTTTCGCCGTTTCGTAGCAACGGTCGTGGATATACTGTTCGTTCAGCTGGAACTTGTTAAAGCGCGAGAAATCGACCGAGGCGTGGTCGATGTGGGTGCGGCCATGGGTCATCCAGTCGGCAATCAGTTTGCCCATGCCCGGTCCGTCTTTAATCCAGATGCCAACCGCGTACCACAAGCCGCGCAGGTTCTGACTTTCACCCATGCTTGGGCCGCCGTCGGCCGAGGACTGCAACAGGCCGTTGAACGAGTGGCTTTCGTTAAAGCCAAGCTCGGTAAGGATCGGGGTCAGTTCCATGGCGCGTTCAAGCGGTTCCATGACGTCTTCAAGTTCAAGGTCGCGCTGCGACGGGGACAGGCGTGCCTGATCCTTTTCAAGGATGTCGCGCGGATGGACCAGACGCGGGTTTTCCTCGTAATAGTAGCCCCATTCGATCTGGCCACCCTCAGTGCTTTTGGGGTCGCCGGTGTCGCGCATATAGGCCGAGTTGCCCTGGTCACGCAGCAACGGATAACCGATTTCAACGCCGGTACCTTCGAACTGGTTGTACGGCCCGAAGAAGGTCAGCGGGTGGTCAACCGGCATGACGGGAAGGTCTTCGCCGGCCATTTCAGCAATCAGGCGACCCCAGAGACCGGCACAGACAACAACATAGTCGGCATGGATCGTACCGCGTTCGGTGACCACACCCTTGATGCGGCCATCTTCGGTGATCAGTTCAAGCGCCGAGGTGTTGGAAAAGATCTTGAGCTTGCCGGATGCAACGCCCTGATCGATCAGTTTGCCAGCAACGGTTTGGGAGCGCGGAATAACAAGACCTGCATCCGGGTCCCACATCGCACCCATGATCTGGTCTTCTTCGAGAAGCGGGAATTTTTCTTTGGCTTCAGCGGCCGAGATGATTTTGACGTTGGTGCCAAATGCCTTGCCGGAATCAACGCGGCGTTTGAGTTCGCCCATGCGTTCGTGATCACCGACACGTGCGACTTCCAGACCACCGATGCGCGCGTAATGGCCCATCTTTTCATAGAAATTCATGGAATACATGGTGGTCCAGGTGGTCAGCTGATCATGGCTGGTGGCATAGCAGAAGTCGGATGCGTGGGCGGTCGAGCCGATATCGGTCGGAATGCCCGATTTGTCGATGCCGACAATATCATCCCAGCCGTTCTCGATCAGGTGATGCGCCACCGAGGAACCAACAATACCCCCGAGACCGACGATGACGACTTTGGCCTTGCTTGGAAATGCGCTCATTTCTCTCAATCCTTCTTTCCGAGATGTTTGTCAGTGCTCGGCATGGCGAAAACGCGTCAGGGACCGGTCGAAGCCGGCCCCTTTGCGAAGTTTACTACAAAGTGAAGACAACCGTTCGGTGATCATTAAGCATCACCCTGCCTTCAAGATGGTATTTGACGGCGCGGGCGAGAACCCGGGATTCGATATCGCGCCCAGCTGCGACGAAATCGTCTGCGGACATCGCGTGGTTCACGCGTTCGGTTTCCTGCTCAATGATCGGGCCTTCATCGAGATCCGGTGTGACATAGTGTGCCGTCGCCCCGATCAGTTTCACCCCGCGCTCGTAAGCCTGATGATAGGGCTTTGCGCCCTTGAAGCTTGGCAGGAAGGAGTGGTGAATGTTGATGATCATGCCATAGAACTGGCTTGAAAGCTCGTTGGTCAGGACCTGCATGTAACGAGCCAGGACAACCAGTTCAGACTTGGTTTCCTTGATCAGGTCAGCAAGCTTGGCTTCCTGTTCAGCCTTGTTTTCCTTGTTCACCGGCCAGTGGTAGAAGGGAATGCCTTCCTGATCGGCGACCTTGCGGGCATCTTCGTGGTTCGAAACGATGGCCGCAACTTCGGCGTCGAGCCAGCCGACCTTGATTTGGTAAAGAAGGTGCAGCATCGCATGGTCGAATTTCGAAACCATGATGATGATTCTCGGACGGCGTGCAACTTCATCAATCTTGAGCTTCAGGTTAAAGCGATCCACCGCCGGGTTCAGCGACAGGGCAACAGATTCCTTGTCGATATCTGCCGGTGTGATAATCGCAACACGCAGGAAGAACTTGTTGGTGTGGCGGTCCCAGAACTGGTTGGACTCGGCGATATTGGCGCCGCGCGTGGCCAGAGCAGAGGTAACGGTCGCAACGATGCCCGGCTGATCATCACAGGCAACACGAAGGATATAAGAGGTATCATTCACTGGTTTGGTTCCGTCTTGATGTCTCGTGTTGAATGTTAAAGCTGGTTTTCCAGCTGCGGCAGGATTTCAAACAGATCACCGACAATGCCGTAATCTGCGACCTGGAAGATCGGCGCTTCTTCATCGGTATTGATGGCAACGATAATCTTGGAATCTTTCATACCTGCCAGATGCTGGATCGCGCCGGAAATACCACATGCGATATATAGGTCGGGAGCAACGACTTTACCCGTCTGACCCACCTGAAGATCGTTGGGGGCATAGCCCGCATCGACAGCCGCACGCGATGCGCCAACTGCGGCGCCAAGTTTGTCAGCCAGGGGTGTGATAACGGATTTGAACTTGTCTTCCGAACCAAGGGCACGGCCACCGGAAACAATAATCTTGGCAGAACCCAGTTCCGGCCGATCATTTTCCGACAGGATGTTTTCAAGGAAGGAAGATTTCCCGCTATTTGCGCTTCCGGCATCAACCTGCTTGATCTCGGCAGCGCCTTCGCCGGCCTCGGCTGCACCAAAGCTTGAGGTGCGGATGGTGAGCACTTTCTTGGCGTCTGTGCTTTGCACCACTTCGATGGCGTTGCCGGCATAGATCGGGCGTTTGAAGGTATCGGCATCGACAACTTCCATCACCTCGGACACCTGCATGACGTCGAGCAGGGCGGCAACACGCGGCAGGATGTTTTTACCGTTTGCGGTCGCGGCGGCAACGATGGTGTCGTAATCGCCCGCAAGTGAAACGATCAGATCGGCGGCATTTTCGGCAAGATGGTTTGCCAGGGCGTCGTTGTCAGCAACCAGGACGCTTCGAATACCGGCAAGTTTGGCTGCCTGATCGGCAACCGCACCAATGCCCGAGCCCGCGACGAGAATATCAATGTCGCCGCCGATCTGGGTGGCAGCACTCAGTGCCTTTGCGGTCTGTTCGGACAGGGTGGCGTTATCGTGTTCGGCAAAAAGAAGAATAGCCATGATTTCAATCTCCGCCTGGGTCAGATGACGCCAGCTTCATTCTTGAGTTTGTCGGTGAGTTCGGCAACATCGGCAACCTTGATGCCCGCCTTGCGCGTTGCGGGTTCTTCAACCCGGATCAGTCGCAGGCGCGGGGCGACGGTAACGCCAAAGTCAGCGGCGGTTTTGCTATCGAGCGGCTTTTTCTTTGCCTTCATGATATTGGGAAGCGACGCATAGCGCGGTTCGTTCAGGCGAAGGTCGGCGGTGACAATTGCCGGCAGGCGCACACTGATGGCCTGAAGACCACCATCAACCTCGCGGGTTACCTTGGCGTGATCAGCCGAGAGTTCCAGCTTGGAGGCGAAAGTTGCCTGTGACCAGCCAAGCAGGGCCGAAAGCATCTGTCCGGTCTGGTTGGCATCGTCGTCAATCGCCTGTTTGCCCAGAATGACAAGGCCGGGTTCCTCGGCGTTCACAACACCTTTGAGGATTTTCGCGACGTCAAGCGGCTCAACCGGACCATCAACCGTGACCAGGATGGCGCGATCAGCACCCATGGCAAGGGCGGTGCGCAGAGTTTCCTGTGCCTGTGCCGGACCAATCGAAACGGCGACGATTTCGTCAGCCTGACCGGATTCCTTAAGGCGAATGGCTTCTTCGACCGCGATCTCGTCGAAGGGGTTCATCGACATTTTGACATTGGCAAGGTCGACACCGGAGCCATCCGCCTTGACGCGGATCTTCACGTTGTAGTCGACGACCCGTTTGACCGGTACGAGAACCTTCATCATTTCCCTCTCTGACGAAATCCGGATCAAACAAGTTTTGGTCCGGGGTGGGTGCGTCTTGCAGCAACCCGATTTAAGTTTCAAAGACTGGAAGCGTTACGCGATGCGACACTACCGGAGGCGATATTGAGCGTGGTGCAATTCTGGATGCCGAGTTTCCGGGGTCGGGGCAATCTGGACAGGTTTCTGACGATCGTTTCGGGGCGCGAATGTACTGTTTGCCGATTTTGGCATCTTGATCGCAATCCGATTGTTGATTCTGCCGTGACCCTGTGTTTCTCTTGCTTAGCCGACATACCCTTCGGTATCATGAAAAGTAATCTGGCGACTTTTTGCGCCAAAAAATAGAATGTTTGCGTCAAAGTGAGATTACCGCTACGACAAAGCCGGTAACCTTGTCTGTATCGGAGGAACCGATGCTCAAGAAGCCTGAAGCACGTGCCCAGACTGCACCGCGTTTAACCGTCGGTTTTATCCTCGCAAAACGCTTTACGTTGTGCGCCTTTGCCAACTTTGTCGATGTTTTACGCCTTGCCGCAGACGAAGGTGATCGCAGTCGTCCGATCCTGTGTAAATGGACGGTTCTATCCGACACGATGGACCCGATCACATCAAGTAGCGGGATCGCGGTGCAGCCCAAGGAACGCTTGGGCGATCCACGGCGCTTCAATTATATCGTGGTTGTTGGCGGGCTGATGGATGACGCCGAAAAGCTGAGCCCCGCCTATCAGAAATTCCTGCACGAAGCGGCCGAAGCCGGGGTGCCACTTGTTGGTGTTTGCACCGGGGTCTTTATGCTGCATGAGGCCGGGCTTCTTGACGGGTATCGTTGCTGTGTCAGTTGGTTCCATCATTCCGAGGTGGTCGAGCAGTTCGAGGGACTTGATCCGGTTACCGAGCAAATCTTTGTCGTCGATCGCGACCGGTTGACTTGTTCCGGTGGGGTCAGTTCGGCGCATCTGGCCGCCTATCTGGTCGACAAGCATGTCGGGCGGGCGCAGGCGAATAAAAGCCTGCATATCATGATCATTGATGATGCACTTCAGGCGGAGAAGCCCCAGCCGGGCATTCCATTGGATTTGAAAACGCAGGACCAGATCGTGCAGCGCGCGCTTTTGATCATGCAGCAAAATATCGATATGCCGATTTCCGTTCAGGAAATTGCGCGTCGCATGGGCAACAGCAAACGCCAGATCGAACGGCATTTCAGGATGGCGCTGGATACATCGCCCCAGGTGGCGTTCCTTAATATCCGGCTTGATCTGGCCCAGCACCTGATCGAGAAAAGCGACAAGTCTGTCGCCCAGATCGCGGTTGATTGCGGCTTTTGTGATTCTTCGCACCTTAGCCGGATGTTCCGTCGTCGTTATGGCTGTACGCCACAGGCCCTGCGTCGTCCGATCCCGGATTCACTGGCCACAAGTGCGATGGTCGAAGACGCACCGCAGCTTGAGGCCGGCGCATAAGAAACGAAAACGCCCTGCTTACTGTGATGGTAAGCAGGGCATTTTAAATGATGTGCTTAAGATCGCAGAGATATTACATCTCGACCTCGACATCGGAAAGCGGGGTCGAGCAGCAAATCAGGATCTTGCCCTGATCAATTTCGCGCTGACGGATACCGCCACCATGGTTCATGTCGACTTCGCCGGACACCAGTTTGGATTTGCAGGTGCCGCAAATGCCACGCTGACAGGATGACATCGGCATCAGACCGGCTTCCTTGGCGGCCGACAGAATGGTCATGCCCGGGCTGCATTCAACCACGTGGCCGGTTTTGCTGAAGCTGACGCGGAAGGTTTGCTCGCTGATTTCCGGTGCGACGGAAGCGTGTTCTTCGAACGTGCCCGCGGTTTCAGCGCCGAAATCAAAGCTTTCTTCATAGTACTTGCCCATGTCGAAGCCTGCTTCTTCGAGCATGTGACGCACACCCTCCATGAAGCGGGCGGGGCCGCAGCAAAATACCTTGCGATCCTTGAAGTCGGGCGACATCAGCGACAGCATTGGCAGGCTCAGGCGGCCGGTATAACCGGTCCACTGATGGCTTGCAGACGCGCTGTCACACGTCAATGCCACCTTCAGGGTCGGGTTCTGTGCGGCCAGCAGGGCAAGCTCGTCACGGAAAATCAGATCAGACGGCGTACGTGCCGCATGAACGAAATGAAGATCGGTCGGTTCGGACAGGTCACAGGCAGTACGTGTCATCGACATCATCGGGGTAATGCCGCTGCCAGCCGAAATGAACAACAGCTTTTCTTCGCCCGTGGCATCAGCGGTGAATTCGCCGCCCGGACCGGAAACGTTGATTTCCTTGCCCGGAAGCATGTTGTCATGCAGCCAGTTCGACCCCGGACCACCCGGAACCCGTTTGACCGTAATTTCAAGACGGTATGGGCGGGCTGCCGAAGCCGAGATCGTGTAACACCGGGTAATCATGCCATCGACCGGCAGTTCGAACGTCATGAACTGACCGGGGTAGAAACGAAACGCGCGCGGTTCACGTGCGGAAAAGACAAAGGTCTTAACGTCGTGCGTTTCCTGACGCACCTGACGGCAAACAAGGACGTCGTCGTTTTCCGGGTCCCAAAGCGGGACCCGGGTAACTTCGGTCAGAATTTCTTCGACCGGGGCCTGATCGCCCTTGTTGCTGTCGGTGGTATTCTTGTCGGTCATTCTGCGGCAATCCCGGCTTTGGTCGTTGCGAAGTGGTCTTCCAGACGCTTGATATACCAGTCACAGAATGCTTCGACATGCGGTTCGGTAAACTTGGAATAGGGGCCCGGTTCGTATGCAGGCTGTTCGCTGCCAATCTGGGCAAGACGCACAAGGTCTGCATCCTGCTGGTTGGTCATGTTCCACACATGGGTGAGGTTATCAAGCGTGTAATCCTCGTTCTCATGCGCGTCCTTGTGAACCAGCCACGTGGTTCGGACCAGCGTTTTGTTCGGTGCCAGCGGCAGGACAGAGAAGGTCACGACATGGTCAGCCATGAAGTGGTGCCAGGAGTTCGGGTGGGTCCAGAAGCTGAGCCCGCCAAGTTTGGCATCGGTGAAATTGCCAAGCAGTTTCTTGGATGCCGATTTTGTATCAAGGGTGTGTGATTCCCCTTCGCGCATCAGCGGCAGGCGCATGGTGCGGAAACCGGTCACACTCGACAACTGATCCTGTTCCGCAGACGGCAGACCGCAGGCTTCCCAGCGGGCATGGTCATTGGCGATGGTCTGGGTATATTTCGCAACGTCTTCGGAGCGGCGCTGATCAAGTTCATCAGGCGAGAAACCGAAACCGAATTCTGACAGCGGCACGGTCAACTGCGGATGGTTGCCTTCGCAGTGATAGCACTCGCGGTTGTTTTCCATGGTCAGCTTCCAGTTTCCTTCCTCGATCAGTTCGGAAACGTGGGCGACTTTGCAGTTGGCAAGGTCGTGCGGCGCGATATACGGCTCCATGACCTTGGCCATTTCTTCGATATCGGCCGGTGCATCCTTGGCCAGGCAGATAAAGATCAGACCTGCGATGGAACGAACATGGACGGTTTTCAGACCATGGCAGCTTTTATCAAAGTCGGAGCCCATGTGCTCAGCAAGGATAAGGTCGCCATCCTCGTTGTAGGTCCAGCCATGATAACGGCAGACTATATTGCCAATTGTGGTTTGGCGTTCGTCGATCAGTTTCGCACCGCGGTGACGGCAAACGTTATGGAAGGCACGAATGCCCATATCGTCGCCACGCAGGATCAGGATCGACGCCCCGCCGATTTCAACCGTGATGCAATCGCCAGGCTCGGGCAGTTCCGGCTCTACGCCAACAAAGATCCAGTGCTGGCCAAAGATCACTTCCATATCCAGATCCAGAATGTCCTGATCGCTGTAGAACGGCGCTTCAAGGCTTTTGAATGTCTGGCGGCGGGCGACGAGTTTTTGAATGTCAGAAGAATGCATGGTCGGATACCTCGGCTTCTCTCAATGGTATCTGGATGGAATCCTGTGCATGGCTAGCCGTTTGCATCAGGGCGTAAGCATATCACCGATCACATTCGTCGGTGTACAGACAATTGAAACCGGTTGTTTCCGGCCTCGGGCTTATTTCCTGGACGTCTTCAGTGGCTATCTGCGCGCGAGAAAGTTGGTATAGCCGAGGTAACTGACAGTTTTGCGTCCGCACAAAATGTGATGGTCCCGAACGCAGGAAACCGTTTGCCGCAACACCATGGTGATTGGCACGATTGGTATTCGCACCCAAAAGCGAATACGAACATGGTTTCACGTACGATGTACGTGCCGGTTTGCGGGCCGTCAGTTGCACCCAAAGTCTCCCTCTACTCCGCCGGCAGGTAACCTGCTCTTTGGCACGCCCACGGTAAAGAGTGAGCGATCAGAAAATCTATTTCTAAATGAGGTCGCTAAGGGAGAAAGCATAAGTCAATTGGGCAGTAGTTTTGCGACGCAGTTATCATTGTCGGGCACACGATACCGGCTAGGTGGCCTTTGTCTGGAGAAATTTCAATGTGCAACAGCAGTTTTCCTCGCTTTTTTTGACGTCAATCGGCCGCAATGGCATCATCATGACAACAGACCTTGAAAATTGGGGATTCGGGTGATGAAAGTCGGCATTGTCGGGGCCGGAATGGTCGGAAGTTCGGCGGGCTATGCGCTTGCCGTCATGGGACTCGCAAGTTCGGTGGTTCTGGTCGATCAGAACCACGATCTGGCCGTCGCCCAAGCCGAAGACATTGCGCACGCAGTGCCGTTTCTATCCTCAACAATTGTCGAGGCGGCTGACTATGTCGGTCTTGCCGGGGCATCGGTGATCATTCTTGCCGCCGGGGTCAGTCAGAAACCCGGCGAAAGCAGGCTGGCTTTGCTGGAAAGAAACGCCGCCGTTTTCAAGGACGTGGTCGGCAATGTTCTTGCGGTTGCGCCTGACGCAATTCTCCTGATTGCATCGAACCCGGTCGATATCATGACCCAGATCACGCAACGGATATCCGGGTTACCTGCCAACCGCGTGATCGGTTCGGGGACGATCCTTGATACTGCCCGTTTCCGCAGTCTTTTGGGGCGTCATCTGGGTATTTCGCCGCAATCGGTTCATGCCTATGTCCTTGGCGAACATGGCGACAGCGAAGTCTTGGCCTGGTCGAACGCCAAGGTGGGATCGCTTTCACTGGCCGATATTGCCGCCCAGGTCGGATCCCCGATTACAGAACATGTTCGTGCCACCATTGATGATGGTGTGCGCAATGCGGCTTACAAAATCATCAAGGGCAAAGGGGCGACCTATTACGGGATCGGGGCCGGGTTGGCGCGGATCATCAAGGCGATTGCTCAGGATCAGCATGACGTTCTGACCGTATCGTGCGTGACCCCCGAAATTGTCGGGGTCAAGGATGTTGCCCTGTCCATTCCCCGCGTGGTCGGGGCGCAGGGGATTGAGACCGATCTGATGCCTGACCTTGTCAGTGCGGAGCGTGACGGCCTTGAAAAAAGTGCGCGGCTTTTGAAGGACAGTGTTGACTCAATCCGGCTGTAACATGGTCTGTTATGAGCCCAAGACCCCGGCAGGTCGACGTTTGCTGCGCATCGCGCGCAAGGTTGTGCCAAAGGCCTGCGCATAGGCCCGGCTGAGTGCCGCGTGGCTTTTGAACCCGGTTTGAAGGGCGATGTCGGCTAGCTTCATGTCGGTGGATCGTGCCAGATCACGGGCCCGGCCAAGACGCAGCATCTGATAATATTTGCCCGGTGCCATCTGCAAATTGTCCTGAAAGGCGCGATCCAGACTGCGCAGGGAACATCCCGCGTGGGTCGCAATGGATTTCAGTGCAACCGGCGTTTCGATATGGACGATCATTTCGGCAACCGCCCGCCTGACATGATCCGCGCCCGGCCCATGCAACCGGTCTGCGCCGCGTCCAGATATATTGGGGGCGCCGTGCCGCTTATGGCGGGCGTCATAGACAAACAGATTGCTGACATCAAAGGCAACCGCAGGCCCATATTGCCGCGCAAGGATGTGCAGCATCATTTCCATGACGGTTGCAGCCCCCCCGGATGTGATCATTTTACCGTCTTCGACAAAGCGATCAGTCAATACGGTGACATCTGGGAACTGTTCACGGAACTGATCAAGTTCCTGCCAATGGATGGTCGCCGATTTTCCCGCCAACATGTTGCACGACGCCAGCAACCAGGCGGCAGTATCGACACCAATCACCGTGCGCGCATGTTGCGCAGCATTTTGCAATCTTGCACGGGTGCGCGACGACAAATGATGGCGCATGTCATAACCCGAAATCACCACAAGATAATCGATATGTGTCGGGTCAGGGATGGCATTGAGGGCCGCCTTTGGCGTGATGACAAGGTCACTGGAACTTGTCGCCGGTGATCCGTCGATCGTGCAGATATCCCAACTTATCTCCGGCCCGCCCGGCAGACCTGCGGCCGCGCGTAACGGTTCCAGCGCACTGGCCAGAACCAGATTGGAAAATCCGTCAAACAGGACAAAGACAAATCGGTGATGTGTGCTTGGCATGATCAGAAAAGTAAATGACGGAATATGTAAAATCAATATCGGCAATCGAGATATCCTGATGGCAGAGAATGATTGCAAAAACAGTGAGGCCATCATGCCGCTTTCGATGAACAAGGAAGTCTTCATTACCGCCGCCGTAACCGGTTCAGGCGGCACGCAGGACAAATCCCCGCATGTGCCAAGATCCCCCGAACAGATCGCCAATAGCGCAATTGACGCGGCCAAGGCCGGGGCGGCCGTGGTGCATTGCCATGTGCGTGATCCCGAAACCGGGGCACCGTCGCGGGATTTGAAATATTACCGCGAACTGACCGAACGGGTGCGGGCAGCCGATGTCGATGTTGTTCTGAACCTGACGGCGGGCATGGGCGGCGATATCGTCTTTGGCTCAACCGAGGCACCGCTTCCGGTCAATGAAGCTGCGACCGACATGATCGGCGCGTCCGAGCGGATGGCGCATATTGCTGATTGCCTGCCTGAGATTTGCACCCTTGATTGCGGCACCATGAACTTCGCCGAGGCAGACTATGTCATGACGAACACGCCGGGCATGTTGCGCGCCATGGGACAGATGATGACCGACCTTGGCGTCAAGCCCGAGATCGAGGCATTTGATACCGGCCATCTGTGGTTTGCCAAACAACTGGTGTCCGAAGGCATTCTTGAAAGCCCGGCACTGGTACAGCTTTGCATGGGCATTCCGTGGGGCGCGCCAAATGATCTTAATACCTTTATGGCGATGGTGAATAATGTGCCATCCGATTGGAATTGGTCGGCCTTTTCCATCGGGCGCGATCAGATGCCCTATGTTGCCGCATCGGTTCTGGCCGGGGGCAACGTTCGGGTAGGTCTGGAAGACAATATCTACCTGTCGAAAGGCGTGCTTGCCACCAACGCCCAACTGGTTGAGCGCGCGGTTGGCATTATCGAAGGCATGGGGGCCACCGTGATTGGCCCGGATGCGGTCCGCAAGAAGCTTGGCCTGACCAAGCGGGAGCCGCGCTAATGTCCACAAGCTCAAACAAAAAAGCTGCCATCATTGGCGGTGGTGTCATCGGTGGCGGCTGGGCCGCGCGGTTTTTGTTAAATGGCTGGGATGTGGCGGTTTTCGATCCGGATCCGCAGGCTGAACGCAAGATCAACGAAGTCCTGGCAAACGCACGGAGAAGCCTGCCTGCACTTTATGACCGCTCCCTGCCAGAAGAAGGCACACTGACCTTCCATGACGATATGGCAAAGGCCGTGTCTGATGCGCAGTGGATTCAGGAAAGTGTTCCCGAACAACTTGCGCTTAAGCACAAGATCCTTGCCCAAATTCAGGCCCACGTCCCGTCGGACTGCCTGATCGGGTCATCGACGTCGGGCTTTAAGCCAAGCGAGTTGCAGCAAGGGTCAATCAAACCCGAACAGATCGTTGTCGCCCATCCATTCAACCCGGTTTACTTGCTGCCCTTGATCGAAGTCGTGCCGTCTGCCGCGACCGACGCATCGGTGCTTGAAGCTGGCTGTGACGTGTTGCGGTCCGTTGGGCTTAAGCCACTTGTCGTGCGCAAGGAAATTGATGCCCATATTGCCGACCGTTTGCTTGAGGCGGTTTGGCGCGAAGGGCTGTGGCTTGTTCATGACGAGGTCGCGACCACCGAGGAAATTGATGACGCCATCCGGTATGGCTTTGGTCTGCGCTGGGCGCAGATGGGGTTGTTTGAAACCTATCGCATTGCGGGGGGCGAGGCCGGGATGGAACATTTCATCGGCCAGTTTGGGCCGGCCCTTAAATGGCCGTGGACGAAGCTTATGGATGTGCCGGAACTGACCCCGGAACTGACGGCCCGTATTGCGCAGCAATCAGATGATCAATCGGGGCATATGAGCATCCGTGACCTTGAACGCCTGCGCGATGACAACCTTGTTGGCATGATGCGCGCGCTTAAGAAATCGGGCAGTGGTGCCGGCGGCACGATCAATGATCACGAAGCGTCACTTCCCGAACCAATGCCGATCAACGATCTTCCGGTAACCGGTGATCGCCAGATCCCGCAAAGCTGGACGGATTATAACGGGCACATGAACGAAGCCCATTATGTCGAGGTCAGTTCACAGGCAAGCGACCGTTTCATGGAAATGGTCGGGGCGGATGCAAATTATATTGCCAATGGGGGCAGCTATTTCACGGTTGAAACCCATGTCTGCTACCTGCACGAAATCAGTGCAAGCGACCATATCCGTGTGACCACCCAACTGATCAAGGGTGAAGGCAAGAAGCTTCACCTTTTCCATCGCCTGATCAATGATGAGGGTGCGGTTGCGGCAACGATTGAGACCATGTTGCTACATGTCGACCTTAAAACCCGTCGCACATCCGAGCCTGGTGGCGTGGTGGCAACCAATTTGGCCGAAATGGCAAAACGTCATGCAAGCCTGCCCAAGCCAGATCAGCTTGGCCGTGCAATCGGTTAGTCTAAACGTTCGATCCGTTTTGCGTGGAACCAGTTCACAATAACGCTGTGTGATGCCCCTGCAGTCTTTAACTGCGGGGGCATCCGCGTTAGGTTGATCTATCACGTCTTTGACCAAGGATCCGTTGATGGCCAATTCCGATCAGGTTTCCCCCGAAGTGACCTATGACCCGATGCCAGAGGAAGAAGGCATTCGTGCCTTTATCGCCAAATGCGACGGGTTCTATCCGCCCGACGCGGTGGCGGCCTCAATCGAACAGCAACGCAGCTGGTACGATGCACTTTGTGCCGAATTTGCCTTTCCGCATCCGGACGGCATGCAGGTCGAAGATGACGTGATTGCCGATGTACCGGTGCGCCATTACCGCCCGGCCGATTGCACATCAAACCACAAGATCGTCTATATGCATGGCGGGGGCTTTGTGGTTGGTTCGCGCGACAGCCATGATGCGATTTGTGCCGAAATTTCCGAGGCGGCAAAAGCCGAACTGATCGCAATTGATTACCGTCTTGCGCCCGAGCATATCTGGCCCGCCCAGCACGAAGATTGCCATCGGGTGACCCAAAGCATCCTGGCATCGGGCAAGAAGATTGTGCTGGTGGGTGACAGTGCGGGTGGCATGCTGGCCGCGGGGATCGCGGTTCGGGCCTGCGAAGAGGGCTTTGGTAACCGCGTTTTGGGGCAGGCATTGATCTATCCGGCCCTTGGCGGTGATTTGAACTGGCCAAGCTATGGCCAGATGGCCAATGCGCCGGGCTTAAGCACCGATGACGTGATTTATTACCGTGACGTGCTGAAGGCACCGATGGATGATCCGTTTGCCCATGCGCTTTCTGTCGATGATCTGCGTGGGCTTCCGCCGACTTTTATTACCGCAGCCTATTTTGATCCGCTGCGCGATGATGGCCGCGAATATACCGCCCGCCTTGCCCGTGCGGGCATTTCCGTTCAATACCGTGAAGAAGCCCAAATGATCCATGGCTGGCTGCGTGCCCGGCATATGAGCCCGGGGGCAAAGACAGCGTTCGGGCATCTGTGCGAAGCCATTGCCGCTATGGTTGCTTAGAAATAGCAAAAAGGGCCGGATAACCGGCCCTTTTTTCGTGCAGATGGTTACATGAAGTTGCGGGGAATGGTTTTTTCCCAAGTCTTTTCAAAGATCTGTTCACTGCCCTCGTAGCCAATCACCCAAGCCGACACATACCAGTTGTCGCGGTCACATGTCAGTTCCGCGTGGCAATCGGTGCGCACAGACCAGTCATCACGTTCCAGATCACAGGTCCAGGCGGCTTCGCCCTTAACCGAGGTCGGATCAAGCGGATTGATCGTCCAGGTTTCGCTGCGCACTTCGCGGGTCGACAGCCGTGAGTCAGGGTGCTCAAAAAGACCGGTATCTTCATAGATGCGATAACGGGTTTCGTTTTGCGTCAGATTGCGTTGAACACTCCGTTCCGTCCGGCCAGGTTTGTGTTCGATATATTTCGGCAGCGGATCGGGATTGTCGGGTTCTTTGACCTCAATCTTCTTGTGCGCGCCGAGCAACGGCAGATCAAAAGCAATAGAAGATGGTGATACGGTCAGTCCCGCGTCAAAGGGCGCTGGCAGGATCATTGGCCAATAGGATGTCGAAAGCGCCAGACGCATACGATGACCCGGCTTGAAGCGATAGCCGCACGCATCAAGAACAAGTGTGATGGTCACCTTCTTGCCACGCGGCATCGGTTTGGGGTCGTTATAATTGGCATCAAGATCGCGATGGGCAAGGTTCAGAACCCCGAACGACACACGGGTTGCTGTACCATCAGGATGCACATCGACCAGACGTGCGCACAGGTTCGACCAGTCTGCATCGCATTCAACATCAACGCGCAAAACCGGACGTCCCAGAAGGTCAATCTCGGCCTCAAGCGGTGCGCTTTCAAAGACCAGAGATCCGGCATCATCCGAACGCTGATCAATGGCCATTTCGGCATCTGGTTTCAGCGTGAAATATTCGCCCGATGCGGTTCCGGTATCGAGTGGCGATTTCAAATAGATGTCGGCAGCAGGGGCACTTTCGTCACCTGCCTCGAAGGCGAGCCTGCCGTCATTGACATAAACGGTCTTGGTTTCGGGTTGCGACCATGTGTCTTTGGCGATCCAGAAGCCCGGATCACAATCGCGGCGCGGGGCCGGTTTCGGGCCATCAAGGATATAGGCGCGTATTTGTGGCAGGTCATCCATACCGTTATCATCACCCCGCAGCCATTTGTTCCACCATTTGATGGCTTCGCCTGTGAAGTCGGCGCGCGGCTTTGGCCAGGCGAAATGCGGATATTTGTGCACCCACGGGCCGATCAGGGCCTTGGCGCGGTCAGGCATGCCTTCAATCGCGCGCATTGGCGTGTTGCGATAGCCATCAGCCCACCCGGCCAGCACCATCGACGGGATTTCGACAGCATCAAAATCCTCGCAGATCGAGGCATGTTTCCAGAAATCATCGCGGGTCTGGTGTTGAAGCCATTCTTCCAAAAAGAACGGTTCTTCCTTCAGGCGGTGCAGCCACATCGCGCGCCAGTCATCACCAACCAAGGCCGGGTCAGGTGAGCGTGACTGATAGGCCAGCATTGTGCCTGCCCATGACAGTTGTGCCGAGAGGTGACAGCCATTTTTATAGTGAATGTCGTCGTTATAGCGGTCCACCGTTGATGCGATGGAAATCACCGCCTTGAGCGCAGGCGGATTGAGGGCAGCAACCTGCAGGCAGTTAAACCCGCCCCAGGATATCCCCATCATGCCAACCGATCCGTTGCACCATGGTTGATCTGCAATCCATGCGATCAACTCGCAGGCATTGGCCAGTTCAAGTTCGGTATATTCACCGTCAATCACACCATCTGATTCACCTGATCCGCGAATATCAATCCGCACGCCGGCAATGCCGGCCTTGGCAAATTCGGGATAGGTCGACTCATCGCGGGCACAAGTACCATCACCCTTGCGATAGGGCAGAAATTCAAACACGGCCGGAACCGGGTCGTGTTCGGCGTTTTCGGGCATCCACATGCGGGCAGCCAATCGGGTGCCGTCTGCGATGGTAATAAAGGTGTTTTCAATAACAGTGAAATTTCTGTCGGACATATTGGGGCGTGGTCCTTTGGAGTGGTTATGTGGGGCTTATTCAAAAAGGCGGCCCATGATCCGGGCCGCCTTTTTTTGTTTTTGCACGGTTTTTAGTGACCGGCACTTTCCATTCTGCGCGTGGCCAGAACTTTTTCCAGCCAGCCCAGTTCCATTTCCGGCACCGATTTCAAAAGAAGGTCGGTGTAATCGTCAAATGGCGGGTTCAGGACCTCGGACCGCGGGCCGAAATCGACCAGCTTGCCCTGAAGCATCACCGCAACAGAATCGGCAATTGCACGCACAATCGCGATGTCATGGGTGATGAACAGATAGGACACCTGACGTTCTTTCTGCAGACGCAGCAAAAGATCAAGAATGCCCTCGGCCACCAGCGGATCAAGGGCTGAGGTCGGCTCGTCACACAGGATCAGTTCCGGCTGTGCAGCCAGGGCACGCGCGATCGCCACACGTTGCTTCTGCCCGCCGGAAAGTTCGGCCGGATAGCGGTCATAGAAAGCTTCACCCATCTCGATTTCATCAAGAAGTTTGATGACTTCCTTTTTGCGTTCCGCACCACGTTTGCCGAAATAGAACTGCAACGGACGACCAATGATCTGCCCGACAGTCTGGCGCGGGTTCATCGCGGTATCCGCCATTTGATAGATCAGCTGAATACGACGCAAGTGATCGCGTGACCGGTCCTTTTGGGCGTTGGACAGTTCCTCGTCACCGAATGTGACGCTGCCCTGGAAGGGCGGCAACAATCCGGTGATGACGCGGGCCAGCGTGGATTTACCCGAACCGGATTCCCCCACCACAGCCAGTGTCTGACCACGCGGCACATGCAGCGATACGTCATGAAGAACCTGCACACCATTGCCATACGCCGCCGAGATGTTTTCAACTTTCAGCAACGCATCGGACTGATCGCGCGCTTCGGTCTGTTTGGTCTGGCGAACATTGACCAGCGCCTTGGTATATTCCTGACGCGGGTTTTCAATGATCTGCTGGACCGGGCCGTATTCGACGGTTTCACCATTGCGCAGCACCATGATGTCATCCGAAATCTGGGCAACAACGGCCAGATCGTGGGTGATGTAAAGGGCGGCTGTACCGGTCATTTCAATCGCATTCTTGATCGCGGCCAGAACGTCAATCTGGGTGGTCACATCAAGGGCGGTGGTCGGTTCGTCAAAGACAATCAGTTCCGGTTTGGAACACAGTGCCATGGCGGTCATTGCACGTTGCAACTGGCCGCCCGAAACCTGATGCGGGAAGCGGTTGCCGAAATTCTTGGGGTCTGGAAGACCCAGAATTTCAAACAGATAGTCGGCCCGTTTGCGGGCCTCATCCCGGCTCATCAGACCGTGTTCGACCGTGGCTTCAATCACCTGATCGCCCAGTTTGTGCGCCGGGTTAAAAGATGCCGCAGCCGATTGGGCAACGTAACAGACACGTGCCCCACGGATCTTGCGGATACCCTTTTTATCCAGCGGCAGGATGTCCTGGCCATCAAGCAGGACTTCACCGCCGGTGATGCGTACACCACCCCGGCCATAGGCCAAGGCTGCAAGGCCGATGGTGGATTTGCCCGCACCGGATTCCCCGATCAGGCCAAGCACCTTGCCCTTTTGCAGATCAAAGGACACACCATGGACAATTTCGATATCCATCGGGGCTTCACCCGGTGGGAAGATGGTCGCGCCAATGCGCAGATCGCGTACCGATAGTAGATCAGACATCGCCGCGGCCTCCTTTCAGGCTGGAAGTACGTTTCAGCAACCAGTCGACAACCATGTTGACACAGACAGCAAGGGCCGCAATCGCGCCACCCGGAATAAGGGCGGCCTGAATGCCAAAGATGATGCCATCCTTGTTGTCCTTGACCATGCCACCCCAGTCGGCGGCGGGCGGTTGAATGCCAAGACCGAGGAAGGAAAGCGTCGACAGGAACAGGATCGAAAACGCGAAACGCAGCCCGAATTCCGCCAGAAGTGGCGAAAGCGTATTAGGCAGAATTTCACGGAAGATGATCCACATCCGGCCTTCACCGCGCAGTTTGGCGGCTTCGACGAACTCCATGACTGCAACATCAAGGGCCACCGCACGGCCCAGACGATAGACACGCGTTGAGTCGAGAATGGCCATCACGGCAATCAGGATGAAGATGTTTTGCGGCAGAACCGCCAACACCACGAGGGCAAAAATCAGGGTCGGGATCGACATCATCAAATCGTTCAGGCGCGACAGTCCCTGATCAATCGGGCCGCCGGAAACAGCGGCCGTAAAGCTCAGGAAAATGCCGATTGAAAACGACAGGATCGATGCGGCAAGCGACACAAACAGGGTTGTCTGCGCACCGTAAATCAGCCGTGACAGAAGATCACGGCCAAGGTTATCCGTGCCCAGAAGATAAAGGTCACTGGCCGGTTCCCAAACGCCCGCAACAATTTCGCGTTCCCCATAGGGCGCGATGAGAGGGGCAAAGACAGCACAGCCAAAAGCAAACAGAATGCCCAGAATTCCGATCCAGGCGGTCAGCGGGATTTCACGTAATCTCATCGCGGATGCCTCAGTCTCGGATTGGCGACAATGGCGACGATATCGGCCACCATATTGAGCAGGATATAGACCGCCGCAAAGATAAGCCCGCAGGCCTGCACGACGGGCATGTCACGCACTGTCACGGCATCAACCATATACTGGCCCATGCCGGGATAGACGAAGACAACCTCGACCACGACAACACCCACCACCAGATAGGCAAGGTTAAGCGCCACCACATTGACAATCGGGGCGATGGCGTTCGGGGCCGCGTGTTTGACGATCGCCTTGAAAGCACCAAGGCCTTTCAGCTCGGCCGTTTCCATATAGGCCGATGACATCACACTGATAATGGCCGCACGGGTCATGCGCATCATATGTGCGAGTACCACCATCACCAGCGTTGCCGTCGGCAGGGCAATGGCGGCCAGTCGTTCTGACCAGCTCATATTGTCATAGACCGTGGACGGGAAGGTCGCGACCCCCATCTGAACGGCAAAGAACACAATCAGGATATAGCCGATAAAGAATTCCGGCAGGGAGATCGCGGCAAGCGACAGAACGTTGATCACGCGATCAGGAATACGGTTGCGATAGTGAACCGCGACCATGCCAAGCCCAACCGCAAGCGGGACGGAAATCGCCGCGGCGAAGAACGCAAGAAACAGCGAGTTGCCAAGGCGTTTGGTGATTTGTTCGGTCACCGGAGCACCACTGGCCCAGCTGTTGCCAAAATCGCCTTGAACAACGCCGCCAAGCCATTCGAAATAGCGCGTGGTAATCGGACGATCCAGGCCAAGGTCGGCGCGGATGTTGGCAATGGCCTGCGGTGTTGCAGACTGACCAAGATAGGTTTCGGCAAAATCGCCCGGAAGGGCTTCGACTCCGGCAAAAATCAGAATTGATACAGCCCAGAGCAACAACAAACTCAAACCCAGACGTTCGGCAATCAACACCGATAACGGATGGGTTTCTTTCAGTCTGTGTCGCGTGGCTCGTACGCCGGCCAAGGGATTGGCCATGAACACATACTCCCCCTTAATGGCCTGAACGGAAATTCAAGACGGGTGGGACGGCAAAGAATAATTTGCCTCCATCTGGAAATTTCGATCAGACCATGTGTCAAACAAACAGGCGAACAACAAGACGGGGACCACGGTCAAACCAACCGTGATCCCGCAAGTCTTCAATCATCGGGATGCAATGCACCCCGGCTGATTAGCTGTTGATCCACAGACGCGTCGCAACATAACCGTTCGACATGTCGTTTCCGATGTCATCGACAAAGCCGGAAACGTTGGTCGTGGTTGCGTTCACGAAGTCATTGAACATCGGCAGGATAAGGCCACCGGTGTCACGGACCATCAGTGCCATGTCGTGGTACATTTCCTTACGCTTGGCCTGATCAAGCTCAGCACGCGCTTCGAGAAGGATCTTGTCGAAGTCGGTGTTGAAGAAGCGGGTGTCGTTCCAGTCAGCGCTCGACAGATAGGCCGTCGAATACATCTGGTCCTGGGTCGGACGACCACCCCAGTAAGAGGTCGAGAACGGCTGAACGTTCCAGACGTTCGACCAGTAACCGTCACCCGGCTCTCGTTTGATTTCGATATCGATCCCGGCCTTTTTCGCGGTTTCCTGATAGAGAACCGCCGCATCGACAGCACCCGGGAAGGCGACGTCAGACGTGCGCAGAAGGACCGAACCGTCATGGCCGGACTTCTTGAAGTGGAAGGCCGCCTTGTCCGGATCATAGGAACGCTGTTCGATGCCTTCCGGGAACAGGGCATAGGTTTCGTTGATCGGGAAGTCGTTGCCGACCTTGCCGTAACCGCCAAGGATCTTTTCGACCATGGTTTCGCGGTCCATCGCGTATTTCAGCGCCAGACGCAGGTCGTTATTGTCAAACGGTGCGGTGTTGCAATGCATGATGAAGACATAGTGGCCACGGCCCGAAGTAGTCTGAATTTCGACATTCGGTGCACGTTTCAGAAGGCCAACGGTCTTCGGATCAACGCGGTTGATGAAGTGAACCTGACCCGATGACAGGGCTGCCATACGTGCGGTCGCATCGTTCATCACGATCATTTCGACAGAGTCAACAAAGCCGCGATCGGTGCGCCAGTCGTTTTCGTTTTTCACAAACGTTGCGCGTACACCGGCTTCGAAGTTGTCGATCTTGAACGGACCGGTACCGATACCGGCATTCGGATTGTCGTAACCGCCACCCGGCTGGATCACGAGGTGATAATCGCTCAGCAGCAGCGGAAGATCAGCGTTGCCTTCCGAAAGCGTCAGAACAAGATCGCCGCCCTTGTTTTCGATGCCCTTGATCGAGCCCAGAACACCCAGTGCGCCGGACTCGGACTTTTCGTCGGTGTGGCGGTTCAGGGTTTTGACCACATCGTCGATGGTCAGTTCGGAGCCGTCATGGAATTCGACACCCTTGCGGATCTTGAACGTCCAGACAGATGCGTCGGCATTCGGTTCCCAGGACTCAGCAAGCGACGGGACGGCAAGGCCGCTGGTCGGGTGCGATTCAACCAGGGTGTCGCCCCAGTTACGGTTCATGGCAAAGGTGAATTGCGAAGAGGATTTTGCCGGATCAATAACGTCGGTCGAAGCCCCGCCCTGAAGGCCAAGTTTCAGATGCCCGCCGCGCTTTGGTTCCTGTGCCATGGCAGCCTTGCCATAGAGGCTCGTGGCGGCGGCAAGGGTCAGGCCGGCGGCCGTCGAACGGCCGATGAATTCACGACGGTTCATTTCAGATGCTGTGACGCGTGACGCGAAATACTTGATAGGGTCAGTCATCCCTGTTCCTTCTCTGATGCTTTTGATTTTGCTGAATTATTTAAATGGTGTGGCAGATCCTACCCGCGATTTGGTTGTGCTTGGTTGTGCAGGTTGGGGTGTCGTTCAGACACAAACGGGCATGCAGCATGAAGATGTGCTGTTGCGCCATGGCACCGTTATTGCGCAGTTGATCAACTCCCCCGTTGGCCACAATAATTTTCCCTTTCGGGTATGTGCACGGCCATGGATGCCTGCCTTTCACAAGACGGATCCAGCAAATATGTCCATTCAGAACTTATGGTGTTCTGATCTGGAGGCACATGTTGTGTGGGACAGACAGTGCACAAATCGCGCACATCGTGACACGAGTTTGGGGGCTTCATCAAGCCAAGTGCGCATGGCCGTGCGATTTTTCGGCATCTGGGGATAGAGTTTCACCATGTGAAACTCTCTGAAAAATAGAATAGAAATCCGATGGATTTTGCCAAGAAACGCCTTGCCAATTAAGGGGTTTACGGGTGGAAAAGCTGATGGTTTGGATAGGCCGATTTAGAGCGAGAAAAATTTTTTAAAATTTTCAAGTTCGAACATCGAAAATTCGCATAAAGGCACCGGATGTTCTGTCTGGAAACCTGAAAAATAATCATTTGGCGATTCGACTTTAGGCGCAGTTTCCCAATGCAGTCAGGTCAATTTTCGACGACGAGTACTGTCAAACGGTGTGCTGGAATTTTACGGCAAATATTGCAGCATTGCTTGTGCGCGCTTTCGAAAGTCCGTTTTTGATTTTGCGGACCGTCAATGTTAGGTTCTTTTCGCTGCCCTGATATTTCGTGAAACCACGGACTTCAGGGGTGGTGCACATAACGGAGGAATGAATGTATCAGAAGATGCTCGTGCCTGTCGATTTGGCCCACGTTGAAAAATTGGATAAAGCAATTAAAACGGCGGTCGATCTAGCCAAGCATTACAAGGCCGAGATAAGCCTTCTAGGTGTCGGTACCAATACGCCGTCATCGGTGGCGCATACGCCAAAGGAATTTGAACAGAAACTTCAGGCTTTTGCCGAGGATCTGGCGTCCAAGCATGGTGTAAGCACCAAAGCGGTCGCGCATATTTCGCATGATCCGGCAGTGGATCTCAGCAAGGAACTTGTCGCCAAGGCCGACGAGCTTGGTGCCGACGTCATCGTTATGGCATCGCATGTGCCCGGTATTGCCGACCATATTTTTGCATCGCATGGCGGATATGTGGCGTCTCACTCGGATCTTTCTGTATTCCTCGTGCGTTAGAGGATGCGGACGAACCTTTACGGCTAGGGGTAGCTGTATATTCATTTAACCTAGGGAGTTTCAAATGGGGTCTGAAGCTGACACGGGCATTGAAAGCCCGGACGGTGCAGCGAACCCGATTGATACAGAATATGAAATCGGGCAAGACAATATCCAAGCAGAGATCGGGCCATTTGGACTGGATGTCCATAACCCGGTCTTTCTGATTTCGGGTCTTGCGATTGTTGCATTCGTCTTTCTCACCCTGGCCTTTCAGGAAAGTGTCGGGCCGATGTTTAACGACCTGCGTGGTTGGCTGACATCGTCGCTTGACTGGTTCTTCCTGTCTGCTGCCAACGTATTTGTCGTGTTGTGTCTGTTTCTGATTGTCTCGCCGCTTGGCCGTGTGCGCCTTGGCGGTGCAGATGCAACACCGGATTATTCCTATGCGGGATGGTTTGCCATGCTGTTTGCTGCCGGCATGGGCATCGGTCTTATGTTCTATGGTGTGTCAGAACCGATTTCGCACTTCACATCCTCGATGGGTGGAATTGCTGTCGGTGAAGATGGTCTTCGTACCGACTGGGCGCCGCTTGGTGCGGCCGCCGGTGATGCCGATGCTGCATTTGATCTTGGCATGGCTGCGACCATCTTCCACTGGGGTCTTCATCCATGGGCGATCTATGCCACTGTCGCACTGGCACTGGCACTGTTTTCCTTTAACAAGGGCCTGCCGCTGACCATTCGTTCGATCTTCTATCCGATCTTTGGCGAACGTGTTTGGGGCTGGACCGGTCACCTGATTGATATTCTGGCGGTGTTCGCGACCCTGTTTGGTCTTGCGACCTCGCTTGGTTTCGGTGCGGAACAGGCCAATGCCGGGCTTGATTACCTGTTTGGCATTTCGGTTTCCGATACATCGAAGGTTTTCCTGATTGTCGGGATTACCGGTGTTGCACTTATTTCGGTGCTGGCGGGGCTTGATGCCGGGGTGAAGCGTCTGTCGGAAATCAACATGATCCTTGCGGCACTTCTGTTGCTGTTTGTGGTTCTGGTTGGTCCGACGATGGAAATCATCACCGGCTTCTTCTCGAGCCTGCTGTCATATGCGCAATATCTTCCGGCACTTTCAAACCCGGTCGGTCGTGAAGACGCCAACTTCAGCCAGGGCTGGACGTCCTTCTATTGGGCGTGGTGGATTTCCTGGTCACCGTTTGTTGGCATGTTCATTGCACGTGTTTCACGTGGTCGTACCGTGCGTGAATTCATCACCTGCGTTTTGATTATTCCGTCGCTGGTGTGTGTTCTTTGGATGACGGCCTTTGGCGGCACCGCGGTGCATATGGTAACCGAAGGCGTTACGGCGATTGCCGAAGCAGGTCTGCCGATCAAACTGTTCACCATGCTTGATCAGCTGCCGCTGCAAGCCATCACGTCCTTCATCGGGATCGTTCTGGTGATCGTGTTCTTCGTGACCTCGTCTGACTCTGGCTCGCTTGTGATTGATACCATCACCGCAGGCGGCAAGGTCGATGCACCGGTCCCGCAGCGCGTCTTCTGGTGCACCTTCGAAGGTCTGGTTGCAATTGCATTGCTGCTGGGTGGTGGCCTTGGATCATTGCAGGCGATGGCGGTTTCGACCGGCTTCCCGTTTGCGATTGTCCTTCTGATGGCCTGTTATTCGATCATCCAGGGTCTGCGGACCGAACCCAAGGCCGTCGGTGCCAATTCCGAGGCGACGGTTAGCAAGGACTAGAATATCGACATATGCGTATCTCGCCGTTTGGCGGTTATGATACCCGGTCAAAGAAAAGGGGCGCCAACTGGTGCCCCTTTTTCATTTCGCGCAAGCATGGTGCGTCTGGCGGTATGTTGACGATGCCGATGTGCTTATTGTTCGGCGGGTGTCAGCTCGATAACCATGTCGCCGTCATTGTCCTTGAGAACAAGACGCCTATCAACAACATCCCAGCTACTCACCAAGACGAATGCGCCGCTAAAGGCATTTTCGATCTGCATGGCGTTGTCGGCGATGCACATCTTTCGTGTCATGGCGAGCTGCGCGACACCGAGTGACGATCCCGACTGTTCGTAACTGCCGGAATACTGATTGCAACCTGCATTGCCCGACACCATGCCATCGCTGGAAAATGTCGCGGTCGCCATGACAGGCGGTGTTGGCGAAAGGGTGCTGTTGCCATCAATGACCTGCACCAGTTGCCATTCCTGATCGGTTACACTCGCCCAGTCTGTTGTCACGTTGCCTGTGGACTCGGTGCTGCAGGCGGCAAGTGATGCCAATGCCACCAATGCCAAAGGCAAGACGATCCTGTGTTTAACCTGACGCATATCTGAATTCCTGTAATGCTTGCGCGGCCCCCGCGCGAACCTGTTATTCGCAAATTCTGGTGATGGTATCATATTTTCAAAGTCGTTTGCGCCAAAGGCGCTTCTGGTCGCACCCAAAACGGCTTTGCGCGCAGGGATGGCTTGTGGCTATGTTACGGATCCTGCAGGCGCATGATCCTTGCGCCCATTTCCCGGTTCCAAAGCCCCACTTTGAAAATCAAGGTTACCTGACGATGAAGATTTCCGTGAAAGATGCCCACGCACTTGTGTGCGAAACTTTGATGCGTTGCAATGTGCGGGCAGACAATGCGGCCTCGGTCGCAACGGCACTTGTGACGGCCGAGGCATCCGGGCAAGGTGGACACGGTTTTCGTCGCGTGCCGGCCTATAGCGCGCAGGCAAAGGTCGGCAAGGTTGATGGCATGACCAGCCCGATCTTTGAAAAGCCGACACCTGGCGTTTTGCGCATTGATGCGCAGCATGGATTTGCCTATCCGGCACTGGATCTGATGATGGATCACTTGCCAGACATGGCCCGCACACAGGGTATTGCGATTGCCGCAATCCACAGATCGCATCATGCAGGGGTGATGGGGCTTACGGTCGAACGTCTGGCGGAAAAGGGATTGGCAGCGATGATGTTTGCCAATGCCCCGGCGGCGATGGCCGCATGGGGTGGTCGGCGTCCGATGTTTGGCACAAACCCGATTGCCTTTGGTGTTCCGGTTGGCGATGCCGGTGATCCGATCATCATCGACCTTGCGCTTTCGAAGGTCGCGCGCGGCAAGATCATGGCCGCCAAGCAAAAGGGTGTCGCCATTCCAGATGACTGGGCGCTTGATGTGGATGGCAATCCGACCACCGATGCCGTCAAAGCCATTGATGGCACGATGATCCCGGCCGGTGGGGTCAAGGGGGCGGCACTTGCGATGATGGTGGAACTTCTTGCAGCTGGTCTTACCGGTGCACAGTTCGGTCACCAGTCTTCGTCACTTTTTGATGACAAAGGCGCACCACCTGCGCTTGGACAACTGATCATTGCCATTGATCCCAAGGCAACCGGCGGTGTCGGTGTAATGGATCACCTTGCCTATATTGCCAACGAGATTGCCGCAGAAGAAGGCGTTCGTCTGCCGGGGCGTCGCGGCAAGCAGGCGCGCGCACTTGCCGAAGCGGAGGGGCTTGAGATCGAAGACGATGTCATGGAGACCATCAGTCAAATTAAATAAAGTTCGCGATCGGTGTGTCTGTATCGGTGTCAAAATCGTTGATGCAGAATGTTTGACTGTTCTGTAGTTTTAAAATTGGATATTCATCAGACAAGTGCGTGCTGAAAATTTTGAAAATGTTACAGAAATAAGGTCGGAATTACCGGTGAATACTTCGATTAATTCTTGATGTATAGACAAGTTTAATTGTTGTCGGGGCGATATGCTCTGCGTAATCATCGAACTGTAACATCAGTGTCACCGTAGAGTCGCGGTTTGTGCGTAGCTTCTTCATCCAGCGAAACACATTCAGGCGACTCTTTTGATGCTGGTTGTAGATATCTCTGGACTGAACAAAAGCTTTACCCGTGACAAGCGTGCGCTTAGCGGCGTCAAACTGCAGGTGCGGGAAGGCGAGATGGTGGCGCTGATTGGAGCATCGGGTTCGGGTAAATCCACACTGATCCGTCATATTGCCGGTTTGTTGCGCGGTGATCGCGATGGCGGCAAGATCGTCGTGTTTGGCGAAACCATTCAGGAAAATGGCAAGATTTCACGCGGTGCCCGCAAGGTGCGCTCCGAGATTGGTGTTGTTTTCCAGCAATTCAATCTGGTTAGCCGCCTTTCGGTTCTGACCAACGTCCTGATGGGGCTTTTGGGCCGTGTTCCGGCATGGCGCGGCTCGCTTGGTCTGTTTACCAAAACCGAAAAGATGCGCGCCATGAGCGCACTTCATCGTGTTGGCATTGATGCTCATGCGTCGAAAAAGGCGCGTAACCTTTCGGGTGGTCAGCAACAGCGCGCGGCGATTGCGCGCACCATTACCCAGGGCGCCCGACTTATTCTTGCCGACGAGCCGATTGCATCGCTTGATCCGGCGTCGTCCCGCAAGGTGATGAACACGCTTGATCGCGTAAACCGCGAAGACAACGTCACCGTCATCGTATCGCTTCATCAGGTTGATTACGCAAAAGACTACTGCAAACGCACCATCGCCATGCGCGATGGTGAAGTCGTTTTTGACGGACCGTCAAGCGAACTGACGCCGCAATTCCTTCAGGAACTTTACGGCGAACATTCTTCCGAACTTTTTGCCGATGGTGCGGCAAAGGCCGCAGAGCCCGTTACACGGCCCATCGCAGAAAAGGACCTGGCTGTCGCAACAAGCTAGCCGGGCCAGTTGTCATGACTGCCTTACCTTCTCGAAACATGTCGAAATCTATTCTGACAGGGGACTTCTTATGAACGTTAAGACAATCGCATCCGCAGCATTTGCGGCCACGATGCTGGCATCCGTCGTTGCCAAGGCCGATGTTGAATTCAAGCCGCTCGAACAGGATCCGGAAACCATCGTTTTCGGTATCATTTCGACCGAATCTACTTCCAACCTCAAAGCTCAGTGGCAGCCGCTGATCGATGACATGGAAGAAGCACTTGGCAAAGACGTCGAGGCATTCTTTGCACCGGATTATGCCGGCATCATCGAAGGCATGCGCTTTGGCAAGGTTCACGTTGGCTGGTTTGGTAACAAGTCGGCAATGGAAGCCGTTGACCGCGCCGGTGGCGAAGTCTTCGTTCAGACGTCGAAATCTGATGGTTCGAACGGTTACTATTCCCACATCATCACGCAGGCTGACAACGACAAGGTCAAAACCCTTGAAGACATGCTGAAATGTGATGGTTCGCTGAACTTCGGTATCGGTGATCCGAACTCGACCTCGGGCTTCCTGGTTCCGTCCTATTATGTTTTCGCGAAAAACGGCGTTGACCCGAAGGAATGCTTCAAGACCGTTCGTAACGCCAACCACGAAACCAATCTGATGGCGACTGCCAACAAGCAGGTTGATGTTGCTGCCAACAACTCCGAGCAACTTGGCCGTACCAAAATGAACAAGCCGGAAATCACCGACAAGGTCAAAGTCATCTGGACCTCGCCGCTGATCCCGTCTGACCCGATGGTTTACCGTAAAGACCTGTCGCGCGAACTGAAATCCGAAATCAAGGCATTCTTCCTTGGTTACGGTCGTTTCGGTGATGTTGAAAGCGCCAAGGAAGTCCTTGCCAACAACTCCGATGGCATGGGTCTTTTCATGGAAAGCTCGAACGCGCAGCTTTACCCGATCCGTCAGCTGGCCCTGTTCAAGGACAAGCTGAAAATCCAGAACACCGAAGAACTTTCTGCTGAAGAAAAAGCAGAACGCGTTGCCGAGATCGACAAGAAACTTGCTGAACTCGACATCCTGGTTGCCTACCAGTAACCGACTTTTCGACAGGGAGTGCATCGAAGGTGCGCTCCCTGTTTGCTTTTAATTCCGGGATTTGAACGATGAACAGCAGCATTTCTTCGACATCATCTGTCGCAACGGAGCTTCCACCGCGTGACCTTAAACGGTCGGCATCAAGCTTCCTGCTTTGGGCGATCATCCTTGGACTTCTGGCCATGTCGTGGGAGGGGGCAGATATGCGCCCGATGGCGCTGTTTGAAAACAGCGGCAACATGGTCGACTTTGCCGAGGGCTTCTTCCCGCCCGACTTCCTGATGTGGAAGATGTATGTCGCAGAAATGTGGATCACCATCCAGATTGCGATCTGGGGCACAGCGCTTTCCATCGTTTGTTCGATCCCGTTTGGTATTCTTTCTTCTGAAAATATTGTCCCTGTCTGGGTCTATCAGCCGGTGCGTCGCCTGATGGATTCCTTCCGCGCGATCAACGAAATGGTCTTTGCCATGTTGTTCGTGGTTGCGGTCGGCCTTGGCCCGTTTGCCGGTGTCCTGGCGCTTTGGATTCACACCACGGGCGTTCTGGCCAAACTGTTTTCCGAGGCGGTCGAAGCAATTGACCCCGAACCGGTCGAAGGCATTCGTGCAACGGGCGCCAATGCGCTCCAGGAAGTTATCTTTGGCGTGATCCCGCAGGTCTTGCCACTTTGGATTTCCTATTCGCTTTACCGGTTCGAGAGCAACGTGCGCTCTGCCACTGTGCTGGGCATTGTCGGGGCTGGCGGCATTGGCATGGTGCTTTGGGAATATATCCGTGGCTTCTATTACGCGGAAACAGCGGCAGTCATGATCATCATCATTATCTCGGTCAGCCTTCTTGATATGGTGTCCCAGCGTCTGCGCAAACTGGTAACCTGATCATGGCGTTTAAGATTACGCAGGCCAAACCGACAATGAAGGCATTGTCGGAACAGCCCACGATTGACCAAACAGCGATTGTCGTTGATTGCGAAATAGGGATCTGGACCGAAGTCGGTGCACGTACCTCCATGCGCGAAACGAAAATGGATGATTATTCCTATGTCGTGAATGACAGCGAAATCATCTATTCCGATATCGGCAAGTTCGTGAATATCGCCGCCCATACCCGCATCAACCCGGGGCAACATCCGATGGACCGGGCATCGATGCATCATTTCCAGTATCGCTCAAGCGCCTACGAACTGGGCGAAGACGACCCGGCGTTTTTTGACTGGCGTCGCGAAAAACGCGTGCGTTTGGAACATGATGTCTGGATCGGGCACGGTGCGATTGTGCAGGGTGGTGTCACCATCGGCATCGGTTCTGTCGTGGGATCGGGTGCGGTGGTGACCAAGGATGTCCCGCCCTACACCATTGTGACAGGTATTCCGGCAGTCCCCCTACGCCCCCGGTTTGAGGCAGACATCGTCGATGCGCTTCTGCGTATTCGCTGGTGGGGTTGGTCGCATGAAATGCTGCGCGAAAGGTTGCAGGATTTCCGAACGCTTCCGGTGCGTGACTTTTGCCTGAAATACGATACGGTTTAACCGATCAACATTTCCCAATGATTTGATGGATGCCGAAGGTTAAGCTGCTGACCTTTGGCGTTTCTCGCCACGTCACCCGTTTCCAGAGTTTACTCATGACCGACCAATATCAACGCTACGCGCTTTATTATGCGCCAGAACCGCAAAGCGCGTTGGGGCAGTTTGGCAATGCCTGGCTGGGGCGTGATCCGGAAACCGGAAACCAGTTGCCACGGCCAAGTGTTGCTGGCCTGACAGAGGCCGAGATTGTTGCGGCAACCACGTCGCCGAGCCGATACGGCTTTCATGGAACCCTGAAGCCGCCATTCGCAATGCCAAGCGACATGGATCGGGGCGATCTGGAAACAGCCGTTTCGCGCCTGTGCAAAACGATTGCACCGGTAGCGTGCGGACATCTGGTCTTAAAGGCGATTGGTCGTTTTCTGGCCCTTGTTCCGACCGAACCCATCGCAGAATTGGCCGATCTTGCGGCAACGCTGGTGCGCGAACTCGATGACTTTCGCCAGCCCGAAGACGCAGCGGCAATGAATAAACGCCGTGCCAGCGGTCTGACGGATCGGCAGGAAGCCTATCTTCTGCGCTGGGGTTATCCCTATGTGATGGAAGAATTCCGCTTCCATCTGACATTGACCAACAAGCTGTCAGACGACCAGATCGAACCCTTCAAAACTGCCCTGTCAGGCTTGGTCGTACCGCTATGTCAGGAACCATTTACCGTTCGCGAAGTCTGCTTGTTTGGTGATCCGGGTGATCATAAGCCGTTCAGATTGCTGAAACGTTTCCCGTTGGCAGGATAAAAATGCTGCGCTTTTAAGGTGCAGCATTTTTGGATGGCTGAAAGAGCCTCAGGCGCGGTTTGCAATCGGTTGTGGCATTTCAATTGCGTGGATGAAACGCGCGATGCCGGTTTCAAGGTCGGCATCATTATCCACATGAACAACATGGTCGCCCTCAACCTGATAGGCGGATGCGCGCGCAAGCCGGCGTGCGATATCAAGGGCATCTTCGCGCCCGCGGGCTTCAAGCCGTTTGCGCAATGCCTCGCTGCTGGCACGGATGCTGATCACCCGGACGTTGTCTTGCCCGACAAGGGCACAGGCATCGCCAACGACGCTGCGTGATACATTGACGATGACGGTTTTGCCAGCCTCGACCTCACCAAGAACATGGCGCGGAATGCCGTAGCCCAGATCATGGGCCATCCAGCTCAGTAGGAACGCCCCCTGACGTGACATTTGTCCGAAATCTTCAGGCCGGACGGGGATGTGTGTTTCCCCGACCGATCCGGCCGGGCGGGTGATGCAGCGCCGTGGAAAGCAGAACTGCTTGTCATCGGCCAGTCGTTCGCGCGCTGCATCAAGAAGGGTGTCCTTGCCAACACCACTTGGGCCGACGACAAGGACCAGAAGTCCATATCCTGATCTGCAATTATGTGCAGGCGCGTCGGTCATGACACCCGAACACCTTCGCGCCAGACGCCGCGTACAATCGGATGGTGCGGGGAATGATGTACACGGATCAGATCACCGCGTTTGCCAACCGCGATCTCCCCGCGATCATCAAGCCCGACCTGGGTCGCCGGATTAAGCGACACGGTGCGAATGGCGCGTGGCAGATCGTAACCTTCGAACTCGTAAAACAGCTTCATCGCCCCGTGCAAAAGGCTGTGCGGCACATAGTCGCTTGATATGATGTCGAGATAGCCATGCTTTGCCAGCTCGCCTGCGGCAACATTGCCGCTATGCGATCCGCCGCGCACAAGGTTCGGGCCCCCCATCATCACACCAAGTCCGCCTTCATGGGATGCCTTGGCAGCCTCAAGCGTGGTGGGGAATTCGGCGACTGTCATTTTGTCTGCAACCGCCTCGGCGACGTGCTCGGCTGTGGCGTCATCGTGGCTGGCGAGTGCAAGGCCCTTCGCGTGGGCCTGTTCGACCACATGACGGCGGTGCTTTTCGGAATAAAGCTCTGCATCGCGACGGCGGGTGGCGATAAATTTGCGCATTTCCTCATCGTTCAGGCCATATTTGCCCTGATAGTAGGTGTAATAGGCATCAAGACTGACGAACTGGCGCTGACCCGGTGTGTGATCCATCACCGAAAGCATGCTGACCAGAGGCAGGTCGATCAATTGACCAAGGGCCTCGACCATGCCGGGGAAGGACGTTTCGCAGCGCAGATGCAGTTTATGGTCCGCGCGCAGCAATGCATTTTCCAGCGCGTGTTCAAGGGCATTGACCGATTCAATCAGTCTGACAATGCGTTCTGACCCTTCATTGACGTCACCGATGGATACCGCATCAAACACGGTGGTGATCCCGGCACTGGCGACCTGATTGTCGTGCGCGACAACGGCGGCTGTTGCCGGCCAGCGGGTTTTGGGGCGCGGGGTCAGGTGCTTGTCGAGATTGTCGGTATGGAGCTCAACCAGGCCCGGCATCAAATAGTCGCCACCCATGTCCTCTGCCCCTGGCAGGTTCGAAGGACGATCGGAAATATCGCTGATCTTGCCGTCCTTGACCTGTACGGCGCCATCAATGACTTCGTTGGCCAGAACGAGTTTGGCATTGGTAAAAATCTGTTCAGTCATTGGCCCCAACTTTAAACGAAGTCACATCAAACGACCCGGTGCAGACCGCATCACGGGTTTCATGGTCGTGGAAAATACCGGCAATCGCCGCACCACGGCTTTTGGCTTCTTCAATCAGCGCCAGAACTGTGGCGCGATTTTGGACGTCAAGTGATGCGGTCGGTTCATCCAGTAGCATGATCGGATAATCGGCAATAAAGCCACGCGCAATATTCACACGTTGCTGTTCCCCGCCCGAAAAGGTCAGCGGCGAAAGCTGCCAAAGACGTTCAGGGATGCGCAGACGGGTTAAAAGGTCGCGTGCCTTTTCGGTTGCAGTTTCCCGGTCCGTGCCGAGGGCCACCAGCGGTTCGGCAACGATATCAAGGGTTGGCACACGCGGTATCACGCGTAGGAACTGCGAAACATAGCCCAGCGTACGCTTGCGGATTTCCAGTATCGAATGCGGGCTGGCGGTGGTGATATCAAGCCAGTCGCCATCATGGAACACCTTGATGGACCCCTGAGAGCATGTGTAATTGGCATAAAGCATGCGCATGAAGGTACTTTTCCCCGAACCGGATTCACCGGTCAGCGCGATGCATTCGCCCGCCGAAAGCATGAATTCAACGCCCTCGAAAACCGGGATGGTTACGCTGCCTTGTGTGTGCAGGGTAAAGCTTTTGGCGACGTTTTGAGCATGAAGCATTTCAGACATTTTCTTCGCCCCGGTCAGTTTTGCAGAATGGAAGAAACAAGCAGCTGCGTATAGGGATGCTGCGGGTCATCAAGAACCTGATCGGTCAGACCATGTTCAATGACCTTGCCCTGTTGCATCACCATCAGCCGGTGCGAAAGAAGTCGGGCGACTGCCAAATCGTGGGTGACGATGATCACCGCAAGATTAAGGTCGTGAACCAGCCCGCGCAGCAGATCGAGCAATCTGGCCTGAACGGAAACATCAAGCCCACCCGTGGGTTCGTCCATAAAGACGAGGCGCGGGCTAGTTACGAGGTTGCGGGCAATCTGCAAGCGTTGCTGCATGCCGCCCGAAAAGGTCGATGGCAGGTCATCAAGGCGCTCTGACGCGATTTCAACCTTGCCAAGCCAACTGTCCGCATTGCTGCGGATGTTGCCATAATGACGATCACCGATTGCCATCAGCCGTTCGCCAATATTGGCCCCGGCACTGACATTCATACGCAAACCATCACGCGGGTTCTGATGCACAAACGCCCAATCGGTGCGCATCAAAAGGCGACGTTGGGCTTCGGACATCTGATAGACATCGCGCACGCCATCAATGCGGGTTTGGTATTCAACCGTCCCCCTGGTTGGTTCCTGCTGGGCGGAAATGCTGCGCAGCAAAGTAGATTTGCCGGATCCGGATTCACCAACGATGCCAAGGACTTCACCGGGGCGGAGTTCAAAGCTGACATCCTTGCAGCCAACCCGGTCGCCATACATCATGGTCAGGTTGCCCACGCGCAGAAGCGGTTCGTTCATCTGGGTCATTATTCTGCTGCCTTTCCGCGATCTGCGCTACCTAGGGGTTGGTCATGATGTTGCGGGCCGCGATGGCCGGCTTCCTGTCGTTCCGCGCAGTAATCGGTGTCCGAACAGACAAACATCCGGTTGCCCTGATCATCGAGGATGACTTCATCAAGGTAACTGTCGCGCGCACAGCACATGCCGCATTCGTCTTCCCAGGTCTGAACTTCGAAAGGATGGTCCTCGAAATCGAGGCTTTTGACCTTGGTGTATGGTGGCAGGGCATAGATGCGCTTTTCGCGACCAGCCCCGAAAAGCTGAAGGGCCGCCATATTGTTCATTTTCGGATTGTCGAACTTTGGTGTTGGCGACGGATCCATCACATAGCGATCATCGACCATCACCGGATAGGCATAGGTGGTCGCGATATGACCATGGCGTGAGATATCTTCATAAAGCTTCACATGCATCAGACCGTATTCTTCAAGCGCGTGCATCTTGCGCGTTTCGGTCTCGCGCGGTTCAAGGAAGCGAAGCGGTTCCGGGATTGGCACCTGATAGACAAGAACCTGATCTTCGCACAGTTCCTTTTCCGGAATGCGGTGGCGGGTCTGAATGATTGATGCCTCGGCGGTTTTTTCCGTGGTGGCGACCTGTGCGGTCTTGGCAAAGAACTGACGGATGGAAACCGCGTTGGTGGTGTCATCCGCCCCCTGATCAATGACTTTCAGCGTATCATTCGGGCCGATTACGGCGGCTGTTACCTGAACACCGCCTGTGCCCCAGCCATACGGCATCGGCATTTCGCGTCCGGCAAACGGCACCTGATACCCCGGGATCGCAACGGCCTTAAGCAGGGCGCGCCGGATCATGCGTTTGGTCTGTTCATCAAGATAGGCAAAGTTATAGTCCGGTGCCCCGTCGGTCGGATTTTTGACAGTTTGTTCCATGGGATTACTCCGCGGCCTCGGGTTGGGATGTGCCATTTTCAGCTTCGGCTTTCGCCAGACGTTCCTCAATCTCGGCGCGCATGCGGCGCACCAGTTCAAGTTCGCCCTGGAAATCGACATAGTGTGGCAGCTTGATATGTTCGACAAAGCCGGTGGACTGGACATTGTCGCTATGTTCCATCACGAACTCGCTGTCCTGTGCCGGACCCATGATCTGTTCGCCCATTTCATTGGCGCGCATGGCGCGATCCACCAATGCCATCGAAATGGCTTTGCGCTCGTTTTGACCAAACACAAGCCCATAGCCACGGGTGAATTGCGGCAGCTTGGTTTTTGACCCCTTGAACTTGTTGACCGTTTCGCACTCGGTCAGTTCGATATCGCCGATATCAATCGCAAATCCGAGTTCTTCGGGCTCGATCTCGACCGAAACGGTGCCATAGCGGATTTCACCGACAAAGGCGTGGCTGTTGGCATAGCCGCGCTGGGTGGAGTAACCAAGTGCCAGAACAAATCCTTCATCCCCGCGCGACAGATTCTGCAAACGCAAGTCACGCCCGGCCGGGAATTTAACCGGCTCGCGGGTCAGATCGGCGACCGGGGCGTTTTCATCAACCGGAACCGGTTCATCCTGAATAAGGCCTTCATAGTTCAGGATGTCATCCAAAACGCGCGGCATGTTCTCATCAATCGGATTTTCACCACTTGGTGCCTCGGTCGGTGCTTCGCCGTTGGCCATCAGGGTGAAATCCAGCAGGCGATGCGTGTAATCAAAGGTCGGGCCCAAGATCTGTCCGCCGGGCAGGTCTTTGAAGGTTGCCGAAATGCGACGTGAAACATCCATCTCGGCGGTTTTGATCGGTTTGGAAAAGGCAAAACGCGGCAGCGTCGTGCGATAGGCGCGCATCAAAAAGATCGCTTCAATCAAATCACCACGGGCCTGCTTGATGGCAAGGGCAGCCAGATCGCGATCATAAAGCGATCCTTCGGCCATGACACGGGTGACGGATAGCGAGAGTTGCTGTTCGATCTGATCAGTTTCGATTTCGGCAATGTCCGTATCGCCCCGGCGCTGCTCGGCCAGAAGCTTGTGCGCATTGTTGATGGCGCGTTCGCCACCTTTTACTGCAACATACATGATTAATTGACCTCGATCCGGGTGGTGCGCGACAGGGCGGCGATCTGGGTTTCGCTTGCGAAAATCACATCAGCACCGCACGGAAACAGGTGATGGTTTTCTGCGCGCCATGCATGGAAGCTTGCGGGCAGCCCCTTGATGCAAAGGCTATGCGTATCCTTGATGCCCGGGCCCTTAAGGTTCATGGACGGACGATCTGAAATCTCATCGACCATCAGGATCAGGGTTGCGGATTGATCAGGATATTCCGCATTGCCAACGGCAAGATCGGTGACAAAGGACAGATCATCGGAAATGCGGGCAACCGCAAAATCGGCCTGTTTGACATCCGTGCTGAGCGGGCAACCGCAATGGAATTTCAAGTGATCGCCTGCGGCCTTGGTCGAACAGTTTGGTGACATCCAGACTGTGGTATCCATATCGGCCATCGCAAGAAGTGTTGCGGTGGTGGCTTTGTTCAGGCCATCGGGTGCGGAAACACTGACCGGCAAATCATAAATGCGACCGGGCCGTGACATCGCATCAAGCAGGGCGCGAAAAACAGCGTTTGAATCAAATGCCGCATGGTCAAAACCGGGCAACAAGTCACTTGTCTGGGCGGTGGTTGATTGGGATTGGGGCGTCATTCGTCTTCTCCGCGGACAAGGGTGAAGAAATCAACTTTGGTGGCGGCAACCTTGCGGGCATGATCGCGTTTGGCGGCGGCCTGTTCGGCGGCCAGGGTGTCGATGAAATTGCTTGCTGATCCGTCGCGCAGCATCACCGCATCAAATAGGGCTGCATATTGCGCCTGAATGCGATCACGTCCCTTGATATAGGAATGCCCGACCGTGCCGTCTGACAGGGTGACCGCACAACGCGTCACAGTCATTTCACCGAGGTTGAAACGCTGCCCGGCGCCACCAGCACGGCCGCGGACCATCACCATGCCGATTTGCGGTTCGCGCAGGTGCGTCCAGCTCTCATCGCCATGATTTTCCGACCATTCGGTTTCAAGCCGGACACGGGATGTGCGGGCCAGAACCGACATCCATTTTTGGCGCGCGGCAATATGCGGATCGGTGGGGGTGTCTGCATTCCGGTTTTGATCTGTCCGGGCATTCGGGGCGGGGTGCGCCGTCATCAAACTGATCCCTTCTCAACTTATGTCGACAAATCTAAAATTTGTCTAGACGTCTATACCTATTGACGTTATAAGACGATCCAGCAGCAAAGGCAAAGGTCTTGCGGTGAAAGTTTTGTGAACGGGGAATGCAATGGATTGGGAACCGGGCCTATCTATTTGGAGGCAAATCGAAAAGCAGCTTCTGGCTGATATTTCGGAGGGCGTTTTCACACCGGGCGAAAAGATGCCGACCGAGATGGAATTGGTCCGGCGCTTTGGGGTGAATCGCCATACGGTGCGCCGCGCCATGGCGGCACTTGTCGATTCCAATGTTGTCCGTGTCGAACAGGGGCGCGGCGCCTTTGTTCAGGAACAGATCCTTGACTACCCGCTTGGTTCCAAAACCAGGTTTTCGCAGATCGTATCGGGCCGCCATCGCTTGCCCGACAAACGCCTGATCTCGTCCGAGGTCCTCAAAGCCAATTCGACCATCGCGCAGTTCCTGGATGTCAAACCGGGCACGCGGGTGATCGAGTTGTTTTCGGTATCCGAGGCCGACGGTGTACCGCTTGCTGTCGCGACAAGTTATCTTCCCGCCGCGCGCTTTGACGGCATTGTCGAGATATTTGTCGAAACCAAATCGCTTACAGAAGCTTTCAAGCGCTTTGGGATTGATGACTACACACGAAAGACCACGCGCATTTCGGCAACGCTTCCTTCATCACGTGTTGCCAACCTGCTTAAACAGGCGCGCAATCGACCAGTGATTTCGACGGAAAGTGTCGATGTTGATTCGGCAGGTGCGCCAATCGAATACGGTGTGACCGCCTTTTCAAGCGACCGGGTTCAGTTGATCGTTGAGTGAGTTATTTGTCTGCGGTTTTTTGGCACCAAAACTGATACATGCCACGGAATGTATCTGGCCGCTGTTGTTCGTAATCGTGCCAGAGCAATAATCTCTCTTGCGGCGTCCGATTTGCAATGCTGTCCCTATACTGCTGAATGTCACCGGCGAACGGCATTTCAAAATCAAGGAACTGAAGTCCGAGTTCGTCCAAGTGATCTTTGATCATTACGAGATCAAAGCGATGTTCCTGAACATGAAAGATGAGATCACGAAAGGCACTCAGGCTAAAGAAGTCGCTCCTTCGGCTAAGTTGCAACAGGGCTCCGTTTCCTTTGGTAGCTTCTCGAATAATTGTTTGACGACATTGGCGCATATCACTCGCGGATGGAGAATAACCGTGACTTGCAACAGTTTTCCGTCCTTCAATCACGTCCTTGCGTGCAAGTTCGCTGTAAAGCCCGATCTTCATTAGTCCACCTGATCGAAGTAGCTTGTTCAGAATTTTCCAACCTACGATCGGGTTCTCAAGGTGATGAAGCACTCCAACGCATTCGATGATGTCAAAGTTGCAGCCGAGCTCATCCAATTTCAGGATATCTGCGCGTGCAAAGTCAATATTGGTAATGCCAAGTTCCGATGTTTGGCGTTTTGCATAAGCCAAACTGCTTTTGCTGAGGTCTATCGCAGTCACTTTTGCATTGGCAAAACGCGTTGCTGGTTGGATAGCATGTTGTCCAGTTCCGCAGCCAGCAACAAGTATTTCTGGCGCTTCAGGTTCTTTGTAGCCTGCAAGCTGCAGATTTAGCGGTGGTGATTGCAGGCAGATGCTAACAGGTCTTCGCCTGTTTATTTTAATTGTATGCGTCCAGCGCGGATAAGGGTTTTCCTCGTACTGAGAGCGAACAGCATCGGAAACGTCACCAGCACTTGAAGTCCAATCAGGGATGGTTCCGCGAATTCTTTTTTCTTCATGCGGCTCAATCAATAGCCTGCGGAGCATTTTATCGGCATAAGATGGGACTTTGTTTCCAGTGAAAGCGTCTGGATCTAAAAGTTTGATAAGTGGTTGATAGCAGCCGACAAGCGCAACTTCAGAGAGTGTTGCATCTACCCCTGCTGCAACTTGATCTGAAATCCGCCGAGTCAGTTTTTCCAGATAGGTTTCTTCCTGACTTGTAACGGCGAAACTATAATCCGTATTAAAGCATTGCATGGCCAAAGCTGGTAGGAACCCCGGAGCAACTTGTTCGATCATCGTTTGATCGAGCAGAATGCTTTTTCGAAGAGTTGTGAGAAGCTTTTCAATGACCAGATTGGTGACTGGGTATTCTGAAATTAGCTTAATAAACAGGGGAATACGAGCGAGCTCCTCTATGTCGCGTAGAACGTCCGATGAAGCGCCTTCGTAATTAGTATCAAAGCGACCATATTTGCCAATTAGCTCTCGAAAAACTGGCCGATGAAATAGGGTACCTGCTATGGGCATCATGAGGTCATGCGGAGCGATATTTTCCTCTTGGATCAGTCTAAGGAGTTTATCCTCAATACACTCAGTGCCATCAGGTCTGAGGCCATTTACACAGGCGCAAAATGCTGCCCAGTGGCGGTTTTCTCCTGGCTCAATCGCAATAGAAAGACTATTGAACTCAAGGGCTTCTTTGAAACAACCGACCATTTGATATGTAATACCCGTATCAGTTTGCAGGTCGGCATCACGGGCGTCTACCGAAAGAGCCTTTTCAAAAAGTAGAAGCGCTTTTTGCGGTTGGTCGAGATGCAGCAATGCATTGCCGGCTGACTTCAATAATCCTAGATGTCTGGGGTCGAATGACAGTCCGTTTCTGAATTGTTTGAGGGCTTTTTTGAAATCTTTTCGAGCAAAATAGATTAAACCCAGATTACGGTGCGCCTCAACAGAGTCATTTTTTTGGCTTATCGCTTTTTGTAGGTATTGTTCTGCTTCTTCAAACCGCCCAACAGCACAGAGTGTTGCTCCCATGCTGTTAAGTGCAGACGCATTATCCGGATTGATTTCGAGCGACTTCCTAATGCTATCAATCGCGAGTTTCCATTGCTTCTGACTGCGTTGACATAGGCCAAGGTAGTGCCAAGCATCTGGATTGGCAGGTTGCTGGTCTAGCACTGCTATGTAAGCGTTAATGGCTTTGTCCATTTGGCCTGCGTTTTGGGCGGCCAACGCTAATTCAAGCAATTCATTCGGCAATTGAGGTAAGTCAGCCATCTGGTTCGCCATCTCATTTTTCAGATACTCAGGTCAAGTCTTCTTTCAAGAGCAAGACTAACAGATGGGATATTAATATTCTCGACCCGGACGGGCCCTGTAGACCGGGAAGCTTAGCTTGAACTTGATCGCACATGCCCGCATCAGGAATGCCGCAAAGAACGCAATCACGGCAATCGGCCCGCGCGGCAAATCAAGGATCGCAGTGCCAATCACATAGATCCCCGCACCGACCAGCGCACAGGTGATATAAATCTCCGGGCGCAGGATCAGCGGAATTTCGTTACAGACAACATCACGCACCATGCCGCCAAAAGTGGCTGTGATCATGCCCAGAACGATTGCGACCAACGGGGATACGCCCAGATTAAGGCCGATGGCTGCGCCGGTGACCCCGAACATTGCCAATCCCAGCGCATCCAGCCACAGTAACGCGACATAGCGTCGTTCAACCAGATGGGCGGTGAAGTAGGTGATGACGGCAGCACCGATGCAGGTCACAAGCCAGGTAGTATCGCGTATCCAGAAAACCGGTGTTGCCCCGGTAATGACATCGCGCACAGTGCCGCCGCCAATACCGGTAAAGGTCGCAATCAGGACAAATCCGACCATGTCCATCTGACGACGGGATGCCTCAAGCGCGCCGGTAATCGCAAAAACGGCGACCCCCGCCAGTTCAAGCCAATAGATGATTTCAGTAATCGTCATGATGTCCTTTGCGGGGCCTGCCCGTGATCTGTGGGTTGCGAAACGGGGTGTTCTATCGGCATGCGCAATTTGGCTGCAGCAACATCTTCAAGCTGTTCACGTAACCAGAGATGCGATGGATCGTGCTGATAGCGTTGGTGCCAACACATGAAAATAGGAAGATCAAGCGTGCCCTTTTTTAGACCCGCGAGCGGCATCGGCGTACGGGCAAAATCACGCAGCGCATGTTTTTGGAGAAGGCTTGGCAAGGTTGCGATCATATTGCTTCCGCGCAGGAACTCGGCAATGGCGGTAAAGTTCGGTACCCGCAAAACGATGTTGCGTTTAACATCCTGATTTTCAAGCATGTCGTCAAACTCAAGCGTGCGATTATTGCCATAGCGCACCGTGATATGGCGCGCGGATAGATAATCATCATCGCTTTGCGGGGCGTCGCGCATGTCCGGATCATAAAACACCATGTAATGATCGGTCAGAAGGCGTTTTTGCACGATATCCACACCTTCGGGTGGCCGCGGCGAAATCAGAAGGTCGCAATGATTTTCACGCAACAAGGCCGGTCCGGGCAGAAGGGACGGCACCACCGTCATCCGGATATTGGCAAGCGCACCTTCCAGATTGCGAAACAGCATTGGCAACAACAGATCACGCTGCAGATCGTTGGCGGCAATGGTCAGGCTCATCGATGCGCCATCGGGTTCGAAATGCGCACCACTGGCAAAGGCCTGCATATGATCAAGAAGAAACCGCGCCTGTTCGGCCAGGTTTTGTGCATGCGCGGTCGCTACGATCCCGCGCCCGGATTTGGTGAAAAGCGGATCGCGCATGATCCGGCGCAATTTGGTCAGGTTATGGCTGACCGCTGATTGCGTCACGCCAAGCCGTTCGGCGGCAGCCGTGACCGACCCCTCTTCAAGAACGGCCAGAAACAGACGCAGCGCATGGCCGTCCAGTTCCAAATGATCAAAATTGCTCATGAATAACATGATAAATGATGCATTTATTTTATGCAATTGGCCACGCAGGATGCGTTTAACACGGACATTCAACAGTCTGGAGCATCATCTGCGGAGGAAAAATCATGGAATTCTATCAGCGTGACAGAACGCTGCAGCCAGCAGGCTACACCCCGATTTACAAGACATCGGTTGCGCGTTCCCCGCGCCAGTCGCTGTTGTCGCTGCAAGGATCCTTGTCGGAAATTACCGGTCCGGTTTTCGGTCAGAACGAACTGGGGCCGCTTGATAACGATTTGATCCGCAACTATGCCAAGGATGGCGATCCAATTGGCGAACGTATCATCGTGCATGGGCGGGTTCTTGATGAAAACAACCGTCCGGTGCCCAATACGCTGGTCGAATTCTGGCAGGCCAATGCCGGTGGGCGGTATCGCCACAAGAAAGATACCTATCTTGCGCCGATCGATCCGAACTTTGGCGGCTGTGGCCGCGCGCTGACCGATGAAAACGGTTACTACTTTTTCCGCACCATCAAGCCGGGTCCGTATCCATGGCGCAACTACGTCAACAGCTGGCGTCCGGCCCATATCCATTTTTCGGTATTCGGTTCCGGCTTTGCCCAGCGCCTGATCACCCAGATGTATTTCGAAGGCGATCCATTGATCAAGGAATGTCCGATTGTGCATGTCATCCCGGATGAAGATGCGATCAACCGCCTGATAGCGCCGATTGATCTCAAGGGCTCGGTGCCGCTTGATACCATTGCCTACAAGTTTGACATCGTCCTGCGCGGCCGTCGTTCAACCCTGTTTGAAAACCGTCTGGAAGGAAACTGATCCATGGTGCAAAGCCTTGATTATCTCAAAGAAACCGCCTCCCAGACGGCGGGCCCCTATGTTCATATCGGGCTCATTCCCAATCAGGCCGGGTTTGACATTTTTGAAAACAACTTCACCAACGTTCTGGCCGATGAAAACACCCGTGGGGAACGGATCATCATTGAAGGGCGGGTGATTGACGGTACCGGAACGCCACTGCGTGATGCGCTGCTTGAAATCTGGCAGGCCAATGCAGACGGGCGCTACAACCATGAACTTGATCGTCAGAATTCTGGCAAAATCGATGAGGATTTCCGCGGCTGGGGCCGGACGGGAACGGATTTCGATACCGCCGTCTATCGCTTTGAAACCATCAAGCCCGGCGTGGTTTCCGGTCGCAATGGCAAAGACATGGCGCCGCATGTCAACTTCTGGATCGTGGCACGTGGTATCAATATCGGGCTGAATACCCGGATGTATTTCGCCGACGAACAAGATGCGAATGCGGCTGATCCTGTTCTGAACCTGATCGAACAGAAAACCCGTCGCAAGACCCTGATTGCTGATCGTGATGACATTGGACCGATCCCGGTCTACCGGTTTGACATCGTCTTGCAGGGCGATGGCGAAACCGTGTTTTTTGACCTCTAACAGCGCGTAAAACTGTATGAGTAATGCGGCGACCGCCTTTCGTGGTTGCCGTATTTTTGTTCAATCAACTACTTAAAAAGCCGTCCGCTGATTCTTATATTCACGTTGATAAAAGCGGTATGGTAAAACAACCGCTGCCGAGGGTTTCAAAAACAAAAAAGAAGACCCCGGTGATAGAGAGTGAGAGGATCAGCCTTGAACAAGTTGTTACAGGTCGGAATCCGCGTGCAAGTAGCTCTGGCAACAGCGCTGCTACTGGTTGGCCTGACGGTACTGATGAGCTTTGTGGTCGGAAAGCGATCCGGTGCTGATCTGCAAAAGCAGATTGGTCTGGGTGTTTCTGATATTGCCCGTCAGATGGCTGATGAACTTGACCGTATCATGTGGACCCACCGTGGCGAGGTTTCGGTCCTAAGCACGCTCTCTGTCCTGCAAGAGCTCGAAGATACCCAACAGATTTCAAGCATCGTCAATCGCCTAAGCCGTGAAATTCCGATCTTTACCTGGATAGGTGTGCTTGATCGCGACGGGACGGTTGTTGCGTCAACGAATGACTTGTTGCTCGGGGCCGATGTTTCGCCGCGACCGGTGTTTCAGTATGGCAAGAATGGACAGTTCATCGGTGATGTTCACGATGCGAAATTGTTGGCGGAAAAATTCCCGCTTTATAACGGGGAGCCGATCCAGTTTGTCGATATCGCCGTTCCCCTTTTCAATAAAAATGATCAGTTCACTGGTGTACTTGCCACTCACCTGAGCTGGGAATGGGCCGATAATGTCCGCAAAACCCTTTTTGCCGGGCAGGGGATCCATCGGGATGTCGATATATTTGTCGTATCAGCCGATGGCACAGTTCTTTTGGGTGCGGATGGGGCGATGGTCGGATCATCGCTTGAACTTGATGCTCTGCAGCAGGCACAGCGCAGCAATATCGGATGGAAGATCAGCACGTGGCCGGATGGCGCGGAATATCTGACGGGGTATGCCCCGGCCGATGGTCATCTTGATTATGCCGGTCTGAACTGGTCAATCCTGGTGCGGCAGCCCGTTGAAGAGGCGCTTGAGCCGGTTTATGTCCTGCGCCGTGACATCATGGCGTGGGGCTTGGCGTTAAGTATCATCTCCAGCGTGATTGCATGGTGGGGGGCTGGTTTCTTTGTGGGACCGATCGGCAAGATGGCCCTTTCGATCGAGGCAATGAAACGTGGCGAAATTGAACGTCTTCCGGATTTTGATGGCGCAAGAGAAATCAAGATCTTGTCAAACAGCCTCAATGCCTTGCTGGCCAAACTGACGGAAAAGGATGCGGCCCTTGGCCAGATGGAACACATTGCCCATCACGATAACCTGACCGGGCTTGGTAACCGTCTGGCACTTGATGTCTATTTCGAACATGCCCTTGCCCATGCTGATCGCCACAAGACCCAGCTTGCGGTCATGATGCTTGATCTTGATGATTTTAAACCGATCAATGACAAGTTCGGTCATTCAGCTGGCGATGATGTCCTGCGCGAGGTCGCAAAACGGTTGCGCCGTTGTGTGCGCGGTGGCGATCTGGTCGTGCGTCTGGGTGGTGATGAGATGGTGGTGGTGTGTCATGTCGGAACGAGTGGCGAGGGCGAAGCCACAATGTTGGCCGAACGGATTTTGAACGACATCCAGATGCCCTTCATTACCGGCGGCAATCGGGTTTCCATTCATATGAGCATCGGCATTGCCCTTTGTCCGGTGCATGGCAAGACCATTGATGTGCTTCTCGATCAGGCAGATGATGCGCTTTATGCTGCCAAGGCGCGTGGCAAGAGCTGTTATGTGCTTGCGTCTGATGATGGTGAGCCGTCCGGCAGCAAGTCGTCGCTGGCATGAGATGCGGGTTTTCTTGACTTTGTTTCAGGGCATCGCAATAAGCATTTCATGACAATTTCATCCGAAAAAGAACTCGAACAATTGCGCAAGATCGGGCGGATCTGTGCCCGTGCGCGCGATGTCATGGGGGCGGCCATCGTCCCGGGGATCACAACCGCCGAGCTTGATGAGATCGGCCGCAAGGTTCTTGAGGATGCCGGCGCGGTGTCCGCCCCGGAAAGCGAATACAAGTTCCCCGGTGCGACCTGCATCAGTGTGAATGACGCGGTCGCGCACGGTATTCCCGGTGATCTGGTTCTGGCCGATGGCGATCTGGTCAATATCGATGTTTCGGCATCGCTTGATGGCTATTTTTCCGATACCGGTGCCAGCTTCATCTGCGGCACGGCAAAGCCCGAAATCGCCAAGCTGTGCGAAGACGGCAAGAAGGCCATGTGGGCGGGCATCAAGGTGGTGCGTGACAAGGCGCCTATTCGCGAGATCGGGCTTAAGATCGAAATGTTCGCCCGCAAGGGTGGCTATACCCTGATCCGCAATCTTGCCAGCCACGGTATTGGCAAGTCGCTGCATGAACATCCCCATACCATCCCGACCTGGGATGACCCCAAGGAACGCCGGGCCCTTAAAAAGGGGCAGGTGATTACCATCGAACCGTTTCTGTCGCGTGGCGCGAAATGGGCGCTTGATAGCGAAGATGGCTGGACGCTGTATGCCGATACCGGTGACGCAACCGTGCAGTACGAGCACACCCTTGTTGTCACCGAAAAGGGCTATGAAATCATGACGCTGGGGAATTGATCCCGGTTAAAATGTTGTAGCTTATGCTGCAGCATTTCTTGCAACATAAAAGCCGCCCGAATGTATCGGGCGGCTTTTGTTTTACGTGTGTTTGATGTGCGGTGTCGCGGTTACGAACCGTATTTTGCCTTGGCTTCGCGACGGCGCGCATGCAGGACCGGTTCGGTGTAACCGTTCGGCTGTTCGCGGCCCTTGAAGACAAGATCACAGGCGGCCGCAAAGGCGATGCTGTCATCGAAGTTCGGGGCCATGTTGCGATAGGTCGGGTCACCGGCATTCTGTTTGTCGACGACGGCGGCCATACGTTTCATGGTTTCCATGACCTGTTCTTCGCTGCACAGGCCATGATGGAGCCAGTTGGCAATATGCTGGCTTGAAATACGCAGCGTCGCGCGGTCTTCCATCAGCCCGACATCATTGATGTCTGGCACCTTCGAACAGCCGATCCCGCTGTCGATCCAGCGCACAACATAGCCAAGAATGCCCTGGGCATTGTTATCAAGCTCTTCCTGGATTTCGCTTGGCATCGGTTTGATGTCACCCAGACGCGGGATCGCCAGAATGTCATCAAGGCTTGCGCGTTCGCGTTTGCCAATCTCGTCCTGAACCGCACGGACATCAACCTGATGATAGTGGATGGCATGCAGGGTTGCTGCTGTCGGTGAAGGGACCCAGGCGCATTTCGCACCGGCCTTGGGATGGCCGATCTTGGCTTCCATCATTTCTGCCATGCGGTCCGGTTTGGCCCACATGCCCTTGCCGATCTGGGCTACGCCCTTCATGCCGCATTCAAGACCGATATCAACGTTCCAGTTTTCATAGGCCGCGATCCAGTACTGGTCTTTCATCGCTTCCTTGCGGACCATCGGGCCAGCTTCCATGCTGGTATGGATTTCATCGCCGGTACGGTCAAGGAAGCCGGTATTGATAAACACCACACGGTCCTTGGCGGCACGGATGCATTCCTTGAGGTTGACCGTCGTGCGGCGTTCCTCATCCATGATGCCGACCTTAAGGGTATGTTCGGGCAGATCAATCGCCTTCTCGACAAAGGCAAACAGATCGTTGGTCAGCGTGACTTCTTCGGGGCCGTGCATTTTCGGCTTTACGATATAGACGCTGCCATGGCGGGAGTTCGAAAGTTCGTTATTGCCGATGACGTCATGCTTGGCGATCAGGCTTGTGACCATGGCATCAAGGAAGCCTTCCGGGACTTCGTCGCCATTGGCATCAAGCACCGCGTCAGTGGTCATCAGGTGACCGACATTACGGATCAGCATCAGACTGCGGCCCGGCAGGACAACTTCAGTCCCGTCAAAGCCCTGATAAGTCCGATCCGGGTTCAGACGACGGGTGATCGTCTTGCCACCTTTTTCGAATTTTTCTTCAAGCGTGCCTTTCATCAGGCCAAGCCAGTTGCGATAGGCAACGGTCTTGTCTTCGGCATCAACGGCGGCAATCGAATCTTCGCAATCCTGAATGGTGCTGACCGCGGATTCCAGAATGACATCGCACACGCCAGCGGCATGTTCCTTGCCAATCGGATGCGTCGGATCGATATGGATTTCGATATGCAGGCTGTGACGACGCAGCAACACATCGGTCAGCTTGCCGTTCTTTTCGTTGTAACCGATGAACTGGGAGGGCAGCTCAAGTGCGGTTTCGCTGCCATCAGACAGGGTGACAACCAGCGTCCACCAGCCTGACGCGTCTTCGCGCACTTCGTATTTCGTGGCATCGGCATGTTTGCCGGTTGCAAGCGGGGCGGCTTCATCAAGGAAGTTCGCGGCATAAGCCACAACCGCAGCACCGCGTTTCGGATTGAATGACTTGGTCTTTTCCTTGCCGTCGGCTTCGTCGATGACATCGGTGCCATACAGCGCATCATACAGGCTGCCCCAGCGCGCATTGGCAGCATTAAGCGCATAGCGTGCATTCATCACCGGCACGACAAGCTGCGGGCCTGCCACACGGCCAATCTCCGGATCGACATGCGTGGTGGTGATATAGAAATCATCGCCTTCGGGCAGCAGATAACCGATCTCGGTCAGGAATTCCTTGTAGGCAGCCGGGTCGCGTGGCTGATCCTGACGCGACAGATGCCAGTGGTCGATCTTGGCCTGCAATTCGTCCCGCTTTGCCAGCAGCGCCTTGTTGCGTGGTCCAAGTTCAGTGACGAGCTTTTCAAAGGATGCCCAGAACTGATCGGAACTGATCCCGGTTCCCGGAATGACTTCGTTGGCCACCAGATCGTGCAGCACTTTTGCAATCTGAAGTCCACCTTCTTGGATGCGTTGGGTCATGTTTTCTCTCACCAGACTTGGAACTGTTTCGGGCGATTAATATGGCTTTGCCGACGAACACATAAAGCGCGGCAAAGGCAACTCGCCTATCGTTGGTTCACAACATATGGGTTGAAGCAGGCCCGGGTCCACAGCCGGTTTCAAAATTGCGGGATGTTTTCCGCATTATGGAAGCCTGATCATTCTGTCCCAATCGACAGACGTTCACATCTTCTTGTCTGCATTCGGATCCGTCGTGCCGTCGCTGTCTGCCGGCGGCACCTGTCCGATGTCGTCGGGATGTGCCGTGCCATCCGGGGTCAGCACATCTTGCAGATCATGCGGGTCCATTGGTTTTGTGTCATTATCTGGCTCTGTGCTGTCGTCATCGTCATTGAGACTGATGTCGTCCGTAATCGGTGACAGCTCAAACGCCATTGGCGTTGTCCGCGGTACGGCAACGAACTGACCCTGTTCCTCGATCGAGATACGACGGCCAAAGCCAGCGCGGTAAGTTGCAAAGCTCGCAACGCAAATGCCAACGATTGAAAACAGGACCGGCAAGGCCCACGGGCCGAAATAACCAATTGCACTGGACCCCAGAATTGGACCAAACGCAGCAGACCCGCCATAAATGATCAGAAGACCACCCGACGCAGGAACAATGTCTTCGGGTTCAAGGTAGTCATTCACATAGGCCACAGCCAGGCCGTAAACCGGCATGATGAACACGCCGGTGATCCCGCCCCAGACCGTCAGATTGTCGCGGACAAGATCCGGCGCAACCAGCGGGAAAAATCCACAGATAGCAAGTCCGGTCAGAACGAAAATCATCACATATTGGCGCGGCACCATGTCCGAAATCTTGCCGATCGGAAATTGCATGATCATGCCGCCCAGAATGACGAAGAACATGAAATAGGCGATCTCGTTGGTCGCAAGTCCGAGGTCAGCCGCGAAAACCGGCCCGACACCATAAACCGCACCCGAAAGCACGCCTGCACCCGATGCGGCAACAAAGCCCAGCGGGGAAATCTTGTAAAGACGGCGGAATGTCATGCGTTCACCGCTGACTGCAGACGGCGGTGGCTGACGGGTCAGGGCAAGCGGAACAAGCGAAAGCGACAGCAGGACGGACGCCACCGTAAACAGCTCGAAACTGCTGACCGGGGCACCGTTGAGCAACAGCTGACCGATTGCCAGCCCGCCAAGCGAAACCGTCATGTAAATCGCAATCGTCCCACCACGCGATGTATTGTCAGCCTGCGCATTCAGCCAGCTTTCAATCACCAGATACAGGCCCGAAACACACAAGCCGGTCATGATACGAAACAGCGACCAGGTAATCGGATCTACCAGAACGGCATGTAAAAGTGTGATGGCCGATGCGGCCGATGCCAGTGCGGCAAACGTCCGGATGTGGCCGACCCGGTTGACAAGGCTCGCCCCCCAGATGATGCCGGCAACGAACCCGATATAATAGGATGCCATGATGATACCGGTATAGACCGGCGCAAAACCCTCGGCAGATGCGCGCAGTGCAAGCAGCGATGATTGCAGAGATGCCCCACTATTTAGCGCAAACGCGGCGAACAGCGTTGCAGATAGTGCAATAATAAGGGCGACCGGCGAGCGCGGCATGGCATCCTCGTTTGAGTTTCAATTAGGCAGGCACCCTGCGGCAAGGGGATCGACCGTGTCAATCCTTACAAGCCCTTGGCACACAAGGGGAATAGTGCATTTTGTGTTTAACACCACGGCGCACAAGAAGTTCCGCAAAAATTATGAGCCTTCTTTAATCCCGCTTGGCCCACGCGCAAAGTGCCGGTTTCGCGCAACTGATATGTGTAAAGCGGCTTTACTTGGTGCCGAAGCAGGCTTTGTTCGGTGAAAATCGCACAAGCAGCTTGACCTTGGGGGTGTTGATGCTTTCTATGGACCGAAATCAGACGCAATTTGCCAAAATTCCCGCGATCCGGGGTTGGATTTTGCGTTTCGCCACCAGACTTCAGGTTCATTGATGATAATCGGCATTCAAGCCAACAGATGAACTGACCATACAAGGGGAGGAAACCTTGAAAATTTTGCGCACACTCGGCGTGATTGCCGCCGGAATGATGGCTTTGTCCGTGGCGAATGCCGCGCAGGCTGAAACCCGCGTCACCCTGAAATCGGCCAAGGCCGCGTCATCCTATTACCAGATGGCCGCCCAGTTTGCCGAGGCGATGAAAACCGGTACCGATGGCGATATCATCGTCACCGTCGAGGAAAGCCAGGGTTCGGTTCAGAACGTCATGGAAGCCATGGTGCGTCCGGGCAATTATGTCTTTACCTCCCCGCCCGGTCTCGTAAGCCTGGCACAGAACGGCAAAGGCCCGTTCGACGGACGTCCGACCGAAAAGTTTGCCGAAGTCCGCGCCCTGTTCCCGATCCCGTCGCTGACCATGCATTTCGTGATGCGTGCTGATTCCGGTGCAACCAGCTTTGCCGATCTCGAAGGCAAGACCATCCTGCTTGGCAAGGGGTCCTTTGGCGCGCGTGAAGGTGAAAAATACCTTCAGCTGTTTGGTCTTGAAGGCAAGGTCGATCTGGCGGATGCCGAACTGTCCAATGCGGTTGCCGCCCTTAAAAACGGTCAGATCGATGGTTTCGTGACCGCGGGCTCTTGGCCAGCGCCGAACGTGATCGAGGCCGCGGCAGGAACCGACGTCATTGTTCTGTCGCTGTCCGAAGACCAGCTTGCCGAGACCAAGCGTGACAAAACCGTCATTCCGGCCGGAACCTATAACGGTCAGGAAGAAGACATCACCACCGCATCGCTTTCGGTTGTTGCCTTTGCCACCACCCAGATGAATGTCGATACGGCGTATGCCCTGACCAAAACTTTCTGGGAGCAGAAGGCGAAAATGGGTGAAAGCTCTTCGTGGTGGAACGGTGTCAGCCCGGAAATGATTGCCAACATCACGGGTAAAATGCATCCCGGCGCGCTGCGCTACTATGACGAAGTCGGGTTCTCCATCCGTGACGATCAGCGCTAAGTGCTGATCAGATAACATGTTCAAGGCCCGGCAGTTTTGCCGGGCCGTTTCTTGTCAAACAAGCCATTTAGATTATGTCAGCCACCACTCGTCCCTTCTGGATCGCCCTTGGCGCCGTTTCAATTGCCTTTCACCTGTGGCTGATTTTTTCAGGATTGGTTCCCAATCTTGTAAGCCGCCCAATCCATATGGCGCTTGCCCTGCCTTGGGCGTTGATCTTTGTTGCCAAAACCCGCGCACAGAAAATCTCTGGCATCATCCTGACCCTGATTGGTCTGCTTGGGTGTGGTTGGATCGTTGCCAATCATCAGACGCTTGGCGATCAGTACGGTTTCCTGATGGGCAATAGCCAGATCGTGCTGGCAGCGGCGCTATTGCTGATCGTGCTTGAAATGGCGCGCCGTGCGATTGGCTGGCCGTTGCCGACGGTGGCGGCAATTGCACTGCTTTATGCGCTGTTTGGACAACATATTCCGGGCGAATTCGGCCATGCCGGGTTGCCAGTTGAAAGTATGCTGGGCACCTTGACCATCGCAGAGGGCGGCCTTTGGGGCAGCCTGACGGGCGTATCGGTCAATATCGTTGCGATCTTCGTTGTTTTCGGGGCGGTTTTGAATGGCGGCGAAGCCGGTCAGGGCTTTATGAATGTCGCAGGTGCCGCCGCCGGTCGGCTTAAGGGCGGGGCGGCGAAGGTTTCCGTCGTGTCATCCGCGCTGTTTGGCTCAATATCGGGGTCTGCATCGGCCAATGTGGCTTCGACTGGCGCAATAACCCTGCCTGCCATGACCAAGCTTGGTTACCCGAAACGTCTGGCGGCTGCGGTTGAGGCCGTGGCATCCAGTGGCGGGCAGATCATGCCACCACTGATGGGGGCAGGGGCGTTTGTCATGGTGGAACTTACCGGCAAGCCTTATGTCGACATCATGGTCGCCGCCATCTTGCCGGCCGTCCTTTACTTCCTTGCCGTCTGGGTTGGCATCAATGCCTTTGCCATGCGTTATGACCTTCCCGGTGTGCCAAAGGAAGATCGCCCGAACCTGCGGTCGGTCGTAATCACATCGGCTTTCTTCCTGGTGCCATTTACCATTTTGCTTTGGGGTATGTTTGGCGGTGGCTACACACCACAATATGCCGCCTGTCTGGCGCTTCTGGCCGGGGCGGCGTTGCTGTTGCTTGATGCGGATCTGACGGTTGATTTTCCGCGCAGCAAGCAACGGTTTGCCGATGTCTGCCTTAATGCCGGGCGTCAGGTGGCAATGATCGGTTCGATCATCTTGTGCGCATCAATCGTGATCGGGGTTCTCGGCCTGACCGGACTTGGTGTGAAGATCACCTCGCTACTGATTTCCGGATCGGGTGGCATGTTGTGGCCAGCCCTTTTGCTGACCGCACTTGCCTGTCTGATCCTTGGCATGGAAGTCCCGACCACGGCGGCTTATGTGATTTGTGTTTCGGTCGCCGGGCCCGCGTTGATAGAGCTCGGGCTTGAACCGCTTCAGGCGCATCTGTTTGTGTTCTGGTTTGCGCTTTTATCGACGATTACGCCGCCGGTTTGCGGGGCGGTGTTCATTGCTGCGGGTATGGTCGAGGAAAACTGGCTCAAGGTCGCCGGAACGGCGATGGCGCTTGGCATCGGGCTTTATATTGTGCCACTGGCGATGATTGCCAACAGCACGCTGATTGAACTTGGCAGCGATCCGGTTTGGGCGATCATCGCCGGGCTTAAGGTCGCTGTGGGTTTGACGGCCATTTCATATGGCCTAATCGCCCCCAGACCTGTTTGGCAGCGGATCGGGATGGTTGCACTTGGTGGTGCGGTAATTTTTGCTGCGGGTGTTTAGAGCCACGAAAAAAGCCGACAGTTTCCTGTCGGCCTTTTTCGTCATTGAGGGAAATGATTTAACCGGTTTTAAGCGGTCGCGCGTCCGCTGCGCGGGCCAGCAAAGAACCAGATAATCAGGCCAAGGACCGGCAGGACAACAACAAGTACTGTCCACAATACTTTTGCACCGGTGCTTGCACCGCTGCCCATGATATTCACGATTGCCCAGATATCGGCAATCAGGACGAGAAGTCCGATAATTCCACCATATTCAAGCATGTTCCAACCTCACATTTGTTGCTGCGGTATCTGTACCGCGCTTACAACTCAAACGATTGGTTTTCTTGTTTGTTCCCGCACTGAATTCAATCAGTGCATCAGGCGGGTTCGAAAGGGCAGTTTAAACCACCTGTCCGGCAGACCAGCCCGATGACCATGCCCACTGGAAATTGAAGCCGCCAAGATGGCCCGTGACATCAACCACTTCGCCAATGAAATAAAGGCCGGGTACGTCACGCGCTTCCATGGTTTTCGATGACAGGGCATTGGTGTCGACACCGCCAACCGTGACCTCGGCCGTGCGATACCCCTCAGTCCCGCTTGGTGTCAGGGCCCATTGATTGACATCCATCGCCAATTTGCGCAGTGCCTTGTCACCGGTTTCGCCAATCGGGCGATCAAGGCCATGGGTGGCGGCAATCATCTGGGCAAGGCGATTTGGCAATATGCGTGACAGAACCGTGTGCACCGCCTGTTTCGGGTTTTCACCCTTTGCAGTTTTCAAAAGATCGAACGCATCTTCTTCCGGGTTTAGGTTCACCGTGATGCTGTCGCCCTCGTTCCAGTAAGATGAAATCTGCAGGATCGACGGGCCGGAAAGACCACGATGGGTGAACAGCAATCCTTCGCGGAATTGCTTTTTATTGCATTGAACGATGGCATCAACAGATATGCCCGAAAGCTCGCCGGTACGCGCACGCAAATCCGGATCGAAAACAAACGGCACAAGTGCGGCACGGGTCGGAATGACATTGATGCCGAACTGCCGTGCAATCTGATAGCCAAAGCCGGTGGCACCGATTTTCGGGATCGACAGGCCGCCACATGCGACAACCAGCGATGAGCAGGTCCATTGCGCGCCGGTGCGCGTGGTGACATCAAAGCCGTCATCATCGCGTTTGATGATGTTGGAAATCTCGGTGTTAAGCTTGATCGTCACATCGGCGGCATCACATTCATCAAGCAACATGTCAATGATCTGAAAGGACGATTCATCGCAGAAAAGCTGGCCGAGTGTCTTTTCATGCCAGGCGATATTGTGCCGGTTCACCAGATCAATGAAATCTTGCTGGGTATAGCGTTTAAGCGCTGAAACACAGAACCGCTTGTTTTCGGAAATGAAGTTTTCCGGGCTGGTGTGGATATTGGTAAAGTTGCAGCGCCCGCCACCTGAAATGCGAATTTTTTCCGCCGGTTTGGTCGAATGATCAACCACCACGACGGTTCTTCCGCGTTTTCCTGCTTCAATCGCGCACATCAGGCCGGCCGCACCCGCCCCGATGACAAGAACATCAATCTTTTTCAAGCCCGTCAGATCCATTCATGTGAATTTCGGACCTGCTTATACGTGGAAAACGTGACCTTGTCAGTGCCAGTGGCGCAAATACCTACTCGGCGGCGATGCCTCTGGAACTCGGGGGTTTTAGGTCCCCGCGTTTGCCAGCGGTTTTGGATTGTTCAATCTGTTGTTCGCTTGCAACCTGATTGCGGCCGTTTTCCTTGGCGAAATAAAGCGCCCTGTCGGCCCGTTCGATCAATTTGGCGGCCGGTTCGCCGGGCCGGAATTCAGCCACCCCGATTGACGCCGTCGCCTTGCTGATGATCGTCTTGCCGCTTTTGGTCACGACCTTGTGGCTTTCGATATATTGACGCAGCTTGTTGCCAAACAATACGGCATTGCCAAGCGACGTGCTTGGCAGGATGATTGCAAATTCCTCCCCGCCATAGCGGGCGGCAGTATCCTGGCCTTTGATATTGCGTTTCAGCGATTCTGCCATCAACCGGATCACCTGGTCACCGACCTGATGGCCATAGGTGTCGTTGAACTTTTTGAAGTGATCAATATCAAGTAGCAGAAGGCAAAGCGGTTGACCATCTTCCATGGCATGCATCATGCCATCGCGCAGTTGCATATCGAACGCCTTGCGATTGGCAATGCCGGTCAGCCCGTCGGTCATGGCTTCGCGTTTCAGGTTTTCCATATCTTCGCGCAGACGGTTTATTTCCGACGAACTGTTCGTCAACCGGCTTTCAAGGCTGCGATTGACGCCTTCCATCTCGCGGGTGGCGCCCAGAAGGGTATGAAGTGCCTGTTCAAGATTGCTGAGGTTGCGGTTCTTGTCCCCGACATAGGAGCAGAAATGATCAAGCGCCTTTTTGTATTTCCGTGTGTCGACGCCGACCTTGTTCACGGTATCAAGGATGCTGCCCAACTGCGCGCGCAAGTCGTTTGAAATGCGTTCGATGATTTCGTTTTCGCGCTTGTCGCTGAAGAAACGGGTATGGAGCTCTTCGCACTGTGCTTCATCAAATTCGCGATGATTACTGCGCAGAATGTTGATCGTGCGGCAAAGATCGAAGTTCGTCTGCGCGACATAGGTGAAAAACAGTTGGAAATTGTCCGGGTGCGAAACCACACCCAACTCTGCCATCAGTTTGTGGGCAGCGTTGCTGTGCTGTTGAGCTGTTCTGTGATTAAACCCGTACGCGCTCATCAATTGCCTGCAGTAGAATTATGTCGCCATAAGTTTCGGCAACATCCTATGCAAACGCATATGCGAAAGGTTTGATTTAAATCATCGAACCTCCCGTAATCCGGGCGATTTTTGATTTCACATGATAAAATAGGTCAATTGTGAAGGGGGGGGGGCGCTTATGCGCTTTCTGCGCGATTGATCGGCTGGGTCAGAAGATCATTCTGGTTCATCACACAGTTTCGACCATTTGCCTTGGCAAGATAAAGCGCCTGGTCGGCACGATCTATCACGCGGGTCAGGGGTTCACCAAGTTGATACGTCGCAACCCCGACAGATGCCGTGATCCGGCCCAGATCTTCGTTGCGATTGAAACTTCTGAGATGAAGCGCCTCGATTGATGCGCGAATGTTTTCCGCAACCCGCATGGCGTCCGTAAGCGTCGTGGCCGGAAGGACGACGGCAAACTCCTCACCGCCATAGCGCGCGGTGGTGTCGCGTCCTTTGACATTCTGCTGCAGGGTCTTGGCCAATGTCCTGATGACTTGGTCGCCAGCTTGATGACCATGTTTGTCGTTGACCCGTTTGAAATGATCGATGTCGATCAATAGGATGCTCAGGGGCTCACCCCGTTCCATCGTTGTCATTGCCGCGTCGCGGAGGCTTTCGTCAAAGGCCTTGCGATTGGCAATCCCGGTAAGCCCGTCTGTGTGGGCTTCGCGTTTCATTTCCTCAAGATCAAGAAGCAACTGGGTGACTTCGACCGGTGCCGGATCGGCATCGTTCACGCCTTTTGCGCCTTGTTGTGCGTTGGCCCGGTTTTCCATCCCCAAAAGATCGTGGGCAGCATCCCTGAGTTCGGCAGTGCTAATGACGTCCTTGCCTTTTGCCAGTCGATCAATCAGATCGGAAACCTGCCGGTGCAGCTCGTGGGACATGGTTTCACGCAGAAGCTCTGCCCGACTGGGCTCAATAAACCGCTGATAAAGTTCGTGGCATTTGACATCATCCAACGCACGCTTGTTGCCGCGCAGAATATCAATCAGCGCAACAAGGTCATCGTTTGATTTTTCGACATAGGCAAAGAACACAGCATAATTGATCGGGTTTGCACTCAAACCCAATTCATTGATCAATTCCAGCGCTTCGCGCGACAGCGCGTATGACCGCTGCCGGTATTGTTCTTGCTGAGGCATTCCTGGGAACCTGAAGGAGTGATATCGTCGGATGTAAAGGCACTTCTTTAAGTCTGGGCTGCGCATTTCGCACACGCAGTATATCAGCTTTCCCACATGCGCGTACAGAGCGCAGCGGTTGTAGTTTTATTGGTTTGTTCACGTCTGCGCCCTAGGGTCCAAACTCATTCAAATGACCGACCCGGCAATTGATATGAGAGAAATGGCAAGGAAAAGCCCGCAGATCGGGGTGCCCCCCGGTCAAGGGATTTGACGCAGAGGCTTTCTCTCATATCAAGTGTCCTTTGGATCACCCGGATTTGCACGGGCCACTTTGTCGCAAGCCCTTGAAAGATACATATCTTCCTGCGGTTTTGCTTCGCGTATCCGCACAAATCCGGGTGACCGGGACGATTATTTGAATGAGTGTGGACCCTAGTCTGCCTTTGTCAGGAAACGGCTTCGATCCGGAAAAGAAAAACGGGATAAAAAGATGCAGAAACTATCGGCTTTGATGGCTGCTGTTGTGGTGGCGTTGGGTTTTGTTTTGTCAGGTGACGTTGCAAACGCCCAGACCAGTGGTTCAACAGACCAGACGACGGTCAATGGTCAGGTCACCGACAGTACGACCGATGTTCCGTCGATCGATTACCGTCCCCTGTCGGCCGAGGAACGGTCCAACATGCCGCCTCTGATGGAACGCTATGTGCTTGATGAGTTGAAAAACCTGCGTACGGAAATGCAGGGCATGCGTGCCGAATTGCTGCGCGAGGTCGTTAACCGGCAGCTTGAGGCCATCGACAAGGCGATTTCCTATTCATCGAACACCGTGACCTACTTCTTCTATTTCGTGGCGGCCGTCGGTGCACTTTTGACCATGCTGGGATGGCAGTCTCTGCGCGAATTGAAATCAAGCGTGCGCAATCTGGCCAATACTGAACTGCAACGTTTGTCGCAGGAATTCGAAGGGCGGCTCACCTCGCTTGAAAACGAATTGCTGTTGAAATCCAAGCTGATCAACGAACATCAGCACGAGATCGAACGCACCCAGACCATTCATGCCCTGTGGCTGCAAGCCAACCAGCTCAGCAATCCGCGGGCAAAGATCGAAACCTATGACAAGATCCTCGAACTTGCACCGGGTGATCCGGAAGTCATGGCCTATAAGGCGGACGCTGCCTTGCAGCTCGGGGATCGTGACTGGGCACTTAGCCTGTGCAATCGGCTATTGGCCGAGGCCCCCGAAAACGCCAATGGTTATTATCAGCGTGCCTGTGCCAATGCCGGCCTTGGTTTCAAGGAAGCCGCCCTTGCTGACCTGCAACGTGCTGTTGAATTGTCCGATACCATGCGCCAGCCCGCCTGGGTCGAGGAAGAATTCGAACCGCTGCGTGACATGCCGGAATTCACCCAGATTCTCGGCAAAAAGGAAGACCTGCCGCCAGCTGAGTAACTTGGGAAATTCAAGTCACATACGAAAAAGCCCTGCAGGATTGCTGCAGGGCTTTTTGATATCCGGGTATATGCAGTCGCTTAGCTGCTTGGCAGTTCGTTCCACAACGGGTGGATCGGTGCGACGTCTTCTTCGATCTTGGTAAAGCGCGCATCGCAATCAAAGAAGTAGTTATCGGTCAGATCGTCATTGACCTGCGACACTTCGCCGACGATCACCGGACCTTTGCCCTCTTCGCCATAGAAGCGGTGGATCAGCGTACGCGGCAGCGTGACACTTTGACCCGGTTCCAGAACAACCTTGCCACCCGCGGGCAGGACGTTGAGTTTGCCGTCGGTGCGGACACGGACCTCGTTTTCGCGATCCATCTGGCCATCTTCGGTCAGGTTGCACAGTTCGATCACAAGATTGCCGCCACCACGCACGATGATGTCTTCCATTTTGACCTTGTGGTAGTGCCACGGGCATTCCTGGTTTTCGCCAACGATCATGATCTTCTCGGCATAGGGCACTTCACCCGGCTGGCGCAGGATACCGTTGCGCAGGCAAAACAGGATCAGGCCGCGCTTTTCAAAATTGCCTTCGCCGTAATCGGTGACATCCCAGCCCATCTGATGGTTGCGGCACCATTTTGCCAGATCAGGTTCGGCTTCCCATTGCGCCGGGCTGTAATGCGCCCATTCCGGCAGTTTGAATGCGATGGATGCATAAAGTTCCTTGGCATGCTCGATACAGGCATTGATTTCAGAACGCAGCATGGTTGACCTCTTGTGGCATTTGGCATGATTGATTGGGCCGGGTTTTACCACGCCCGAATGGTGAATGCGATAGTTTTTGAATGCATTCAAAACATTTCGATTTCAGAGTGCGGGTCTTGGCGGTTTCCATCAAAAGCTGCCCCGCAATCGCCGTTTTTCAGCGCAATACAGTGAAAATCATACAGTGTGATATCATGTTTGCGATATCGCGCGAAACCGGACAGGGGAACTGCATCATGTCGCAATCATCGGGATTTGCCAAAGTTGTCGCGGCAATCGTTGTCGCTGGCGGACTTGCCGCATCGGGCTGGTTGGTTGGGACTGGCATCGAAAACATGCGTGCCCTTGATCGCTATGTCACGGTCAAGGGATTGGCCGAACGCGATGTAAAGGCCGACAAGGCCGTCTGGCCGATTACCTATGTTGCGACCGATGATGTGCTGCAAAATGCACAAGCCAAGATTGATGCAGACACAAACACCTTGTTTGAATTTCTTGCCAGCCACGGCATCGGTCGCGAAGCGACAGAGCTGCAAAACTTGCAGGTAACCGATCAACTTGCCCAGTCCTATCGGTCGGGGCCGATTGAAAGCCGCTATATCGTCAATCAGACCATTCAGGTCCGCACCGATGATGTTGACGCGGTGGTTGCCGCATCCCAGGATATCGGCAAATTGTTGCAGGGTGGTGTTGTTCTGAGCGGGCAGGGTTATAACCCGGGGCCGAGTTATCTGTTCACCGGTCTTAACGATATCAAACCGGAAATGATCGCGGCTGCCACCGCCAACGCCCGCGAAGCAGCCCAGCAATTTGCCGCGGATTCCGGTGGTGAGCTGGGCGGTATACGCCGCGCGACACAGGGCCTGTTTCAGATACTGGCCGCCGATGGCGCCCCCAACATGATGGAAGCCAACCAGATCAACAAGACCGTGCGCGTGGTCACCACGATGGAATATCTCATCCGCGATTAGGGGCTGAACTAAGTTGACAGCCTCGTCAAAGCTGGTTTTATGCGCGCCATGGCGCAACTGATCCTGTTTAACAAACCCTATGGCGTTTTGACCCAGTTCACCGACCGTGAAAACGGTCGGGCGACCTTGGCTGACTATATCGATCTGCCCGGCGTTTATGCCGCCGGCAGGCTTGATCGCGACAGCGAGGGTTTGTTGCTTCTGACCGATAATGGGCCGCTGAACGCCCAGATCGCCCATCCGAAATTCAAGAAACCCAAAACATATCTGGTGCAGGTCGATGGCGAACCAACTGACGCCGCACTTGATGCCCTGCGCCGCGGGGTAGAGCTTAAAGACGGCATGACCTTGCCAGCCAAGGCCCGACGGATTGATGAACCGGCCGGGCTTTGGGAACGTGATCCGCCGGTGCGCTATCGCAAGGCGATCCCGACAAGCTGGATTGAACTGACGATCACAGAGGGCAAGAACCGTCAGGTACGCCGTATGACCGCCGCCGTCGGTTTTCCGACCTTGCGCCTGATCCGATATGCCATCGGGGACTGGACGCTCGATGGTCTCGCACCCGGCGAATGGAAGGTGATTGAGGTCGACGCGCCCCCTGCCACCCATCGAAGGCTATCCCCCGGATCGGCCAAACCGCCGCGCCGTAATCAGTTGCCCGATGTTACCAACGCGCCCAATACCGACGACAAAGCCAATATTGCGCGTGAAGGCGCAAAGGCGGGCAAAGGTCAACGCAAGGGCGGGTATAAACCTGCACGCCACCGTTCGCGCCCGAAGAAAGGATAGCCGCCATGCTAAGTTACCTGCACGGCTTTCATGCCGGGAATTTTGCTGACATGCACAAACATGCTGCCCTTTGGCTGATCCTTGAACATTTGCGCAAAAAGAAAAAGCCGTTCTGTGTGATTGATACCCATGCCGGATCGGGCTGGTATGACCTTGGCAGTGAACAGGCCGCCAAAACCGGCGAGTGGAAAGACGGCTATGCGTGCGCCAAGAACGGTGCCAATGCACCCGAAATGCTGCAGCAATTCTTAAACTATGTCGCCGCGTTTGATCCGGTCGCGAAGGGCCGTGATTATGGCGTGCGCGAAGGCGATGATTACCAAGGTCCGTTTTACCCGGGATCACCGTTTATCATCCGCGATATGCTGCGCGACGAAGATGAACTGGTCCTGATGGAACTTCATCCGCGTGAACATGAAATGCTTCATCACCGGGTCAAGCGTGATGCACGCATTCATCTGCACAAACGCGATGGCTATGAGGGTGTTGTTGCGATGATGCCGCCCGCCATTCGCCGCGGACTGGTTCTGATGGATCCAAGCTATGATGTGAAGCAGGATTATCAAAAGGCCGCCAAGGCAATCCGCGAAGCCTGGGAAAAATGGCCGACGGCGACTTTCATGCTGTGGTACCCGATCCTGTTGGACGGGTTTGATGCCGACCTTCGCAAATCGTTTGCTGCGATCAAGGCATCGGGTGGCGTTTTAAGTGCCGAACTTGCCACCGACCAGGGTGGGGCCAAGGGCCGCATGCGCGGTACGGGCCTTCTGGTCATCAATCCGCCGTGGCAGTTTGATCAGCAACTTGGCGATATCGGTGACTGGCTTGCGAAAACCTGCAAACTGCCGGGGCCGGCAAACCATCAGATGCGCTGGCTGGTGCCCGCCGCATAGACCCGCTGCAAAGAAAAGAGGCCCCGAAGGCGTGATGCCAGCGGGGCCTCGATGCGTTGGGACGCATTGGTAACAGGTATCAGATGCCAAAGAACGGCTGCAGCAATTTCGGCAGCAGACGGTTGAACTTCATCGGTGCATCGGTTGCGATCAAACAGATGCATTCCTCGGCAGTGTCGGCAATCGGTTGGTGATCGACATCATCATCAAGGTCTGCCACATCACCGGCCCGGAACCGGCCGATCTCGTCGATATAAGATCCTTTGATCAGCAGGGTCATTTCATGACCATGGTGCCCGTGATCGGGGATCGAAACACCCGGCGCGATCTTCATCAGGCGCACGGTGCCCTTGCTTTCGATGGATTTCAGCTGGAAATGCTTCACACCCGGTGCAAGCGATTTCCAGGGAATATCATCAAGCGACATCACATCGTCGGGCAGCAAATCGGCAAGCGGCCTTGGCAGGGCGCTCATGGCACTGCCTGTAATGCTTTCACCGACCGCAACACGACGCAATGACGGCAATTCTTGCGCAACGATGTTTTCGTTCGCTGTTTCACGTTCAAGCATCGCCATGACGTGATCAAGCGAATGATCCGCCATCGACATGCTGTTCGTGGTTTCAAGCGCAGCACCGCCCATGGTTTCGTACCCACTGACCTTGTCACGGCAGTGCGGGCACACGGTCATGTGGGTTGCAACCAGAAGCTCCATCGCTTGCGACAGGGAACCACTGGCATATTCCATCAATGTCTGATCGGTTGGATGATGCTTAATGTTCATGCGACACCTTCCAGTCCGCCACGCAACTTGCCAAGCGCAAGCCGCAAACGGGACTTCACAGTTCCCAGCGGGATATCAAGACGCTCGGCAATTTCACTGTGTGAGCAATCTTCGAAAAACGACAATTCTACAACTACCTTTTGGTCGGCGGGTAATTCTTCCATCGCGGCTTTGACAAGGACGGCCTCCTGGTCACGATTGACTACGTCATCTGCCAGCGGATCTTCGTCGACAATCAAAGTCGGGTCGGAATCATCTACCTCGATATGTTTGCGTTGCCGGAACCGGTCAATCCGAAGGTTCCTGGCGATGGTAAAAATCCACGTACTGGCGGCTGCCTTCGCAGGGTCAAACAGGTGAGCTTTGCGCCAAACCTGCATCATTGCTTCCTGTGCCATTTCCTCGGCGGTCTCGGGATTACCGCCAAACCGGAACATGTAAGCTTTCACGCGCGGGGCGAAATGCGCAAACAATCGCGCAAATGCTTCCCGATCGCGTGTCGCTGCGACGGAAACAATCCAATCGGCACATCTTTTCGCTTCGACCGGATCGGCTGGCCCGGTGCGTCGTGGTGTGGTGCCGCTCATTTTTGTTTCAGGTCCCTGTTGGGGCCGCGCCAGAATTGTGTTCATCATGCAATTCCTACGTCGGCCACGTTCATTCGGATCAAATAAAAATGTATGTTTCCTACCAGACACTTACAATCAGTTCAGGCAAACAAATCCAAAATAATCCGAGTGATCCGCGAATTACAGATCCGCGTACTCATATAAATAATGTCACACAGTAACAGCAAGCGGGCCGCGCCGATATGAACATTGTCACCCCGGGAAAACTCAATATCGCCGTTGTCGGGTCTGGGATATCTGGCTTGTCCGCTGCCTGGCTGCTGAGCCAGTCACACAACGTGACGCTTTATGAAAAGGATGATCGCGCAGGCGGTCATTCCAATACGGTTGATGCCGGGCAAACCCCGGTCGATACCGGTTTCATTGTCTATAACACCCGATGCTACCCCAACCTGTGTGCCCTGTTTGATCATCTGGGCGTTGAAACAACCCCGACAGACATGTCCTTTGCGGCTTCAATGGATGAGGGCGGTCTGGAATACGGTGGTGGTGATCTTTCGGCCCTGTTTGCCCAGAAACGCAACCTGTTCCGTCCGCGCTTCTGGAAAATGGTGCGCGATATCCTGCGCTTCTATCGCGAAGCCCCGGCGGCCCTTGAAGATGGCACGGCTGAGCATATCAGCCTTGGCGATTACCTGCGCGACAATGGTTATTCCAAACCCTTTATCAATGACCATCTGCTGCCGATGGGGGCGGCCATCTGGTCGACGCCGGTTGATACCATGATGGCCTATCCACTGGCGGCATTCGTGCGGTTCTGTCAGAACCACGGGCTTCTGCAGATCAAGGACCGTCCTCAATGGCGCACCGTGGTTGGCGGATCACGTGAATATGTGAAACGCATGACGGCACAGATTTCCGGCGGTGTGGTTCTTGATCGCGCCATTGCCAAGGTCGGCAAGACCGCATCTGGTGGCGCGTTTGTCGAGGACCGCTATGGCAAGCGTGAAGAATATGATCATGTCGTTCTGGCCTGCCATGGTGATCAGGCACTGGCATTGCAGGAAACACCTGACCCGCGTACTGCAGAACTGCTTTCGGCGTTCAAATACGAGCGCAATCTGGCGATCCTGCACAATGACGCCAGCCTGATGCCAAAGACCGAAAAGGTCTGGTCAAGCTGGAACTATCTGGCCGAAGATCATGACGGCGAACAGAAAGTCTGCGTAACCTACTGGATGAACCGCCTGCAGCATCTTGATCCGGGGCAGCCGCTTTTCGTGACCCTGAACCCGCCACGCCATCCGGCAGAGGGCAGTGTCATCAGATCCTTCCTTTATGATCATCCGCTGTTTGATGCGGGCGCAATGGCAGCACAAAAGGAACTCTGGTCGATCCAGGGTGTCGATAACATCTGGTACTGCGGCAGTTACTTTGGCTATGGCTTCCACGAAGATGGCATTCAATCGGGTCTTGCGGTTGCCGAGGCCCTTGGCAATGTGCGACGCCCGTGGAATGTCGAAAATGAAAGCGGCCGTATTCATGTTGGCGAAACAGCCCGTTCGCAATCAAGCGAGGCTGCATGACACGTCCTGTTGCGACAAAACCGGCATCGGCCCTGTTTGAAGGGGTGGTCACGCATCATCGTTTGCGTCCGAAAAAGCACAAACTGCGCTATCGGGTGTTTTCCTTCCTGCTTGATCTCGACGAGATTGATGGCCTTGCTGCCAAGCTGAAACTGTTCAGTCGCAATCGCTTTAACCTGTTTTCATTCCATGACCGCGATCACGCCGACGGGGGTGCCACCGATTTGCGCACCCGGTTGGAGGCAATTCTGAGTGAGCATGGGCTTGGTGATTGCGCGGACAAGATCCGGCTTTTGTGCTATCCGCGCTTGCTGGGTTTTGTGTTCAATCCGCTCTCGGTTTATTTCTGCCATCGTGCTGACGGATCGGTGGGTGCTGTTCTGTACGAGGTATCAAACACCTTCGGGGATCGGCACAGTTACCTGATCCCGGTAAGCGAAGGCGCACTTGATGACAAGAACGTGCTGCGCCAGTCCTGTGCGAAGGGTTTTTACGTCTCACCCTTTATCGACATGGTCGCGGACTATCATTTCCGCATTCGTATGCCCGATGAAAATGTCGCGGTTGCCATTCGCGAAACCGACGCAAAAGGTCTGTTTTTGAATGCTGCCTTTGTCGGTGATCGAACCGAACTTTCCGACCGTAAACTTTTAGGAGCGTTCATTCGATACCCGCTGATGACCCTGAAGGTCGTGGCAGGTATCCACTGGGAGGCGCTCCATCTTTGGCGCAAGGGTATGACATTCCATAAACGACCAGCACCGCCAGAGCAGCCTGTAACCTATGTGCTGGAAGCCGGGACAGCAGCGGCCCAATCAGGGAAGAGATAAAAACAATGCCAAACCGCAATCGTAATGCATCCGTTTCCGCCTTTTCACTGCGTGACCGCATTCTGCCGATGCTGGGCAGCATGACCGGCAGCCGCAGCCTTCTAAAGGCGATGCTCAAGCGCGTTCTGGCGCATCTACATTACGGTCGTTTGACCATTGTTTTGCCCGATAACGACACCCTGCATTTTTCCGGCGAACATGAAACCAATCTGCGCGCGGCGATCCATATCCATGACTGGCAGGCGATCCGCAAACTGGCCACTGGCGGGGATGTTGCCTTTGCCGAGGCCTATATGGATGGCAGTTGGAGCAGCCCGGATCTGACGCATCTGATGCACTTTGCCATGCACAATGAAACGATCGTGCGGGCCCGTCTGGCCGCAGGATTTCTGGCGCGCACGGTGGCGCGGATCGGACATCTGCGTAACGCCAATACGCTTGAGGGATCAAAGCGCAACATCGCCTATCACTATGACCTCGGCAATGATTTCTATGGCGCCTGGCTTGATCCCAGCATGACCTATTCATCGGGCCTGTATAGCTCGCCCGAGATGACCCTGGATGCGGCGCAATTTGCAAAATACGAACGTATTTGCGAACTTGCCGACCTGAAATCAGGCGAAGATGTGCTGGAAGTCGGCTGCGGCTGGGGTGGCTTTGCCGAACTTGCCGCTGGCAAGTATCGTTGCAATGTCACCGGTCTGACCCTGTCCAATGAACAGCACGCCTTTGCACGCGAACGCCTTTTGATGCAGGGACTTAGCGACCGTACCGAAATCGTTCTGCGCGATTACCGCCATGAAGAAGGCCAGTACGACAAAATCGTCTCGATCGAAATGTTCGAGGCCGTGGGTGAAGAACACTGGCCAACCTATTTCGAGATGATCCGCAAACGCCTGAAACCGGGCGGCAAGGCGGTGTTGCAAATCATCACGATTGATGATGACCGGTTTGAAACCTATCGCCGCGGGGCGGATTTCATTCAACGCTACATTTTCCCGGGCGGCATGTTGCCATCGCCAACCGCGCTGTCAGCAGCGGTCAATGCCGCCGGGCTTGAGCTGCGTCATTCGGAATTTTTCGGCAAATCCTATGCCCGCACACTCTCCGAATGGCAGCGCAGCTTCCAGCATGCCTGGGATGGCATTGCCAAGCAGGGATTTGATCTGCGTTTCAAACGCATGTGGGAATACTACCTTGCCTACTGCGAAACCGGATTTGATCAGGGCTCCATCGATGTCGGGCTGTTCGTGATCGAACATCGCGAAAATGCGACAGGCTGAATACCCCACCCGTATTTCGGTTCTCTATGCGCTTCCGGCGATGGCAGCAGCCGTGCCGACCATCCCGGCCTATGTGTTGTTGCCTAGCTATTATGGCGATGACCTTGGCCTTGGGTTGGCGATCACAGGTGTTGTTCTGTTGCTTGTCCGCATGATCGATATGCTGACCGACCCAGTGGTTGGTTGGCTTTCCGACAAGACCGGCAATCGCAAAATCTGGACCGGTGCCGGGGCGGTGATTGCCGGTATCGGGCTTTGGTATTTGTTCAGCCCGCCATCCCAACCGAGCGCGTTATATCTCCTTATCTGGGCAAGTGTGCTGTTTCTGGGCTGGACGATGTTTCAGGTGCCCTATCTTGCCTGGGGGGCGGATCTTTCGGGCGATTACAAAAAACGCACAACGCTTACCGCCCTTCGTGAAGGGGCGGGCTTGATCGGGATTGTACTGGCCGGGGCCATTCCGGTGCTGATCAATGCGCCCGATCGCGCAGCCGAGATTCAAACCCTTGCCACCGTGACACTGACACTGGGGGCTGTGTTTGTTGCCCTTCTGGTCTGGAAGGTGCCCGATCCGGTTGCGCAACATAAACGCACAAGCCGAGCCAGCTTTGGCAGAGGAAGCCTTTGGGCCACTTTGCGCTTGGGCGCCCGAAGCCTGCGTGACAATGGTCTTTTCATGCGCCTGATTGCGGCGTGGATGATCAATGGTCTGGCGGCTGGATTTCCGGCCGTGTGTTTTCCATTGTTTGTGCGCTATTACCTCGAACTTGATCAGGACAGCGAAAATATCCTGATCCTGCTTTATTTTGCCGCGGCGATCATTGCCATTCCGCTTTGGGTTGTGATGGCCGGCCGCGTTGGCAAGCACCGCGTCTGGTGTTTTGCCATGGTGATGGCGATTGTCGCCTTCGCCTTTGTGCCGATCCTTGATGCCGGTGATTTCGCTGCCTTTGCGGTCATATGTCTTGTTACCGGGGCGGCACTGGGCGCGGATCTGGCTTTGCCACCCGCCATTCAGGCCGATGTCGATGACTGGGATCGTTACCGGTTTGGCGTGCGACGCACAGGCCTTTTATTTGCCCTTTGGAACATGACCAACAAGCTTGCCATGGCGCTTGCCGCCGGGATTGCCTTCCCGATTTTGGGGGCATTTGGCCTGACCGACGGAGGAGACGAAAAAACTGGCGCATTGGTTGTGCTGGTTTTGATCTATGCGGTGATCCCCATCGTATTGAAGGGAGGAGCAATCGGGATGATGTGGCGCTTTCCGTTGGACAGCACGCATCAGGTTGCCATTCGTCGGCGCCTTTCACGCCGCAATGATTGATCTTGGGATTGTCAGGACAGGAGAAAATCGATGCTGCGGAACTTCATGGCGCTGTGTGTTTTGGTACTATTAGCCGGATGTGGGTCGATGAAACCGCAGGATTTTGCGCAAAAAGAACCCCGCTTCGACGTGTTTGACTATTTCGAAGGCGACAGCCGGGCTTGGGGAATTTTCGAAGATCGTTTCGGAACCCTGCGTCGTCAGTTCACCGTCGAAATAACGGGAACCGTTGAAGATGGTGTTCTGACACTTGAAGAAGACTTTATCTATGACGACGGCGAAACAGACCGCCGTGTCTGGAAAATCAGCAAAACCGACGAACACAGCTATGAAGGGCTTGCTGACGATATCGTTGGCAAGGCGATTGGCAGTCAGTACGGCAACGCGCTGAACTGGTCTTATGACATGGATCTTAAGGTCGGTGATGGTGCCTGGCGTGTGACGTTCGACGACTGGATGTTCCTGCAACCCGATGGGGTTCTGGTCAACCGGGCACGGGTCAAGAAATGGGGCTTTGAGATCGGCGAAGTAACGCTGTTTTTCACAAAGACCCAACGCGTCGCGCAAGCCGCTGAATAAACCAGCGCAGTACGGGGATTTTGGCATAGAAGTTCTGGCCAGAATCCCAGTGGTCAAAGTGTGATGCCAGGCGCGTGCCATCGTCGTTAAACGTCACCTCTGACATGCCGGTAAATTCCCAGTTGCCGATCACCTTTACCCGCGCACTAAAGCGCCAGCGTAAAAATCCGCGATCCCGATCGATCGCACGATGGGTGACGACAAAACGCGGATGATCCGCATCGGTAAACGCCTTGGCCAGATAGGCACAAACATCGTCAGGACCCCTGACGGTCGTGAACGGGTCGCAAAAGACGAAATCGTCTGTGACCAGTTCCTTTAACTGATCAACAGTCTCAAGCGACAGTTTCTCGTAATAGTCTGCGTAAGTCGCCAGCAACTGGCGCTTGGCGTCGGTGATGTCGTTCATGATCAGAGCAGCTTACGCATCAGTTTGAAGAAAATTGGATACGGCAGAATTTGGGTCAGCTTCAATTGCCGCACAAATGGGGGCGGGAAGGCAATCTCGAATTTGTCACTGCCACAAAGCCCGCGATAGATGTAATCGGCGGCCTGTTCTGGTTCGAGCAGATAGGGCATTTCAAAATCGTTCTTGTCGGTCAGCCGCGTTTTAACAAAACCCGGATTGATCACGCGCAACAAAACGCCGCTGCCGCTTAGTTCGGTATGCAGCGATTCACACAGATTGATCAGGGCAGCCTTTGTCGGGCCATAGGCCGCGGCATTGGGCAGGCCGCGATATCCTGCCACCGATGCCATGACGGCAATCTCGCCTGATTTGCGCGCCCGCATCTTGTTCAAAAGCGGCTCCAGGCAATTGACGATGCCCATGTAATTGGTATCGACGTGACTGCGGATGGTGGCGGCCGAAAACGCACTCAGTTTCATCGGTGAATAGATACCAGCTGCCAAAACAACCAGGTCAGGCAGGCCAAACTGCTTTTCAACCTTGGCAATCGCACCATTTACCGCATTTGTATCGGTAATATCGACCGGTACAGGGGTTAAACCCGGCATTTCTGCCGCAAGTTCATCGAGTTTGTCGGAATTTCGGGCCGAAATGATGATTTTTTGCGCGGGCGATGTCGGGTTTTCATGGAGTTTGCGTGCCAATGCGGCACCAATCCCTGAAGACGCCCCGATAATCCAGATGGTCTGGAAGTGCTTTTTCATTCCTCATCCTTTTGCGCGGTTTGTGTCGCGCAATTCATGCAACGATATGTGATCTGCGATCCGTCGCGTGCCTCGAAGGCAAGACCGACCCACCGGCCGTCGGCATCATACCATGCGGTGGTTTCAAGTTCGCCGTCATAGGTGAAACGGGTGGCGCGCAACGTGCCGTTGGTCGTTTGCAGTGTTTCCGGCTCGTTCGCGCTGATATCGACCGCGTTTGATTTACCGGTGATGGTATTAAGGACCGCTTTGCTGCCCAAGACACCGCAATGCCAGTGATCGGTCGGGAAAATCCCGCTTGGCAACGCCTGATCCCCTTCCGGGCCACTGACAACGAGTGTACCCTGCGCATCAGGTTTGGCGACAACCTCTGTCATGTCACCATCATCATCTACCCGTACTGAAAGGGCGGCTAGGCGGTCATCCTGCCACAGGCTTTCGGATCGATAGTCAAAGCTATAGGCATTAAACCCCAAAAAGCTGATATCGATATTGCTTTGGGCAACGACCTGCAGGCCATCACGTCCCTGATTGAACTGCACAACATGCCTCCCAACCGGGGAATCATTACGCCGGATCTGAAAGCGAAGCTCATTGCCATACCGCTGGATCGCATCAAATTCGCGGCACGTCTCCGGGCCATCGAACGCCTCGGAAAGGCGCGCTTGCTCAACGGGTGTGGTTTTAGGCTGCGTTGATGATTGCGGGTCGGCCGCAAAGGCATTGGAAGACAGCGCGATACCGCCCGCAAAGGCGCAGGCGCGAAACAGCGATTTGACCGGATATGCCATGGACGTCTTCATGATTGGTACCAAAGCCAAGTTGAAAAACTAATACTCCCTTCTTGTTACGCAATGGCGTGATCTGCGGATCAAACGTCATGATCATTGCCCGCAAAGGTCTGATGGGGTAAGCAGGGGCTCACGGGCCAAGACCCGAAATGAAAGGCCACGCCATGCCCCATCCGATTGCAGACGACCTGATCGCGCATGTTCTGCACCGCGATTCCAACATCATTGTTCTGAACAAGCCGCCCGGGCTGGCCTCGCATGGTGGGCCAAAAACCTATTTTCATGTTGATGCCTATCTGCCGGATCTGAAATTTGGCATTCAGCCTGAACCGACACTTGCACACCGTCTGGACCGGGACACCGCCGGCTGTTTGTTGCTGTGCCGTCATCCGAAATCGTCAAAAAAGATCACCCGCCTGTTCACCGAAAAGAAAATCGGCAAGTCCTATTGGGCGGTGGTCCGCGGTGCGATGGAAGAGGATCACGGTTTCATTGATGCGCCGATTGGCAAGATCAATGATGAAAGCGGCTGGACCATGCTGGTGCATGAAGATGGTCAGCCGTCAAAAACCGAATATACCGTGCTGGGCCGTGGCAAGGATGCGGACGGCAAGGACATCACCTGGCTTGAACTGATCCCGCATACCGGGCGTACCCATCAGTTGCGTGTGCATCTTGATCATGTCGGGCACCCGGTGATCGGTGATCCGTTTTATGGCCGTGGCGATGAACCGCCGGTCTTTGGTGCGCCGCCGACTCTGATGCTGCTTTCGCGCCAGATCATCGTTCCGTTCCATGCCGACCGAGATCCGGTAATTGTTGACGCCCCGCCACCAGAACTGATGCGCGCAGGGCTCGAAGCATGCGGTTACGTCGGCGAGTACGCCGCGCATGCAAGCTCAATTGATGCTCAATATACCGGCGATGACAGCGACGCTGAAGGCGGAGAGTAACGTCTCCAGCGTGATGATCGATGCCATTGCCTCCGGGTCGCCATTGAGTTGGCGTGCAAGGATATAGGCATTGCCCGCACACGGCATGCCGGCATAAAGAACCCCCATCGCCAGAACCATGCCATCGACACCGGCAAGATACAGGCAGACGCCGGTGATAACCGGCAAAACCGCAAGCTTGATGGTGGTAGCCAGGGCAATCGCACCCACGGCCTTTTTATCCATCACAAAGCGCAAACCCGCCCCGACCGAAAGCAGGCTAAGCGGCAGGGCAGCTGTCTTGAACAGGGCGGCGGTATTTTCAATTGGCAACGGAACGTGAATATTACTCACATTCAGGATGGCGCCGGCACCAGCGGCAATAATGATCGGGTTTTTCAGAACGCCTGCGATAATCCGTTTAAGGTTGCTTTTGCCACTGCTAAAGGCGCTGAGAACCACAACGCCCAGCATGTTGGTGGCAATCACCATCACCGCAACAAAGATGATGGCAAGCGCCAATCCCTCCGCCCCGTAAAGCGCATCGGCGACCGCCAACAGGACATAACTGTTATAACGTACCGAGCCCTGAAAGATGGATGTGAAAAGCGGCGTGTCACGCGTGATCAGCGGACGCAGCAAAAGCAGGGCCGCAGAAAGCCCCAGTGTCGCAGCAAGCGTGACACCGACGGCGGTGCCCGCATGGCCGCTGGAAAAATCGGCGCGATAAATCTCGACGATCAGAAGCGATGGCAGCAACAGATAATAGGTCAGCCGATCAATCCCGGCCCAGATATCGGCCGTTTTGATCAGGAAATGCTTTAAGGCCGCACCAACCAGAATGGCGGCAAAGATCGGAAAGATCGCGGCGATAACATCATAGGCGAGCTGCATGGCGGGTGGGGCGCTCCGGCGCAGAAAACGTCTTGTTGGGCCGTTTGGGGTGGTGGCTAGACCTTGCGGTTGCTGTAATCGGCAAAGACCTGTTCGGGGGAATGGTCGCGATATTGTTCGCAGATTTCCTCGAACTTCGGATTGCTGATCAAAAGGTCCGCCGTGCTTTGATTGCAGGCAATCGGCACTTCATACATGTTGGCCAGCCGGATCAGGGCACGGACATCAACATCGTGGGGCTGGGGTGTCATCGGGTCGGTGAAGAAGAACATGGCTTGCAATTCGCCGTGCGCAATCATCGAACCCAATTGCTGATCGCCGCCAAACGGGCCGCTTTTAAGCGGATGTACATCAAGTTCGGTAAACCGTTCCTGCAATACGCGTCCGGTGTTGCCGGTGGCAAAGATGCGCATATTGGCGAATACATCCTTGTGTTTTTCCAGCCAGTCAGCCATTTCGCGTTTGCGACGGTCGTGGGCAACAACGCCAACAGACAGCACCATTTTCGTTCTCCGGGCCAGTAAACAGGTTTTGTCATACTAATCCCCAAAGCCCCCCAGCGTCACCTGCCAAAAGTCTGACAATTCCACAAACTTCATAAAAGTTAGGCACTTAGGCGTTTCTGCAGGTCAAAACAAAACGGCCGCCCCAAGTGAATGGGACGGCCGTTTGCAGATCAGAGAACTGATCAATTACATGTGGATTGCGCGTTTGTCCGCGTCCAGTGCTGCTTCCTTGACGGACTCGCCAAGGGCAGGGTGGGCGTGGCAGGTACGTGCAATGTCTTCGGCAGACGCGCCGTATTCCATCGCCAGAACCACTTCGGTAATCAGATCGCCCGCAGCCGGGCCGACAATATGCGCGCCGACAACACGGTGCGTTTTCTTGTCTTCGAGGATTTTGACAAAGCCCTCGGTGCTTTCCATTGCCTTGGCGCGACCGTTTGCGGTGAACGGGAATTTGCCGACTTTGTAGTCTGCGCCTTCTTCCTTCAGCTGCTCTTCGGTTTTGCCAACAGCGGCAACTTCCGGCCAGGTGTAAACAACACCCGGGACCTTGCCGTAATCGACATGGCCTTCTTCGCCCGCCAGCATTTCTGCCAGGGCAACGCCATCTTCCTCGGCCTTGTGGGCCAGCATCGGACCGACGATGGTATCGCCAATCGCAAAGATGCCGCCAACATTGGTCTGGAAATGCTCGTCGGTTTTGACACGACCACGATCGTCGAGTTCAACACCGACAGCGTCGAGACCAAGGCCCTTGGTGTACGGACGGCGACCAATGGCAACCAGAACCACATCGGCTTTGAGTTCTTCTGCATCGCCGCCCTTGGACGGTTCAACAGTCAGGGTCACGCCAGACTTGGTGGTCTTGGCACCGGTAACCTTGTGGCCGAGTTTGAAGTCAAGACCCTGCTTGGCAAAGATGCGCTGGGTCTGTTTGACCAGCTCGCCATCCATGCCCGGCAGAATGCGGTCAAGATATTCAACAACGGTGACTTCGGCACCCAGACGACGCCAGACGGAACCCAGTTCCAGACCGATCACGCCTGCACCAATGACAACCATCTTTTTCGGCACTTTCGGAAGAACCAGTGCGCCGGTCGAAGAGACGATTTTTTCTTCGTCAATTTCGACACCCGGCAGCGGGGTGACTTCCGAACCCGTCGCGATGACGATGTTCTTGGCATTCAGGGTTTCTTCGCCGCCATCAAGAAGGGCAACCTTGACCGAGGTCGGCGAAGTGATTTCGCCGGCACCTTTGACATAGGTAACCTTGTTCTTCTTGAACAGGAACTCGATGCCTTTGACATTGCTGTCAACGACCTTGTCCTTGCGGGCCATCATCTTTTCGATGTTGACCTTCGGCTTGGAGACTTCGATGCCGTGGGTATCGAAATGCTCGGTCGCTTCTTCGAACAGGTGCGAGGAATGCAGCAGGGCCTTGGACGGAATGCAGCCTACATTGAGGCAGGTACCGCCAAGTGCGCCGCGTTTTTCAACGCAGGCGACTTTAAGGCCAAGCTGTGCGGCGCGGATGGCGCAAACATAACCGCCAGGACCGCCACCGATCACGACAACGTCGTAGTTCTCACTCATGAGTTCTTTGATCCTTTTGTCTGATCAGATATCGAGCAGGATGCGTTCCGGGTTCTCGATGCATTCCTTGACGCGTACCAAGAAGGAAACGGCTTCACGGCCGTCAATGATACGGTGGTCATAGGAAAGCGCGAGATACATCATCGGACGAATTTCGACTTTGCCGTCGATTGCGACCGGACGCATCTGGGTCTTGTGCATGCCAAGAATACCGGACTGCGGCGCGTTCAGGATCGGGGATGACAGAAGGGAACCAAAGACACCACCGTTGGAGATGGTGAAGGAACCGCCGGTCATTTCATCCATGCCCAGTTTGCCGTCACGGGCACGCTTGCCGAAATCGACAATGGTGCTTTCCAGGTCCGCAAAGGTTTTTTCCTCTGCCGAACGGATGACCGGAACAACCAGACCCTGCGGGGTGCCAACGGCAACGCCGATATCGCAGTAGTTTTTATAGATGAAGCTGTTGCCATCGATCTCGGCATTGACAGCCGGCCATTCTTTGAGCGCCGTGGTGCAGGCCTTGATGAAGAAGGACATGAAGCCAAGCTTCACACCGTGTTTCTTCTCGAAACCGTCTTTGTATTTATTACGGCAAGCCAGAAGGTTGGTCATGTCCACTTCGTTATAAGTGGTCAGCATGGCCGCAGTGTTCTGGGCTTCTTTCAAACGGCGCGCGATGGTCTGGCGCAGCTTGGACATTTTGACACGCTCTTCACCGTCACGCAGTTCACGTTCCGGTTTCGGAGCTGCCGGGGCGCTCGGTGCCGGGGCAGCAGCGCGGGACGCCGATCCGCCGCCTTCGAGGAAGTTCAGAACGTCGCCCTTGGTCAGGCGGCCGTCTTTGCCCGTTGCCGGGATTTTCGACGGATCAAGGTTCTTGTCTTCGACCAGTTTGCGAACGGCCGGTGCCAGCGGATGATCGCTGTTTGACGCGGTCGTTTCTGCCGGTGCAGCGGCTGGGGCTGCTTTCGGCTCTTCTTTCTTGGCCGGAGCTTCTTCTTTTTTCGCGGCCGGGGCTTCTTCCTTGGCCGGTTCATCAGAAGCAGCGGCGCCTTCGGCACCTTCGTTGATGTGCGCAATCAGCGCGCCAACTTCAACTTCGTCGCCTTCACCAACGACCAGCTCGGCAATTGCGCCAGCAACCGGGGAGTTGACTTCGACGGTGACCTTGTCGGTCTCAAGTTCGACAATTGGTTCATCGGCTGCAACAGCGTCACCGACTTTTTTGTACCATTTTGCCACCGTGGCTTCAGATACAGACTCGCCCAGTGCGGGAACTTTAACTTCAGTCGCCATTTTTTCCTCGACCGTTTTTTCAATCAGGCAGTGTGGGTCTGCCAGCATACGAATGAAATCTAAATGAACGTGGCGGACGGGCGATTTCTCGCCCGTCCGGTAAAGTTATTTTACGCTAAGTGCCGCGTCGACCAGCTCAGCCTGCTCGCGCAGGTGGGCTTTCAGAAGGCCCGTTGCCGGCGAAGCAGATGCTGCGCGACCGACATAAACAGGACGACCTGCCTTGTGCTTGATGCTGGCAAGCGTTGCCTCGATCCGGCGATCAACGAAGAACCAAGAACCCATGTTTTCCGATTCTTCCTGACACCAGACGACATCAGCATTCGGGTATTTGGCCAGTTCCGTTGCCAGTTCTTTTTCCGGCCACGGATAAAGCTGTTCGACACGCACAAGCGCAACATCTTCGATGCCACGGTTTTCGCGTTCAGCAAGCAGATCGTAATAGACCTTGCCCGACGACAGAACGACGCGTTTGACCTTCTTGTCGTCAACCAGCTTAGCGGTTTCACTGATCACAGGCAGGAACGTCGTGCCCGTCGCAAAGTCGGACAGGTTTGACACGCACTGTTTGTGACGCAGAAGCGATTTCGGCGTCATCAGGATCAGCGGCTTACGGAACGAGCGACGGATCTGACGGCGCAGGATGTGGTAATAGTTTGCCGGCGTCGTGCAGTTCGCCACCTGCATGTTGTTTTCACCACAAAGCTGCAGGTAACGTTCCAGACGTGCGGAACTGTGTTCCGGACCCTGGCCTTCGTAACCGTGCGGCAGCAGCATTACCAGACCCGACATACGCAGCCATTTGGCTTCGCCCGAGCTGATGAACTGGTCAATGATGACCTGTGCACCGTTGGCAAAATCACCGAACTGGGCTTCCCAGAGAACCAGCGAATGCGGTTCTGCAAGGGTGATGCCGTATTCGAAGCCAAGAACACCTGCTTCGGACAGGGGCGAGTTGAGAACTTCAAGCTCGGCCTGACCGGTACGGATGTTGTTGAGCGGGGTGTATTTTGCTTCGGTGGTCTGATCGATCAGTTTCGCATGACGCTGCGAGAACGTACCACGCTGGCAATCCTGACCCGACAGACGAACTGGCGTGCCTTCGCACATCAGGGTCCCAAATGCCAGGGCTTCGGCGGTTGCCCAATCAATACCTTCGCCGGTTTCGAACATCTTCGCTTTGGCCTTCAACTGACGAAGGATTTTGCGGTTGATGTCAAAGTCACTCGGCGGGGTCGAAAGTGCGCGGCCGACTTCCTGCAGCAGGTCGTTTTCAACGCCGGTTTTACCGATCCAGTCAGCATCGTCACCATGTGAGGACGCAAGACCCGACCATTTGCCTTCAAGCCAGTCAGCTTTGTTCGGACGGTAGTTTTCCGATGCCTTGAACTCTTCATCAAGGTAGTCCTGGAACGACTTGTCCAGTTCCTTGATGCGTTCTTCGCTCAGAAGACCTTCCTTGACCAGCTGCTGGGCATAGATGTCTTTGGTGGTCGGGTGTTTGCCGATCACGTCGTACATCTTTGGCTGGGTGAATGCCGGCTCGTCGCTTTCGTTGTGGCCAAAGCGGCGATAGCAGAACATGTCGATAACGACGTCCTGCTTGAATTCCTGACGGAATTCGGTCGCGATGCGGGCCGCATGGACCACAGCTTCGGGATCGTCGCCATTGACGTGCAGGATCGGAGCCTGAACGACCTTGGCAATGTCCGAGCAGTAAGGCGAAGAACGGGAATCGGTCGGTTTGGTCGTGAAACCGATCTGGTTGTTGACCACAAAGTGGATCGTACCACCGGTACGGTAGCCTTTGAGGTGCGACAGATCGAAGGTTTCCGCCACAAGACCCTGACCGGCAAAGGCCGCATCACCGTGCAGGAGGATACCCATAACCTGCTCGCGATTGGTGTCTTTGCGCTGGGCCTGCTTGGCGCGGACCTTACCAAGAACAACCGTGTTCACCGCTTCAAGGTGCGACGGGTTCGCTGTCAGCGACAGGTGAACAACATTACCGTCAAATTCGCGGTCGGCGGAGGTACCAAGGTGATATTTAACGTCACCCGAGCCCATCACGTCGTCCGGCTTGGACGGGTTGCCCATGAATTCCGAGAAGATCGCCTGGAACGGCTTGCTCATGACGTTGGCAAGAACGTTCAGACGACCACGGTGCGGCATGCCGAACACAACCTCGCGGATGCCAAGCTGGCTACCACGTTTGAGGATCTGTTCGAGTGCCGGCATCAGGGCTTCGCCACCATCAATACCGAAACGCTTGGTGCCGACATATTTGGTGTGAAGATAGTTTTCGAAACCTTCGGCTTCGATCAGACGCTCAAGGATGGCTTCCTTGCCACGGGTGGTGAACTGCGTCTGGTTGCCGATGCTTTCGATACGCTGCTGAATCCAGGATTTCTGTTCAGGTTCCTGGATATGCATGAATTCGATACCGATCGACCCGCAATAGGTTTTGCGTGCCAGCGAGACGATCTGACGGATGGTCGCGGTTTCAAGGCCAAGAACATTGGCGATGAAGATCGGACGATCCATGTCGGCTTCGGTAAAGCCATAGGTCTTCGGATCAAGTTCCGGATGCGGTTCACGCGGTGCAAGGCCCAGCGGATCCAGGTTCGCTTCAAGATGGCCGCGTACCCGGAAGGAGCGGATCAGCATCAGAGCGCGAATGGAATCATTGGCGGCAGCGCGGATGGCATCAGAATTTACCTGACCAGCCGTGGGTGCTGCATGAGGTGCCGGTGCATAGCCCATCTGGGCCGGGCGTTCGGCGTGCCCCTGTGAGACGTCGTATCCCTCCATGCCGCCAACAACCTTGGTTTCCCGTGGCTGCCAGCTCGGCCCGCGCATTTCTGCGAGGATTTCGGAGGCGTCGTCCTGCAACCCGTCAAAAAACTCAGCCCAGCTCTGGTCAACCGCAGACGGGCTTTCCAGATACCGGGCATAAAGTTCAGCGATGTAGGTTGCGTTCGACTCGTTCAGAATCGTGTCGAGATCTTGAGGTTTCATTTGTGGTCTTGGAAGGCATGGTCCCCAAGAAGGACCACGCCCCCCCTTGCCTTTCCTCTGACTACCCAGATTAGCCCTTCAAAGCCTTCAGCATGGTCGAGCCGAGGCTTGCCGGGGAATCGGCAACAAGAACGCCAGCACTGCGCATGGCTTCCATTTTCGCATCGGCCGTACCTTTGCCACCGGAAATGATCGCACCGGCATGGCCCATGCGTTTACCCGGAGGTGCGGTAACACCGGCGATGAAGCCGGCAACCGGTTTCTTGACTTTGGAAGCCTGCAGGAATTCACATGCTTCTTCCTCGGCCGAGCCACCGATTTCACCGATCATGATGATGCCTTCGGTTTCCGGATCCTTCAGGAACAGGTCGAGGCAGTCGATGAAGTTGGTGCCGTTGACCGGGTCACCACCAATACCGATACAGGTCGACTGACCCAGGCCAGCGGCCGTGGTCTGTGCAACTGCTTCGTAGGTGAGCGTACCGGAACGCGAAACGATACCGATTTTACCGCGGCGGTGAATGTGACCCGGCATGATGCCGATCTTGCATTCGTCCGGGGTAATGATACCCGGGCAGTTCGGGCCGATCAGGCGGGTCGACGAACCGTCGAGCGCGCGCTTGACGCGGACCATGTCAGCAACCGGAATACCTTCGGTGATGCAGACAGCCAGTTCGACTTTGGCGTCGATGGCTTCAAGGATTGCGTCTGCTGCGAAGGGCGGCGGAACATAGATAACCGAGGCATTTGCGCCGGTGACATGTACCGCTTCTTCAACGGTGTTGAAAACCGGCAGGTCAAGGTGCTTGGTGCCACCTTTACCCGGGGTAACACCGCCAACCATTTTGGTGCCGTATGCCAGTGCCTGTTCGCTGTGGAAAGTACCCTGCGAACCAGTGAAACCCTGGCAGATAACTTTGGTGTTTTTATCGACGAGAACAGCCATAGTTACGCGGCCTCCTTCACAGCTTTGACCACCTTCTCGGCGGCATCGGCAAGGTTGTCAGCCGAAACAATCGGCAGACCCGATTCTTCGAGGATCTTCTTGCCAAGTTCGACATTGGTACCTTCAAGGCGAACGACCAGCGGAACGTTCAGGCTGACTTCGCGGGCTGCTGCCACAACGCCGTCTGCGATCACGTCACAACGCATGATGCCACCAAAGATGTTGACCAGGATGCCTTCGACATTCGGATCCGACAGGATCAGCTTGAAGGCGGTGGTCACGCGTTCTTTGGTTGCGCCGCCACCAACGTCAAGGAAGTTAGCCGGTGCGCCACCATACAGCTTGATGATGTCCATGGTTGCCATGGCAAGGCCGGCACCATTGACCATGCAGCCGATGGTGCCATCGAGCTTGATGTAGTTGAGGCTGTGTTTTGCAGCTTCGAGTTCGGCCGGGTTTTCTTCGTCTTCGTCACGCAGCTCTTCGATGTCCGGATGACGGAACAGCGCGTTGTCGTCGAAGTTCATTTTGCAATCAAGCGCAATGATGTCGCCGTCGCCGGTAACAACCAGCGGGTTGATTTCAACCATGGCAGCATCGGTGTCGAGGAAGCACTGGTACATTGCGGTCATGAATTTGACGGCTTTGGAAACCTGCTTGCCTTCGAGACCGAGTGCAAACGCCAGTTTGCGACCGTGGAAGCCAGAGAAGCCAGCCGCCGGATCGATCTCGACAGTGACGATCTTTTCCGGGGTTGCTTCTGCAACTTCTTCAATGTCCATGCCGCCTTCGGTCGACGCCATGAAGATCACGCGCGAGCAAGCGCGGTCGACGAGAACCGAAAGATACAGTTCGCGTGCGATATCGCAGCCTTCTTCGATGTAAACGCGTTTGACTTCTTTGCCATCCGGGCCGGTCTGGTGGGTAACCAGCGTGGAGCCGAGCATCTGTTCGGCATTGGTGCCGACTTCTTCCGGGCTCTTGACGACGCGAACGCCGCCTTTGTCACCTGCCTTGGCTTCCTTGAAGGTGCCTTTACCGCGGCCACCTGCATGGATCTGGGATTTTACCACGTAAACCGGGCCAGCCTGGGACTGGGCAGCTTCGATGGCTTCCTGAGCGGTATATGCAACCTTGCCGTTCGGCACGGTCACACCGTATTTGCGAAGAATTTCTTTCGCCTGGTACTCATGAATATTCATGTTCGGTCGCTTTCTTGCCTTCCGTACGATTTCCGGTGGGTCAGAAATCTGGATTTCAATGTCCCTGTAACGAGCGGGAGGGACTTTGTTAAGAGGCCGCGATCATTGAAGTTTGAATAACAACAATGATTGAAAAACGGGCCGGTCACTGACCAGCCCGTTTCGCGTTCTTAGAGCATGCCCTTTGCAGCTTCGACGAGGCCGCGAACAGCGTTCACGGAATTGTCGAAGTTTGCTTTTTCGGACTCATCAAGATTGATCTCGACGATGCGTTCTACACCGTTGGCACCCAGAACAACCGGGACACCAACATAAAGACCGTCAACACCGTATTCGCCGCTCAGGTAAGCAGCAACCGGCATGACGCGCTTCTGGTCTTTGAGGTAGCTTTCCGCCATCGCGATTGCCGAAGCAGCCGGGGCGTAGAAAGCAGAACCGGTTTTCAGCAGGGCAACGATTTCGGCGCCACCGTCACGGGTGCGCTGCACGATCTCGTCGATTTTTTCCTGCGTGGTCCAGCCCATTTTGATCAGATCCGGAACCGGGATACCGGCAACGGTCGAATAACGGATCGACGGGACCATGGTATCGCCGTGGCCGCCAAGGACAAAGGCGGTAACGTCTTTGACCGAGACGTTGAATTCTTCTGCGAGGAAGTAACGGAAACGCGCAGAGTCCAGAACTCCAGCCATGCCAACAACTTTCTTCGGATCGAAGCCGGTTGCCTGCTGCATTACCCAAACCATCGCATCAAGCGGGTTGGTAATGACGATGACGAATGCGTTCGGAGCGTGTTCCTTGATGCCCTGACCAACCTGGGTCATGACTTTGGTGTTGATACCAATCAGGTCATCGCGGCTCATGCCCGGCTTGCGAGCAACACCGGCGGTGACGATGACGACATCAGCGCCTGCGATGTCTTTGTAGTCACTGGTACCCTTGAGGTCGGCATCAAACATGTCGACGGGGGAGGATTCAGCAATGTCGAGCGACTTGCCCTGTGGCATGCCATCAACGATGTCGAAAAGGACGACGTCGCCAAGCTCTTTGAGACCGACGAGGTGAGCAAGCGTGCCACCAATATTGCCGGCACCGACGAGCGCGATCTTGTTGCGGGCCATTCCGTTACCTTCTTCCCTATTGCGCTTCCTGGGGGTCGAAACTCAACTTGGGAGCGCGATTGAAAATTTAAACCTGCGAACGCGAAATAATCGTTCGTAAACACCGAGTGTCGTAAACTGAATCGGCACGAATGACAAGGGGAAACCCCACTGTTTTTACGAGGAAAACCGCCGCTTCGCGGTTTATTGCAACTATGGTCTAAACGCTTAAAAACCATTCACGTTGCAGATGCGAACATGGGCTAATGCGCAGCAAAACCAAAGCTGGTTTACGATTGCGGCCTGCCTAAATGAAAGGCAGTGCGCCCCTTTGCTGCGAATTCGTGCGTATGAACAGGATTACACTGGCGCAGCATTGCAGGAAACGGCCATCAGCCATGCGGTCGGGACGGGGGCGTGAAATCCAATATATGACGATTTTTGCGTGAAGCTTCGTTTCCCCTGCGTCAAACGCAAGAATCGCGCGATGATAAGCGCTCATATGGCGAATAATTGCGACGATTTTAAAGTGACGTGTATGGAGTCGTTTTCCACAGGCTGCGCTGGCGCTGGCAGATCGTCTGAAAACGGCAGGTCACAGCTGCGATCATAGCTACCGTTTTGATCAGCTGTCCCGCCGTTCTGAAAGCCGTCAGGTGAGGTGCGCCATATCGAGATATTCCTGACTGCGCATTTCGGTCATGCGCGACACTGTGCGCTGGAACTCGAATGAGTAATCACCGTCGGTGTAGATCTCGGTCGGGTCACACTCGATCGCACAGATCAGCTTGGTTTTGTGTTCGTACATCGCATCAACAAGGGTCCCGAACCGTTTGGCCCAGTCGCGGCGCGAGTCCGGCAGTTTCGGGATGAAGTCGATGACGATGGTGTGGAAGTGCGTCGCGAGTGCGATGTAATCCCCCGGTCCCAGCGGACGGGTGCAAAGTTCTTCAAAGCTGAACTTGGCAACCCCGGCACCAGCCGCACTGATTTCGATCTTGCGTCCCTTGACGGTCAGGCTGTCGGATGCGACCCGTGCGCCTTCGGTCAGGGTGGTAAACATCTCGTCAATCCGCTTGGATGCCTGTTCGCGCGATATCGGATACAGGAATACCTCGGCGGCCGTCAGATTGCGCATGCGGTAATCGGTCGGGCTCGCCAGTTCCAGCACATCAAGCTTCTGCTTGATCATGTCTATGAAGGGCAGGAAGTTCTGGCGTTGCAGACCATCCTTATACAGGTCATCAGGCACGCGGTTCGATGTGGTGACAATCACGACTCCATGATCAAACAACTGTTCAAACAGGCGGCCGAGGATCATGGCATCGGTGATGTCAGTTACCTGCATCTCGTCAAAGCACAGCAACCACGCATCGTTTGCAAGGTCCTTGGCGATCGGCGGGATCGGGTCGGCATCGTCCTTTTTCTTGGTCTGGCGATAACGGTGCATGCGTTCATGCACATCCTGCATGAAGTCATGGAAATGAACGCGACGCTTTTTTTCAATGTCGATGGTTTCATAGAACAGATCCATCAACATGGATTTGCCACGACCAACCTCGCCATAAATGTAAAGTCCTGACGGCGGGGTCGGTTCATCGCGCCGACGGGTCAGGCCAAACCGTTCGCGCCAGCCACCGGTGCCGGTCGACGGCTCATAGTTGATCAGCGCGTTTTTCAGGCTTTGCAGTTTTTCCGCACAGAGTTCCTGCATCGGATCGTGGGACAGCTCACCAGCGGTGATTTTCGCGCGATAACGTGAAAGCGGGCCGTCGGTCATCAACAAATCTCGAATGCAGTGAAAGGAATTAGGACTGTGAGATTGTCATAGCTCCAAGTTGCATCGCATTGCAACAAGACGGTTTGCATTGCTGCCATCAGATCAGGCGCATCTTTTTAAACAACCAGATTTCAAAAGCGGTAATCACCGCCAGAATGATCGACACCCCAAGGAACCCATACGGGCTGTCTGTTGCCGGAACACCACCGACATTGATCCCCAGAAGGCCGGTGACGAAACTGATCGGCAGGAACAGACCGGCAATCACAGTAAGCCAGTACATCGTGCGGTTCATCTGTTCGCTTTCGAGCGCCATCAGGTTTTCATTCACGATCTGAATGCGTTCGCGCAGAGAATCAAATTCCTCGACCAGGCGGACGGTTTTATCGGTCAGTGCGCGGGCGCGGCGTTTAAACCGCTTGTCAGACCAGACAGGTTTTTGTTCGACATAATGCGCCAGCGCATCGCGTTGCGGTCCCAGATGCCGGCGCAGGCGCGACAGCCGATGACGGATGTCCGATCCGCGTTTGCGCAGCGCAAGGGTTTTGCCCTCGGCCACGGTTTCCTGATCGTCCTCGATCGCCTCGACATCTTCTTCCATGCCGCGCACGACATTTTCGACCCGAAAGGCAAGCCGTTCGGCAACGGTCAGGACGAAATCATCGACGCTGTTGGGGGCCTTGTGGTCGGCAATGGCGGCCCGCATGTCATCAAACGCCTTGAGCGGCTGGTTGCGCAGCGTGATCACCATGTTGTTTGTGACCCAGAAACGCACCGAAATCATATCGGCGGGATCGTTTTCCGCGTTCAGGTTCACCCCGCGCAGATTAAGTGAATAGCCCGGATCATAGAAAAAGACCGCTGGGCGGGTGCCGCGGGTCGACAGCGTGTCGGTGATGGTCGCATCAATCCCGGCAACCGTGATCAGCCAGTCGCGCACCCCGTCGCCCATCCAGTCCAGATGCACCCAAAGATAATTTCCCTCGGCAATTGGCGGCAGGCCCGATTGCAGGGCGTCCCATCCAACCGGTTGTGCGGTGCCATCCGGGGCAATTTCAAAGGCATTGATCAGCGCGGTTTTGCTCATCGCAGGGCTCCTTGGCTGACTGCGTTCATGCAGGTCAGGGATGGGGTCATCATCACGTCACAATGACAACGGAACGAAACGTTAGATGATTCGTTACTGTTCTCAGTGTAGGGTTCGGTTCTGTGACCAAGTATCAGGCCAACCTGTTTACAAAACGCGAAAAACACTCAAGAAACGGAAGCCGGGCAGCGCTTCGGGCATCAATATGGATCATCAGGCATGACATCAGTTCGTCAGGTAATCGCAAGTCTTGCAATCTGTCTGTTTGCAATGACGGTATCTTTCGGTTTGGCAGCACAGCCCAACGAACCGCGCCCTGACTCTGTGCAGAAGATCGAACTGGAAAATGCACAGAACCGTATTGCGGACTGGGAAGCGACACTTGATGCGATTGAAGAATCGATTTCCGGCGAAGAAATTTCCGGGCGCGTGATCTCCGATGGCCGCGACCGGATCGAAACCATCCAGCTTGCGATTAACGAGCTGCGCGGTCGGGCCGATGAACGTTTGCAGCGGTTTGAAGCTGCCCTTGGCAAACTTGGCGAACCCCCGGCAGAGGGCGAGGAAGAAGTTCCCGAGGTCGCCCGTGAACGTGATCGTATCGGACAGGACATCGCGCGCGTTGGCGGTGTGCTCAAACAGCTTGAGCTGGTCAATTTCCGCGCAAGCGAGCTGTCTGACCAGTTGTCCGGTCTGGCACGTGAACGCTTTACCCGGCGTGTTCTGGGCCGGGTGGATGTGCCGTTTGATCCGGTTGTCTGGTTTGAAGCCTGGCGGGAAATCGTCAAGCTGCCCAGCATGGTACAGGCGCGCTATTCCAACCTTGAACTCGAAGGGGACGTCGCCGATCAGCTGTCCGAGGTGGCCCCCGGTCTGGTTTTCCTGACCTTCATCGTGATCGCCGCCCTGATTGGCGGCGAGGTGGTTGTGCTGCGCTATATGCCAGCACGCTGGAACAGTGTGCCTGACGAAGACCGCGTATCACTGATATCGGGAACGCGGTTCCTGTTTACTGCCTTGGTGCCGGGCATCGCCCTTTTGATTGCTTATGGAATACTTGAATCGCGTGATGCGCTTCTGAGCGGTGCCATGGGTGATTTTGTTCTGCAATGCTTTGCAGCTGCCTTGTTCCTGTTGTTTGTCGGGGCTGCGGTGCGCAGTGTGCATTCACCGTTTGCACCGTCCTTGCGGCGTTCGGGCACAACGCCAAGGGGTGCCCGGGTTGTCGGGTTCTGTTCGCTGGCTGTGGCGGTGATTTTTGCCTTTGACATGGTGCTGTTGCAAGGTGCTACGACCCTTGGAACGTCGCTTGATATCGCGCTTGTGCAAAGCATCTCGAACGTACTGGTGATTTCGGTTTTGCTGTTTGTCTGTTCACTCGGTGTGTTCTGGCAACATGACGAACGCGACCGTCACGAAATCTGGTCAAAGATCGAACGCCGGTCGCGCCGTGGCCTGAAAGTCATCGCGATCATGATGCCGGTGCTGATGTTGCTGGGTTATGTTGCACTGGCGCGCTTCATCCTTGAAAACCTGATGATGGCGCTGGCGTTTTTGACCTGTTACTGGCTGCTGCGCGGTTATTGCCGGGCTTTGATGCATACTTACCTGGTGCGCCCGGAAAGCAGCGAAGACAGCAATGTCAGCGATGCGGTGCATGGCACGCTTTATTTCTGGCTGCGGGTTCTGATCGATGTGGTGATGTTTTCCATCGCCGTGCCGGTCGCGGTGATGATCTTTACCGACATTGCCTGGGCTGATCTTATTCTGGCAGTCCAGCAGGCCTTTATCGGCATTCAGGTTGGCGGCATTCATTTCTCGCTGCGCTCCATCATGCTGGCGGCCTTGATGTTTGTCATCGTGCTGGCAGTGATGCGCTTCTTCCAGCGCATGCTGAGCACGCGGGTGCTGCCCAACACCAAGCTTGATCAGGGGCTGCAACATTCGGTTTCCGCGATCTTTGGCTATGCCGGGATCTGCCTTGCCATCTTGCTTGCGGTTTCGGCCGCCGGGCTTGATTTGTCCAATCTTGCCATCATCGCCGGTGCCATTTCGGTTGGTATCGGTTTTGGCATGCAAAGCATTGTGAACAACTTTGTCTCCGGCCTGATCCTTTTGGTCGAACGACCGATCAAGGTCGGTGACTGGATCGTCGTTGGCGCCGATCAGGGCTTTGTGAAGGACATCCGGGTCCGCGCGACCGAGATCGAAACCTTTGACCGGTCTTCGGTTGTCATCCCGAACTCCGAACTGATTTCCAACCGTGTTCTGAACTGGACGCTCAAGGAACGTTCAGGCCGTGGCATCATCAAGATAGGTGTGTCTTACGGATCGGATGTCGACAAGGTTCGCGAGATCCTGTTGGAAATGGCCGACAAGCGCCGCGAGATTTTGACCTATCCGGCACCGCAGGTGGTGTTCATGGATTTCGGGGCTAGTTCGCTTGATTTCGAACTGCGCTATTTCCTGCGCGATATTGGCGATGTGATTGCGGTGGCAAGCTCGATCCGCTTTGAAGTTGTCCAGCGCTTCCGCGATGAAGGCATCGAAATTCCGTTCCCGCAGCGTGACCTGAACCTGCGCGATATCGATAAGCTGACCGATGCGATCCGCGACGCAGGCAAGGGGGCTCCGAAAAAGATCGAGAAGGCCGAACCTGAGGAACCCGAAACGTCAGAAGACAAAGCAGAAGATGCGCCCTCAGACACCGAGGATAGCGGGGCAGATCAAAAGGCCGCACCACCGTCTGCGACCAAGGATGTTTCGCGCGATCGTGATGCGCCTGGCCGTGAAATTCCCGATGCGGGCGGCAGTCCTGACGGGGATGCACCGCGCTAGGGCATGTGTTCCATCTGCTGTTTCAAGCTGCCTGTTGCTATTGAGCCTTGTGGGGTTGTCCGGTGAAAAATTCCTCAAGCTCGGCAAAGCCCATGGCCTGGTCAGAAAATCCAAATGTGCCGGTATCGATCATTTCGCGCGATGCTTTGACAAAGGCGCCATAGGCAAGGCGGGCAAGTGCTGATCCGACGCTGATCCTTTTCGCGCCCGCGTCCGCCAGTTCAGTCAGGCTGAACGTGTTTCCGGGCATGCCCATAACGACATTCACCGGTTTGCTCAGCGATGAGCAAACCGTGCGGATCGTCTCAAGATCATACAAGCCCGGCGCATAAAGAACATCCGCCCCCGCCTTTTCAAAGGCCTGAAGGCGCTTGATCGTATCGTCGAGGTCAGGGCGTCCCCACAGGAATTTCTCGCACCGCGCGGTCAGGACAAAATCATGCGGCAAGGCTGATCGGGCTTCGACAGCAGCCTGAATGCGTTCAACAGCAAGCGAAAAATCATAGATCGGGTTTGCCCGGTCTCCTGTGTGATCTTCAAGCGAACAGCCTGCCAGCCCGATTGACGCCGCGACCGCAATCGTTTCTGCCGAGCTTTCCGGACTATCGCCCATCCCTTTTTCAAGATCGGCAGTAACGGGAAGCGGCGTAGCCGAAACCAGTGCCTGGCAATGCTTGAACGTATTTTCGGGTGATGTCTTGCCCTCTGCAACGCCAAGGGAAAAGGCCATACCCGCACTTGTCGTTGCCAAGGCGCGAAAGCCGAGTGCGGCAAGAATTCTGGCTGTTCCGATATCCCATGGATTGGGAATGATGAATGCACCAGGTTCTTCGTGAAGCGCCCGAAACAATGCCCCTTTGTCCTGCGTCATGTTCTGATCCCTTCGTGCAAAATCGCAAATCTTGTTTACCACAAAAGAATAGAACATAACAAGAACATTTGTCGCAAAGATTGCAACCGCAAGGTATCGCGCACTGAAGATATAGGGTTGATCGGGGTATCAAATATCGAAAAGGGCAGCGGTGATCTTTTGCCCCATCGGGGCCATCAGGTGGCGTTCACGCGGCGATAGCCACCTGAGTTCGGCGATCTCGCGTTCAGGTGCAAGGGTTCCGCAATAATAGCCGGTAAAACAGGTCATGCGCACAATCGACCCTTCAGGCAGGTTGTGGCCCTGTCCGGCAAACGTGCCCAATTGGCGGAGCGTGCCGGGGATCAGATCGACACCGAGTTCTTCCTTGATTTCGCGTTTGATGGCTTCGCGTGCGGTTTCGCCGGGATCAATCTTGCCGCCGGGCAAATAGAACCGGTCGCGGCCGTGGCTGCGGACCGACAGGATGTTTTCGCCGTCGCGCAAGATCCAGTTGGCGGTTTCGATCACCTTGATCAAGGCTGGGTCTGTGGTGCTATGACTGCTTGCGCGCATTTGGCCTCACAGGATTGCGACATCAAGTCCAATATCAACGGCCGGTGCGGATTGGGTAATCCGCCCGACGGAAACATAATCGACCCCGGTTGCGGCAATCGCACCGATGGTCTGAAGGTTTACACCCCCGGATGCCTCAGTCTTGCAGCGACCAGCGACAATGGCAACCGCTTCGCGCAACATATCCGGGCCCATGTTATCAAGCAGGATGATGTCTGCGCCAGCTTCGGTGGCTTCTTTGACCTGATCAAGGGTGTCACATTCGACCTCGATCTTTGGCAGGTTGGCGGCCCGGGCGGCCTCAACGCATTTGGTGATCGATCCGACAACGCCAATGTGGTTGTCCTTGATCATCACCCCGTCATAAAGACCCATGCGGTGGTTCTGCGCACCGCCCATGCGGGTCGCGTATTTTTCCAGTTTGCGCCAACCCGGCAGTGTCTTGCGGGTATCAAGTAGTTTGGCATTTGTTTGGCCCATCGCCGCAACATAGGTGCGCGTGGTGGTGGCAATGCCAGACAGATGTTGAAGCGTATTAAGGGCTGTACGTTCAGCCGTCAGGATGCCGCGCGCATTGCCTTCGACCACGGCCAGAACGTCTTTGGCCGCAATCGCATCGCCATCTTCGCAGCGCTTTTCGATCTTTGCGTCCGGGACCAGCTTGCGAAAACATTCAAGGGCGATATCAAGCCCGGCCACAACGATATCCTCGCGCGTTTCAAGGGCCACGCGCAGGCGCGCATCGGCGGGGATGACATTGTCCGATGTGATGTCGCCCGTGCCGATATCCTCGGCAAAGGAACGATCAATGAATTCCGCGATTTCGGCTTGGGTCAGGACGGTCATGATGGCGGGCTGCTTTGAGTTCTGATGGGGGATGGCAAACAGCCCCGCAAAATTTGCGGGGCTGTGAGGTTGGCTGGGTTACGCCGCGTCGTCCTTTTTGACCGGAATGTTCTTTGACATTTCCAGCATGCGTTCAAGCGGCTTGACCGCTGCGACGCGCAGGTCTTCGGGCATGACAATCTGCGGGCCGTTATTGACCAGGCACAGATACAGCTTTTCAAGCGTATTGAGTTCCATGAACGGGCAGTTGTTGCACGCACACGACCCGTCCGCACCCGGCACCGGAATGAATTCCTTGTGCGGGGCGGCCTTTTCCATCTGGTGGATGATGTGCGGTTCAGTCGCGATCAGGTATTTCTGATCCGGGCCGTTAATCACATATTCCAGAATCGCACGGGTCGAGCCGATGTGATCGGCATGTTTGAGAATACCGTCATGGCATTCCGGGTGGGCTGCGATCTTGGCATCCGGGTTCTGGGTCTTGAGGCGGATCAGTTCACGCTCGGAAAACTGTTCATGCACAATGCACGAGCCATTCCAAAGCGTCATGTCGCGACCGGTCTTCTTGGCAAGATAGGAACCAAGATGGCGGTCAGGCGCCCAAAGGATCGGCTTGTCGAGCGGGATCTGATCAATGATCTCGGCCGCATTCGACGAGGTCACAATAATATCAGACGCTGCCTTCACCTCGGCCGAGCAGTTGATATAGGTGATCGACACGTGATCAGGGTGCTGTTCGCGGAACTTGCGGAACGGTTCGGGCTGACACGAATCTTCGAGCGAGCAACCCGCCTTTGAATCCGGCAACAGAACGGTCTTGTTCGGGCTGAGGATTTTGGCAACCTCAGCCATGAAGCGCACGCCACAGAACACGATGACATCGGCATCGGTTTCGGCCGCCTTGCGCGACAGGTCCAGACTATCGCCAACAAAGTCGGCAAGGTCCTGAATTTCCCCATCCTGATAGTAATGGGCCAGAATGATCGCGTTCTTTTCCTTTTTCAGGCGCTGAATTTCAGCTTCCAGATCAAGGGTGGGATCAATCTGCATTTCCGACATTGCGTCAGCAGAAGCCTCGGCAATGGTGATCATTTCATTCATGGCGTCGTCTCATCTCGCCTGTTTGCAAGCCGGAGATAAGTCGCGGGGCCCGGCATTGCAAGTTAATGACAGTTTGAAACCTGAATATCGCCATTGCGACGGGATGGCAAGGAATAGGCGGTATACGTCCAATATTGATTGGGGCTGACGGCTGCTGAGCCAGAAAATGGAACGGAATTATCTGAATTAATAAATAAATCCGGTGTCTTTGATCGACGAATTAAATTTCACCATTTTGTTTGAACGTATAAATAAAAAATAATTACGTTGTAAATTAACCAAAAATATTCATATGCTTGATGCTGCAAATATTTTTTGATTCTCAAATTTCCAATATTTTATTGGCCTGGGCACTTTTGTCCGTTGTTAATCCGAAAACTTTGATCTGTCTGTAACCTGAGTCAGTGTCCGACGGCGGGAATGGTCCCGATCGTTTGGCCTGGCCAACGCGCATTCCGGCGCAAGGAGCCTTTTTTGACCAATCGTACCACTTCGAGAATTCTGAATTTCACACGTCCGTTCAGCATGCGTGGCCTTGCAGAAGTCCTTCCGGCCGGATCCTACAAGGTGATTACCGAAGAAACCCAGGATGAAAAGCTGACATACCCGACATGGCAGTGGGTTTCGACGCAGATTCACCTCAATACGAATTCTGACCGCCCGGACACTTCACGGGTTCTCAGTGTCGAGCCCCGCGATCTTGAAGTCGCATATCTCCGCGATCAGAAAACCATGGATGCCCGCCCGCAAGTGGCCTTCTCAGCGCGCAAATCAAACAACCGTGCAAAGCGTGCTTCCTAGCGCTGCACGCTGCCGATAGTCCTGGTCAGAGCAATCTGACCAGACGGCACTTACATCTGAAAATCCCAGATATTCCCGTTCAGTAGCCGTTCTTCCCGGTGTGGCTTTCTGTTTCATAACAGGGTTGCAGAATGGGAAGTTTGCCTTGAGCCAAGATGCGCCCATAACATCCATAACTGCTGCAAATGAAAGTCTTTGTTATGGATTGGGTTCCGATCGCCTTTGGCACGTTCAAGGTTGTCGCACTGCTGACCGCGATGTTCTTTGCCATCAAGTGGCATTACGACCAAGGTCAAAAGTACGGAAGACAGGCAGTTCTGCGCGCCAGCGCCAAGATCACTGGCGTCTTCGTTCTCGCACTTCTGGTCGTGGGGGGCATCACCCTGGCACTTAGTAACTTCCTTGGTTTGGACCTGACCTATTGATGCCGTCATCAGGCGTCATCAGCCAAGGTTGTCTTTCTAAGTATCTACTATGACGCTAAGAGTCTCTCGATTGCGACATCTTGCGGTCTTATACAACTGGCTTTCTGTTCTTGTTCTTGTCAGTTACTCTGATTAAGCTCTCAAAGCTAAGTTTCCCCTCCTTAATGCTTTCGAACTCATCATCAGATATTTCGTAGGTAATCGAGCCAACGCCTTGTGCGCTAGCCTGAAACTCAAAGTAGCACGTACCGTCTTCTTCTCTACGTGCTTCCCAGTCTTGTTCTCGCCATAAGTTATCTGAGTGAATCGATGGTCTACCCATGGGATAGTACTTGTTGCCGATTTTTTTTAAGTGTGGCCCAAATTTTCCGTTCATAGCGGTAATTCCATCGAGTTCTTTGCAGGTCTGGGATGCAGTTTGGATTGCTGCGACGGCTTCGACAGTTCCAAGATTTTTCAATGATTAATTCGAGCATTCACTCAAACAAATGATCAATAGAGATGGTTTCTAAGCGCTCTGTCGTTTCCTCGATCAGTTCTTGCAACTTTATCGAAGGTTTGATGGAAAGCTGACTTCAATACTTTTCATTTCTGGTGCGGTATAGGACATCGTAATTGTGTTTGTCAGATATCCAGAGTTATTTCAAAGTTTGACGGGTATCCGAAGTCAATTTCCTTTGGATGCTCTTAAAGCACAAAAAAGCGCCGGCAAAGTAACCTGGGTCAGGATACATCAATCGCCATATAGATTGGCATTCCATGCAAACAAACTGTCTTTCGGAAATTGACTTGCCAGCAGAGTAATCTAGAGAAGTGACTTCGGTAGCATTGCCGTTGCGCACCTGTCCATCGATCCACGCGACAAAACGTGTGAATTCCGTGTGGCTTCGAAAGCTATCTATTTCTTCCCAGTGACACTTCATTCACGTGAATTCCGTCCAAGAGAACTGGGAGCAGAGAATGTGTTTGCTATCAAAATGCGATATTTCCAGCAAAACTGTTGAGACCGAATTTTGGGTAAGGTCAAAGTAAAAGCGCCACTTAGGGATTAAACAGAGAACCCGTAATATTCCCACTCTGCCGCCGAAACCTTCAGCGCCATCTGTTCGTATTCGGCCTGTTTGATTTTGGTAAACGCGGTGTGGAAGCGTTCGCCGAGTGTGCGTTTGTTGAAATCAGATGCGGCAAACTGATCAATCGCCTCAAGCCAATGACGCGGCAGGTTGTTTGGTGCCTTTGCTTCGCCGATTTCGTCTTCGCACGGTTTGCCAGGATCGATTTTGCCTTCAATGCCGTCAAGGGCGGCCCCAAGGGTCACAGCCGCGACCAGATACGGGTTGGCATCAACCCCGGCGATACGGTGTTCGAAGTGGCGCGTTTTGCCCGGTGTACCGGGCACACGCAGTGCCACAGTGCGGTTTTCAACACCCCAGTCATCAGAGGCCGGTGAATACATCGCCGATGCAAATCGGCGCCAGGAATTCATGAATGGGGCGAGGAGCAGCATGGTTTCGCCAATCGTGCCGCGAATGCCGCCAATCGCATTGAGCATCAAGGGGCTTAACGATCCATCCGACTGATCGGCAAACAGGTTATTGCCATCTTGGCCTGCAAGCGACAGGTGCAAATGCATGCCCGATCCGGCTTCATTGCCGAACGGTTTGGGCATAAAGACAGCTTCCTTGCCAAAACGCCGTGCCACGGTGCGGATCAGACGTTTGGCAATGATCACATCATCGGCCGCGCGCATCAGATCGCGATAGCGGATGGTCATTTCATACTGGCCCGGACCATATTCCGAAATCAGGGTTTCCAGCGTCAGGTCAAGATGCTTTGCACCTTCATAGACCGCATCAAAAAGCGGTGACATTTCGTCAATTTCATCGACCGACATGGTGTTGCGCAATTTACTGCGCCGCTTGGTGATGGCATAGGAGGCCGGGTGATAAAGCCCTTGCGCATCCGGCGTCTGATCGACCAGATAAAATTCAAGCTCGAACGCGCCCATCGGATAGAAGCCAAGGTTTTCAGCCCGTTTGACCTGTGCGCCGAAAACATTACGCGGATCAACGTCATGCGGCGCGCCGTCTTCTTCATACATTGCAATCAAAAGCTGCCCGCGCCCGGTATGGGGCAGATAGCCAAGCGTGCCCGGCACCGGCCAGCAGCGGCAATCACCGCCGCCGCCAGTCTGGACAAGGCCGCAATCATCAACATCCTCGCCACTGACATCCTGCCCGAACAAGGAGCTCGGTAAGCCGCGACCGGATTTATAGATGCCTTCAAGTTCGTGACGGCGGATCGTCTTGCCCCGGCCAATCCCGTGAAAGTCGGTCAGGATGATGTCGATGGCCTCGACATCGGGATATTTGGCCAGAAAGTCCTGTGCTTCGGACAATTGACTTCCACTGGGCGATGGGGCGTTTGCGGTGGCCACGGCACGATTTCCTAAAATGCTGATGGGGGCTTTGCGGGTGCAGAACCAATTCCAAAACTGGGCGCGATATTAGCCCTGATAACGACGGAAGAAATAGCGATCTTTTGGAACGCCTTCGGGCAGTGGTTCGGCAATCGTGCCCGGCACATCGATTTTCTGATCGGATGCGACAATGGCACCCTTGATCAAGGCTGGCGGCAGGGTCGATCCGATAAAGGACGCGATCTTGGCATTCAGGGCCTCGTCCCCGGTGCCGACATCGGAATGGACCAGTGCAACCTTGCCTTTGAACCGCTCAACCGCCTTCGGAAGGGTTTCAAAGATATCGCCAAGGAACAGATGGTCATCATCGGGGATGCATTTCGGGTGGGCGGCGATTTGCCGGTCAAAGACGAAAATCTCGCGGTCTGGCATGATTTCGCGCAGGTGATCAAACGTGCGCCCGTTTCCAAGCCCGACTTCAAGCACGATGCCGTCCTGATCCTTGATCATTTCTGCTGCCGCATTCAGGCAATCGCGTTGGGCTTGAAGGCGACGGATAACGCTGTTCAGACGGGACATTGTGCAAAAGGCTCCGGGTTGTTTTTTTGTGGCTAAGCACTTGATTTAAAAGCTTTGCCCTTTGGCACAAGCAGCATTGAGCCAAAGGGCATCAGTCTCAGGCGACAAACTTGGTGGCCTCAAAGGCCGGGACGCGCGCGTCAAAGGTTTCAAGCCATGTGACCAGCGTCGGATAGCTTTCACGCCATTTGCCCTCAAAGCGCAGATCAAGATAACCCAGCGCACAGGCAATCGCGACATGCCCAATCGTCAGGTCACCTTCCAGTGACGGGGCATTGGCACTTAGATGATCAAGCGATCGTTTGACCTTGTCCGCCTGATAGGACAACCAATCGCCATGGCGTTTTTCTTCCGGGCGCATGCGGCTTTCATAGACCTGCAGGATGGATGCATCGACAATGCCGTCGCCCAGCGCCTGAAGGGTAAGGGCCTCCCACCGTGCGTCGCTTTCGGTGGGATGCAGGCTGGTGCCATCGACCTGCGCATCAAGATATTCACAGATCACGCGGCTATCGAAAATCTTGCGACCGTCCTCAAGGATCAGGATCGGAATTTTACCCAGCGGGTTTTGCTGGCGCAGGGTATCGGTGGGGTCGTTGGTGTTGGAATCTTCAACCGTCAGCTGGTCATAAATGCCAAGCATCTTGGCAACGATTTTGACTTTCCGGCCAAACGGCGACGGGCCACTCGAACGCAATATCATGGTTTTCCTCCGGGCATATCAGGTGTTTGCCCGCAGTCTAATGGCGAAAGGTGATCGCTAGGAACCGAAATTTTGCGAAAAGGTTTTCAAGACCCGGCGCGGTTGCTGGCAGTACCCGGTTCAGTCGTGTCGTGTTGACCCTCGTCACCCAGTCCGGCCAGATGCAATTCACGGGCAAGCCGCACGGCAGGCCGACCGGCAAAGAACACCGATCCAATGATAAACAGCCACGTCCCAGCCTTGACCGTTGCATCATCAAGAAACAACACACTGCCAACGATAAACAGGACAGCCGCCAAAAGGTCGATGACCGAATAGGCAATTTCATAGGCGCTGTAAATCTGGCGATGGCGCGGGCTGGCGTCAAAGCGGCGGGATCGAAATAGCTTCATCACTGGATCTCTTTCGCGGAGCTGTGTCTGGGCATCCAACGCCTGGGCCCGCAAAACGGTTCCGGTGCGTGTTCTGGCGGCGGGGTCTAGCGCCGGGCGCGCGGATGGGTGCCGTTATAGACCGCCATCAATTGTTCGGTATCAACCGCGGTATAGCGCTGGGTCGTTGAAAGCGATGCGTGGCCGAGCAAATCCTGAATGGTGCGCAAATCACCACCCCCGGCCAAAAGATGCGTCGCAAACGAATGGCGCAGCGCATGCGGGGTGGCGGTATCGGGCAGGTTCAAAAGTTCGCGGACCTTGCGCATTTCACGCTGGGCGACTTGTGCCACAAGCCGATTGCCGCGTGCGCCCAGAAACAGGGGATCAGCGCCATTTGGTGTAAACGGGCAGGTGCGGACATAATCCTCGATCGCGTCGCGCACGATGGGCAGAACCGGGACAAGGCGTTGTTTGTTGCCTTTACCGGTGATCACCATCGAATCCCCGGTCGGGCGTTGATTGGCATTCAGATCAAGCGCCTCGGAAATACGCAGGCCGCAACCATACAGCAGGGTGAAAAGGGCGAGGTTACGTTTGCAAAGCCACGGTTCATCCTGCCAGGCATCGGCATTTTCGAGCACCGCCATGGCATCATCTGGCGCCAGCGGTTTGGGCGTTGATTGCGGCAGGCGGGGGTTGCGGATGGATTGCACGGCAGCGTTTTGACCGCGCCCGGACCGTTCAAGAAAACGGTAAAAATTGCGAAGTGAGGATAGCGCACGCGCGGTCGACGTCTTGGCCATTCCATCCATGCTGCGGCGCGCCAGCCAGCTTCGAAAATCGCGCGGATTCAGGCGCAAAAGATCCTTAAGCGTCGGTGTTTCACCCAGATGATCCTTGATGAAACTCAGAAAGGCATAAAGATCAGCCAGATAGTTGTCGGTCGTGTGGTTGGATGCGCGACGCTCATTGGCAAGCCAGCCACGCCAGTCGGCAATGGCGTCGCGCACGTCCTGTGGCAGGGTGATCGCGGTCAGACCGTTTGGGTCAGCCATCGACGCACACCAAACTCGATAACGGATGCCAGGAACATGATCAGGTCATTGGCCTGTGCCGGGCTGAAATAATCTGGCTCCTTGACGCCAAAGGCAACAAGCCCGACCGGATCGCCATAAAACGGTGCCAGGCGCACAATCGCGGCAGACCTGATTTCGGATGCCTTCGGGCCAAAGATCGCCTCGTCACCGGCATCATCGGGCAACAGCCAGACATCGTGCTCGTCGCCCAGAACCTGATCAACTGCGCCGACAACAAGGCGACGCACCCGGCCATCACAGCTTGGTACCGGGGCCTCCTTGCATTCTTCAAAGCACAGCGCAATGGCATCAAGATCAAGAAGCTCTGGCACAAGGTCCTGAAGTGCCTCGACAAAGGTTTCAAATCCGCGTGCATTCAAAAGTGCCAGAACCGCACGGTGAATACGGCTTTGGGTTTCGAGATTGGATTTGGAAATATTGATCAGTTCGCTGGTCGCACCGCGCAGCTTTTCACGTTCATCGCGCAGGCGCGCAACGACATATTGCTGCATGTCGGCAACGCCATTGCCCAGTTCGCGCATCGGCAAATCAAGACTTTCAAGCAAGTCCGGGCGCGTAGTGAAGAATTCAGGATGTTCGGCAAGGTAGTCCGCCACATCGTCGGCGCGCAAAGCTGTCTTTTCCATCGGTTCCGGCTTGAAAAGTGAGAAACAAAAAACCCGGCTGCCACAATGCGGGCTGCCGGGTTAAATGCATGTTAAAAACCGCGCGTGATGCGGGTTTTTATATGTCTGTCGCGATCAGCGATCCAAAATTACAGGATCGACTGGCCGGTTTTTTCCCAATCGGCGAGGAAGGCTTCAAGGCCCTTGTCGGTCAGGGGGTGTTTGGTCAACTGACCCAGAACCTGCGGCGGGATGGTGACAACGTCAGCACCGAGACGGGCCGAGTCGACAACATGCTGCGGGCCACGTGCCGAAGCAACAAGCACTTCGGTGGTCCAGTTCGGGTAGTTGCCATAGACATCAACGATGTCGGCAATCAGCTGCATACCATCCGAGGAAATGTCATCCAGACGGCCAACGAACGGCGAAACATAGGTCGCACCTGCTTTGGCAGCCAGGATAGCCTGACCGACCGAGAAGCAAAGGGTGACGTTGGTCTGAATGCCTTCGTCGGTGAAGGTACGGCAAGCCTTGAGGCCATCAGCAGTCAGCGGCAGCTTGACGACGACATTGTCGGCGATTTTGGCAAGCTTGCGGCCTTCGGCAACCATGGTTTCGTAGTCGGTTGCGGCAACTTCTGCGCTGACCGGACCGTCAACAACTTCACAAATTTCCTTGATCAGTTCGAGAAACGGTCGGCCAGACTTTGCTACCAGCGAGGGGTTGGTGGTGACACCGTCCACGAGGCCGGACATGGCCAGTTCGCGGATTGCGTCGATGTCAGCGGTATCGATGAAAAACTTCATTGGAATTCCTGTTTAGGACCTGTTGTTCAATGATGCGGTTAGCTGCTAGGTTCTGGATCATCTGATGACGGAACCAGATCCTTGCTGTGGGACCGTTTGTTTCTGTGCCCATATGTCTGGCGTTCCTGAAACGGCTCGGTCTGATGGGCAACCTCACGGGGTTTATAATATATGCGTGCCGCAAAGGCCACCTCTGGAAATTTGTTTGCGAATGATCCGGCCTTTGAGGTAACCGCCCAGACCGTGAGCGTCCTGCCGCCGCTGCCTTTGGCCGGGCCATATGACTATCTGGTGCCCGAAGGCGTCTCTGTCGCACCCGGCGATTTCGTTGAAATTCCCCTCGGCCGGCAAACTCAGCGCGGTGTCGTCTGGGGCGATGCCAAGGGCGATGTTGATCCCGCCAAGCTGCGTGAAATTTTCGGTGTTCTGCCCACCCCGCCGATGGCCGATGTCACCCGCAAATTCATTGATTGGGTATCGGCCTATACCATGGCACCGCAAGGGGCTGTGTTGCGTATGGCAATGAGCGTTCCAGATGCGCTTGAGGCCCCCAAACCGATCTTTCGATTTACCCTTAATCCCGAATTTGACGCGACATCTTTGCGCATGACGCCGCCGCGCAAACGCGTTCTGGCGTTTCTGGCCGATCATCCGCCGATGGAGCAGGGCGATATCCTGCGCGAAACCGGTGCCGGGGCGAGTGTCATCAAGGGATTGGTCGACGCTGGCGCTGTGCAGCGCCTGATGGTCACCCCGCCATCGCCGTTTGAGGCACCTGATCTTGATATTCCGCGACCGGATTTGTCGCCCGAACAGAACGAGGCCGCTGACGCGCTATGCGCACGCCTCGATGACGGTGGTTTTTCCTGCACGCTTCTGGATGGTGTGACCGGGTCGGGCAAGACCGAGGTTTATTTTGAGCCGGTCCGTGCCGCACTGGCACAGGGCAAACAGGTTGTGGTCCTGTTGCCGGAAATTGCACTTTCCGCCCAGTGGCTGCAACGTTTCCGTGACCGGTTCGGTGTTGAACCCGCGCTTTGGCATTCCGAAGTCGGTCAGGCCAGGCGTCGTGATACCTGGCGGGCGGTGGCCGATGGATCGGCCAAGCTGGTTGTCGGGGCCAGGTCAGCCCTTTTCCTGCCCTATCATGATCTTGGCCTGATCGTGGTCGACGAGGAACACGAACACGCGTTCAAGCAGGAAGATGGCGTGATGTATCATGCCCGCGACATGGCGGTGACACGGGCGCATCTCGGCAACATTCCCATCGTGCTGGCGTCTGCGACCCCGTCGCTTGAAACCCTGGCCAATGTTGAAGCCGGGCGCTATCAGCATGTTCAACTTGGCAGCCGTCATGGTGTGGCGGTGTTGCCAAGTGTCGAGATCATCGACATCCGCCAGGACAAACCTCAACGCAATCGCTGGATCACGCCGACGCTTAAAAAACGGTTGGCAGAAACCTTTGCCAATGGTGAACAGGCGATGCTGTTTTTGAACCGGCGGGGTTATGCACCGCTTACGCTGTGTCGGGCCTGTGGCCATCGGTTCCAGTGCCCGAACTGCACAGCCTGGCTGGTTGAGCACCGGGCATGGGGCAAATTGCAATGCCATCATTGCGGCTATCAGGCCAAGGCCCCGGATGCCTGCCCGTCCTGCGGCGCGGAGGGCAAGCTGGCCCCTTGTGGTCCGGGGGTAGAACGCCTTTATGAAGAGGCCGTGGAAACCTTCCCCGATATCCGGGTCGAGGTCGCGACATCCGATAACATCATGGGGCCCAAGGCCGCGGCACAGCTGATTGATCGCGTGCATAATCACGAAGTCGATCTTTTGATCGGCACGCAGATTTTGGCCAAGGGCTATCACTTCCCGATGCTGACGCTTGTCGGGGTGGTTGATGCCGATCTTGGCTTGGCCGGCGGTGATTTACGTGCGGCTGAACGCAGCTATCAATTGCTAACCCAGGTGGCTGGCCGTGCGGGCCGTGGTGATCGCCCCGGTACGGTGATGCTGCAAACCGCCGATCCGGCCAACCGCGTGATCAAGGCAATTGCCGCTGGTGATCGCGATGCCTTTAACGAGGTCGAGCTGTCCCAACGCATGACCCATGGCATGCCGCCACACGGTCGGCTGGCCGCCCTTATTATAAGTGGCAAAAAGGAAAGCGAAGTTGATGAGGCTGCCTGGCGCATCGGCCGGGTCGCGCCGCGTGGCGATGGCCTGATGGTTCTGGGCCCGGCACCCGCACCTTTGTCGCTTTTGCGCGGGCGTTATCGTCGACGCTTCATGATCCGGGCCGACAAGTCGGTCAAGATGCAGGCGCTGATCCATGACTGGCTGTCAAAGGTCAAAACGCCGGGCAGTGTGCGCGTGCAGGTCGATATCGACCCCTACAGCTTTATGTAAGCCGGGAATGTTTCGCGTCGTGTCGCTTATTGCGAATATTGTGACTGCCACCAGTCATACCCGTCCGGTCCGAGGTATCGTTCAAAGATACGAAGCAACCGGCCGTCGTCGCGCATTTCGCGGATGATTTCGTCATACCGGCTCAGGAAAGCTTCCTTGTCGGGATAATCGGACGCCTTGGAAAACACATTATAATAGGGCGCACGACGCAGTGGCGGATACAGAAAGGCGATCTTGTTGCGATAGCGATTCTGCAGACTGTCATAAATGGTGTTGAGGTAATTGACCGGTACCGCGTCAAAGCGGTTTTGCAGCAACATCGGGATCAGAAGGTCGCTGCGGGCCACTGTCTGGATATCAAGACCGGAATTCCAGAAGGCGCTGGTGTAGGAATAGTCGGCTGCCGCCCCGATCCGCACCCGTGCGAGATCGGAAAATTCCTCGAACCGGATTTTTTCTTTGTCCTCGGCCCGGATTGCAAATCGCCAATCCAGCAGCAGATGCGCCTCATTGGGATACAGAAGGAATTCGGCGCGCTCGTCATTCATCGAAAGCGTCAGGACGATGTCCGATTGGCCGTTGCGTGCGTTGTGCAGCAAACGGCTGCCATTATCGACAAAACGGAACACATAATCCCGGATTCCCATGGTGCGCAGCACCTCGGTCATGATGTCGATATCAATGCCCATGGGGTCTTCATGGCCAACCCATTTCAGCGGGGCTTCTTCTAGACCCTCGATCACAAGGGTGCGGGCCGAAGGGGTTTTCCAAGATAACAGGATCAGGCACACTGCTGCACAAAGGCAAATCCCCAGTTCAAGGAAGCTTTGTTTTCGTGCCGTTGGCGTCTTCATTGTCGTTCCTGTTGTCCTGAAAACGGCGCAGGTGCATCTGCTGTCATGTTATATTTAAGGAGTTAATTTGATAATGCTTTGTGAAAGTAATAACGAATCATCTGAAAATCAGCGCAGCATGTGCGATTGGGCAGAGCAGACATTTGGCCCGGTCAGTGATCCGGCATCACTTGTTGAACGGGCCCTTGTGGAAATGCAGGAACTTGGCGAAGCGGTTCAGGATCGCGACATCAGCGAGATCGGCAAAGAAGCCGCCGATGTTCTGATTTTGCTGTATCGTCTGGCAGATCAGTTCGACCTCGATCTTGATCAGGAAGTACAGGCCAAGATGGCGATCAATCGGTCAAGAACCTGGGTATCAAAGGGCGATGGCACAGGATCACACGTTTGAAACCATCGATGTCACTTGATTTATTGTGTCGATACCTCGCGATGATCCGGGAACCAGATTGTTCTGCTGGTTCACCTCAAGTCTCGGTCAGGTGTGAAGTTGGTTACAGTTTTGATCGGTTTATCCCGATAATTGCCGCCACGACAAAAACCAACTCTGTGCAATTCGGGGATTCGTCAGCTGAATCAGGAATTCGTTAACCTTGCGGGCCCATCCCCAACCAGAGGCATCTTATTAAATAGTTGTAAGCCTGCCTTAAAAATGGGCGATTTCGGGGTGTTTTGGCCGAACTTTGCCAAAGAATGGAAAAGAGGGCGCAATTGCGCTTGCGCGGGGGTTGCCCACTCAAAGGACATGTGATACCAAACGCTCGCTTCCCGGAAGGAAACCCTTTCGGGGGATCATTTTTTTATACGTATCCGAGTCGTTCTCATAACCAGAATTGAGGGCTTTCACCGGTGTCCCAAAATACTGCCGCGACCGGGCTCCAAGGGCGCTACGCCACAGCACTATTTGACTTGGCCAACTCGGCCAACCAGCTTGATGCTGTCAAAAGCGATCTTGAATTGCTCGACCAGGCCATCGCAACCAGCGATGACCTCCGGAATGTACTCCGCAGTCCCGTGATTTCCCGGGACGTGCAGGCCAAGGCGATGGCGGCTCTTCTGGACAAGCTTGGCGTTTCCGAGTTGACCAAGAAGACCGTAGGGCTTCTGTCTCAGAAGCGTCGTCTGTTTGCCCTGCCGGATGTCATTGATTCCTACCTTTCCATGCTCTCGGCTCACAAGGGCGAAGTTACCGCACAGGTGACCTCGGCTTCCGAGCTGAAAAAAGAGCAAATCGAAGCCGTTACCGGCGCTCTCAAAGAAGTTGTCGGCGCCACTGTAAAAGTGGACCTTAAAGTTGATCCGGCTGTTCTTGGCGGTCTTGTCGTCAAGGTCGGTTCCCGGGTTTTTGATGCCTCGCTTCGTACTAAACTGCAGAAGCTCGAGCTCGCTATGAAAGGGGTTGCGTGATGGAAATCCGCGCCGCGGAAATCTCCGCTATTCTTAAGGATCAGATTGCCAATTTTGGTGCTGAAGCCGAAGTTGCCGAAGTCGGTCAGGTTCTGTCTGTCGGTGACGGTATTGCCCGTGTTTACGGTCTGGACAACGTCCAGGCAGGTGAACTCGTTGACTTCCCGGGTGGCATTAAGGGCATGGCCCTTAACCTCGAAGAAGACAACGTTGGTGTCGTGATCTTCGGTTCTGACCGTTCGATCAAGGAAGGTGACCAGGTTAAACGTACTGGCGCCATCGTTGACGTTCCGGTTGGTAAAGAACTTCTTGGTCGCGTTGTTGACGGTCTGGGTAACCCGATCGACGGCAAAGGCGAACTGGGTGCAAAAGAACGTCGCCTTGCTGACGTCAAGGCACCGGGCATCATCCCGCGTAAATCGGTTCACGAGCCGGTACAGACCGGTATCAAGTCGATTGACTCGCTGATCCCGATTGGCCGTGGCCAGCGTGAGCTGATCATTGGTGACCGTCAGACCGGTAAAACCGCCATCATCGTTGACACCATTCTGAACCAGAAGCCGGTGAACGATGCAGCGAAATCCGACAGCGACAAGATGTTCTCCATCTATGTTGCAGTTGGTCAGAAACGTTCGACCGTTGCACAGGTTGTTAAGGTCCTTGAAGAGCGCGGCGCGATGGAAAACACCATCATTGTTGCTGCGACCGCATCCGACCCGGCACCGATGCAGTTCATCGCACCGTTCGTTGCTTGCGCAATGGGTGAGTACTTCCGTGACAACGGCATGCACGCAACCATCTTCTATGATGATCTGTCCAAGCAGGCTGTTGCTTATCGTCAGATGTCGCTGCTGCTTCGCCGCCCGCCGGGACGTGAAGCATTCCCGGGTGACGTCTTCTATCTGCACTCCCGTCTACTGGAACGTGCGGCAAAGATGAATGACGAAAACGGCGCTGGCTCGCTGACCGCACTTCCGGTCATTGAAACCCAGGGTAACGACGTTTCGGCGTTTATTCCGACCAACGTGATCTCGATCACCGACGGTCAGATCTTCCTTGAAACCGACCTGTTCTACAAAGGCGTACGCCCGGCTGTGAACGTTGGTCTGTCGGTTTCGCGTGTTGGTTCGTCCGCACAGATCAAAGCGATGAAGCAGGTTGCTGGCTCGATCAAGCTGGAACTCGCTCAGTATCGTGAGATGGAAGCATTCGCACAGTTCGCATCGGATCTTGATCCGGCAACCCAGAAACTTCTGGCCCGTGGCGCACGTCTGACCGAGCTGCTCAAGCAGCCGCAGTACTCGCCTCTCAAGGTCGAAGAGCAGGTTGTTGTGATCTACGCTGGTGTTAAAGGCTATCTCGACAGCATTCCGGTGAACAAGGTTCGCGCCTTCGAAGAACAGTACCTGTCCGAAATTCGTTCGGCTGGCGCTGATATCCTCGATGCGATCCGCACCGAGAAAGTTCTGTCCGATGACAGCGAAGCCAAGCTTAAAGCGTTCCTCGACAAGTTCGCGAAAACCTTCGCGTAAGACTGAAACTTAGGCGAAGGAGGAAACGCAATGGCTAGTTTGAAGGATCTGCGCTCGCGCATTGCCAGCGTCAAATCGACGAGGAAGATTACCTCGGCGATGAAGATGGTGGCAGCCTCCAAGCTCCGTCGTGCACAGGATGCAGCGGAAGCAGCCCGTCCCTATGCGGAACGCATGGGGACGATGCTGGGCCGTCTTGCAACTGCCGTCGGCAGCAATGAAGGGGCGCCAAAGCTTCTGGCCGGTACCGGTAAGGATGATGTGCATCTGCTCGTCGTCTTCACCGCGGACCGTGGCCTTTGCGGTGGTTTTAACGCATCGATCGTCAAAGCAACCCGTCTGAAAGCCAAAGCCCTGCAGGCTGAAGGCAAGACGGTGAAGCTGATCTGTGTTGGCCGCAAGGGTGCAGATGCGCTCAAGCGTGAATTTGGTGACAATATTGTCGCCCGGTATACTGGCATCGAGGGCAAGAAGGGGATTGATTTCTCTTCGGCAACCGAGGTGGCAGACAAGGTTCTGGCGCTTTACGACGAAGGCGAATTCGACGTCTGCACGATCTTCTACAACAAGTTCGTGTCCGCGATTTCGCAGGTGGCAACCGCTCAGCAGCTGATCCCGTTCACGGGTGAAGAAGCAGACGAGCAGGAAGAAGCAACTGGTTCTTCTGCGGTTTATGAATACGAACCGTCCGAAGAAGCCATTCTGGCTGATTTGCTGCCGCGTAACGTTGGCGTCCAGATTTTCGGTGCAATGCTTGAAAGCAGCGCATCTGAACACGGTGCGCGTATGTCCGCGATGGATAACGCAACCCGCAATGCCGGCGATATGATCGACCGACTGAGCATCCAGTACAACCGCTCACGTCAGGCTCAGATCACCAATGAACTGATTGAAATCATTTCCGGCGCCGAGGCTTTGTAAGCGGGTCGCAGGAAGTTAACGGATAGCTTTGTCCGAGCAGGAGACAATAACTATGGCGAACAAGAAGGCGGGGAAAATTTCCCAGGTAATGGGCGCCGTCGTCGACGTTAAATTCGACGGCGATCTGCCTCCCATTCTGAATGCGCTGCATGTTGACAACAACGGTCAGCGTCTGGTTCTTGAAGTTGCACAGCACCTTGGTGAAAATGCGGTCCGTACGATCGCAATGGACACCACCGAAGGTCTGCAGCGCGGTCAGGAAGTCACCGATACCGGTGACGCGATCTCGGTTCCGGTTGGTCCGGAAACCCTTGGTCGTATTCTGAACGTTATCGGTGAGCCGGTTGACGAACGTGGTCCGGTTAATGCAGCTAAGACCTCTCCGATCCACCGTGAAGCACCTGACTTCATCGATCAGTCCACCGAAACCGAAATTCTTGTGACCGGCATTAAGGTTATCGACCTTATCGCGCCGTACACCAAGGGTGGTAAAATTGGTCTGTTCGGTGGTGCGGGCGTTGGTAAAACCGTCCTTATCATGGAACTGATCAACAACGTGGCAAAAGGCCACGGTGGTTATTCGGTCTTTGCTGGTGTTGGTGAACGTACCCGTGAAGGTAACGACCTCTATCACGAGATGATGGAATCGGGCGTTATCAACCCGGAAGGCGAATCCAAAGCCGCACTGGTCTATGGCCAGATGAACGAACCCCCGGGAGCACGTGCACGTGTTGCTCTGACCGGTCTGACCCTTGCGGAATACTTCCGTGATGAAGAAGGCCAGGACGTTCTGTTCTTCGTTGATAACATCTTCCGCTTTACCCAGGCTGGTTCGGAAGTGTCGGCACTTCTCGGACGTATCCCGTCTGCTGTGGGTTATCAGCCGACGCTGGCAACCGACATGGGTGCGCTGCAGGAACGTATTACCTCGACCAAAAAAGGTTCCATTACCTCGGTTCAGGCAATTTACGTCCCGGCCGATGACTTGACTGACCCGGCACCGGCAACCTCGTTTGCCCACCTTGACGCAACCACCACGCTGAACCGTCAGATTGCCGAGCTCGGCATCTACCCGGCAGTTGACCCGCTCGACTCCACTTCGCGTGCTCTGGATCCGGGCGTCATTGGTCAGGAACACTACGAGACCGCGCGTGAAGTTCAGCGTGTTCTTCAGACCTACAAAGGCCTGCAGGACATCATCGCCATCCTCGGCATGGACGAGCTTTCGGAAGAAGACAAACTGGTTGTGGCACGTGCCCGTAAGATCCAGCGTTTCCTTTCGCAGCCGTTCCACGTTGCAGAAGTCTTCACCGGTACTCCGGGCGTGTTCGTTCAGCTCGAAGACACCATCAAGGCTTTCAAAGCGATCTGCGCTGGTGAATATGACCACATGCCGGAACAGGCATTCTACATGGTCGGCACCATCGAAGAAGCGATCGAAAAAGCCAAGAAGATGGCCGAAGCTGCCTAAGGCAGCTTTGGTCCCCCTCCGGCTAAGGAGCGAGGATTGTCATGACTGATACGACTGTACTGGAACTTGTTTCACCGTCTGCCCTGCTCAAATCCGAGCCGGTCGAGATGGTCGTTGTTCCGGGCACGGACGGGAATTTTGGTGTTCTGCCCAAGCATGCGCCGATGATCTCGACCATTCGTCCGGGTGTCATCGACATCTATGCAGGTGGTAAGGTTTCCGAACGTATCTTCGTTGCTGGCGGTGTTGCCGAGGTTAATCCCGAGCGTTGCACCATTCTGGCAGAAGAAGCGGTTCCGGTTTCCGATTTGAAAGCTGACGAAGCACAGGCCCGTCTTGAAGAGGCTCAGGCCGCTCTCAAGTCCGCCGAGACTGCACACGACAAAGCCAATGCCGAGCGCGCGCTCGATATTGCCCGTGCACAGATCCAGGCCCTGAGCAACTAACCCTGCTTTCAGAAAATCATTTAAAAAAGGCCGCCCTGATGGGGCGGCCTTTTTTGTTGTCCGATGTGGCTTTGGGGCGTCTTGGGGCTTTCGGGTTTCGGCCTAACCGTGCCAGCCAGCCTGTGTGCGCAAACTTGCCGCCTGCAAAATCCAGCCGCCACCAAACCCAAGCACCACGATCATACCAAATGCCGTCGCGATCATCGGCCCGGCGATTATCGCGACCTGTGCGAGATCAATCGTGCCGATGGCCTGTGCGGCGATAATTGCAATTCCGCTGCCTGCCATCAGCCCGACCAGTCCACTGATCGCAACCATCAGTCCGGTTTCAAGCGCCCCGGTTTGGCTGATTTGACGCGGCCGAATACCAAGGGCGCGCAGCATGGCAAGTGTCTCTGTCTGACGCTGGCGCAGCGCGATCAGCCCGCAAATAATCACCAGAACCGCGCCAAGGGTCGCAAGGGAGGTGATCGCAAGCAGCCCTACGACCACGCCGTCAAACAAGCGGGTCAGTTTTGCCAGAACGTCGTTAACGAAAATCACCGGGATGTCGCGATAGGTCTCAAGGATCGGGGCCATTGATGCCCTTGCATCCATTGTGTCATTGAGCTGCACAGCACTGATCACCCCATGGTCAAAGGCCGGGGACATCGGCGACAGCACAATCGGGAAATCAAGGTCAAGTCGGGTCCAGTCAATCTGTCGCAGATTGGCAATGCGGACGTTATGGGGCGTTCCCATGATATTGACCGTCAGGCTGTCCCCCACCGCTGCACCGATTGCCTGTGCGACACCGGCGTCAATGGATGCCAGACCTTCGTTAACGCTCTCTGGCGACCACCAATGGCCGTCCTTAAGCGTGCTTTGGCTCATGTTTGCTGTCGGACGATCCGCCCATGACATGCCCCGGTCGCCGCGCAGGAACCAGTGATAGCGCCGTGGTACTTGGGCCTGCGTCAATGGCGCGTCATTCAGATGCGTGACCCGACCGTGCAGAAACGGCATCTGGGTGATGCTTTGAACACCATCAGCGCGCAGGACATCTGCCTGAAAGGCGTCTTGTTCTGTGGGTGGGATATCGAAAAACACCACATCCGGATCCGGGGTCTGGGACGGCAAGACAGATTTCAAATGCTGACCCGCCAAGCTGCCAAACAGCATAACCGCGGTCAGACATGCCATCGCCAGACCAAAGGATGCGGTGATGGTCACGGTCGGCGCAGAGGGCCGCGCGATATTGCGCAATGCCAGACGAAGGGTGGGGGAAAGGCGATGTCGTGTTGATAACCTTCCTGCGATGGCCCGGATTATCCGTCCGAGACCGACAAAAAGAACCTGACATCCAACAAGAACCGCCAACAAGACAAGCGAAAACCAGCCAAGGTCAATCAGGGCACCGGCAATGCCAAGCAAGCAAGCTGCAATGACGGCCTTTATGATTATGAGCTTGATCGAACGGCGTTTTATGGTGTCTTGCGTTTCGCGTTGATCCTGATGGCGAAAGAGGCAAGCCGGCGAAGCTTCACTGGCATCGCGGATCGGGTTGATAGCAACAAGGGCAACAAAGCCGAAAACGAAACCCGTAATCAGCGGGCCATTCTCGAAAGTTGGCCTTGCGTCAAAGCCAAGTATTTCGGCGAACAACGGCCCAAGCACCTCGCCCGCGATTACAGTCAAAACAACCGCAATCAGGATAGCGAAGGTAGTGATAAGTCCCATTTGCCAGATAATGCTGGCGGCAACTTCCTGTGGCCGGGCCCCCAGACTGCGCAGGGTCGCAAAGCGGGGACGTCGCGTGGCAAGGTCGGCTGTCAGGGCATTTCGGATTGCACTTGTCGCAATGGCAAAGATCGCAATTCCCATCAGGCTGACGAAGGCGGACGCGAAATCCCCGATGCGTTCAAGCCCGGGGACGCCGTCCGCCGCACTGACAATCCGCCATCCGCTATCTGGGAATTGGTCCTCAATGGCGGCAATAATCTGATCCGGCGATCGCTTGTTATCCGGTGGCAGCTTGATCCGCAAATACCAGTAAACCTGCTTGCCCGGTGCCAAAAGTGAGCTGTTGCGATACGCATCTAACCCGACAATCACGCGGGGACCAAGCGAGAACAGCCTGAATTTGCGTTCTGGCTCGGCGGCGATACGTGCGCGGATCTGGTAAGGCTGACCCCCAAGATAAAGGGTATCGCCGACCCTGTACCCAACGTCTTCAACCAGTTCGGGACCAACGACAATGCCGGGTGTGCCATCGCGGGTGCCAAGGGCTTCGGAAAGGTGAATGTCTGGCGACAGTGCCAGATTGCCAAAAAGCGGATAGGGGGCATCAACCGCCTTCAGTTCGGAAAGTACGGCCTGTTGATTATCGGATGGCTGGACCATCACCCTTTGTTCGATTGTCAGGCTGAGGGTGCCAAGCGTTTCAAGAAAGGCAATTTCATCTGTCGTCGGTGCCCGGTGAAACAGACGCAGCGAGATATCCCCGCCAATGGTCTGTTGTGCGGACTGGCGCAACCCATCGCGAACCGACTGGGTCAGACTGACGGTCAGGACCAGAATGGTCGCGGCAAAGACAAGGGTTGCAAACAGGGTGACAATGCCGATACCGGGCTTGCGCAATTCGCGCAGCGCAATCCTAAGGCTCGTCGGGATGGACTGGGATGCTAAAAGCAGAGATGTCGGGCGGCGCACGGCAGTCTCTCTGGCAGGGGGTTACGGCGTGGGGGTCAACGCCAGTCCCAGCCAGAAGGATTCGATCATTTTCATCAGTTCGATGAATTCTGTCACATCAACCGGCTTGCGCAAATAACAGTTTGCCCCGGCGGCATAGCACAGATCGACATCATGCTCGGCACCGGATGTTGTCAGAACGATTACCGGAATGGATGCGCAATTGGGATCATTGCGGATGTCGCGCAACATTTCGCGGCCATCCTTGCGTGGCATGTTCAGGTCCAGAAGAATCAGGCGTGGGCGCGGTGAATTGCGATACGGACCATCTTGCTGCAAAAACTGCAGTGCGGTCATCGCATCCTTTACGTGATGCAATTCAACCGGTTGTTTGAATTCCCGAAGTGCTTCGCGCACCAGGCGCGCATCACCAGGATTATCTTCAATCAACAACAGGTTGTTTATTGAACCGTTCTTTTGATCCGGCATGCTGATCCGCTATCCTTAGGGATGAGCTTTTGGTGCGCATGGTCATCCCTGATCTTTTGTTTTGTGAGCCTGTCAATATATTGATCCTAAAGAAAAAGATGGCCCCCACCATCGAAAGGTATTCTTTGGAATCATATATATGATGTATTTCTTATCTATCCTTAAGTCTTAATTTCATACCTCAGCACGAAGTTCAATTCAATAAGACTTCAGTAAAGTTGCAGATATTATCCGACTGTATGGGATATAATGGTTCAAAAGTGCAGGGAAAAGAGTTTCTGCAAAACAATTTTTATCGGCAATATTACCGATAAATGCCTGCTCAGTTCGCCGAGATGCCGATTTCTTGTGCCAGCGAGTCGAATCGGGCTAGCAGCTCCGGCTGGTCGGCAAACACCGTGCTGGCCTTCTCGAACGCCGCCTTGGCATCGTCTTCCCGGCCGAGCACCATGTATGCCTGCATCAGGCGGGCCCACCCGTCGGGATTGTTCGGCTCAGCCTCCAGCCGTTCGGCCAATCCATTGACCATCGACATGATCATTTGCTGCTGCTCTTCAGGTGTCATTTCCTGCGCGGCGGCGATATCTTCCTGACTTGGGCCGGGGGACGTGTTTTCGGCAAGGTTCAGCCGTCCTTCAATGTCGATCCCTTGGGCAAGGGCGGCTTCATTGATCCGGCCAACCACCATCGGCAACCACGGGGCATCGCCCGGTGCCCCATTGGCAAGCGCGATCCAGCGATCAACCGCCGCACCGACATTGCCTTCCTGTGCATCGGCAAGGCCAAGATAAAACTGGATGCGTGGATCGGTACTGTCGGTTTTTTCGGCTTCGCGCAGCACGCCGCGCGCGGTTGTATTGATTTGGCCGTTATTGCTGCGGATCAGGCTTTCGGCATACATGGCCAGATAATCACCGTCGCGTCCCGACCGTTTGACGGTTTCAAGAAACGCGGTTTGCGCTTCTTCCGGGCGACCAAGCGCCATCAGGCTGGCACCCAGCAATTCCCAGGCCCGCAGATCATCTGGATTTTCCAAAAGCCTCTGCGACAGGTCGCTGACAGCACGATTAAGCACCGACTGGCGGTCTTCATCCGCGGTCTGGGCCATCCGCACGGCATTGATTTCATCGGTGCGGCTGGTGATCGGGCGGTCTGGCATGGTCGGATTGCCAAGATCAAGATAAAGCCCGAACCCGCCTGCAATGAACAGCACAATAAAACCGGCGGCAATGGCCCGGACGGGTTTGTTTGCCGATGTCTGCTGGATGGTGTCAGTGGGCTGTTGCTTTTTGATGCGCTGATCGGCCGCCAGAATACGGCGCTGAACTTCGGTGCGCGCGGCATCGGCTTGTTCTGCGCTTAGAACCCCGCGTTCAATGTCACGGTCAATCTCGGAAAGCTGATCGCGATAAACCGCCAAGTCGCGCGAAAGCTCGTTTTCCGGGCTGCCATCTTCAAGCTCCGATGCAGAGGACGCATCGCTTGCCTCATACGATCCAGCTTTTCGGTTACCGCCAAAAATCGGCCACAGAATGAACCCCGCAAGCAGCAGGGTTATCGCGCCAAGAACAATCCAGATGGTCATTATTTAGGTATCCTGTCCTTGGCTTATTCTGCGGGCACTGCTTTGGCGGCAGTCTTGTGGGAACGGGTCGGTGCACCGATGCGATAACGACGATCCGAAAGTGACATCAAACCGCCAAACACCATGACAAGCCCACCAAACCACATCCATGGGATCAGGGGTTTGACGTAAAACCGCGTGATCCATTTGCCGCTTTCATCCTGATCGCCGATCACGGCATAGATATCACCGGTGAAGCTTGATTGAATGCCGGCTTCGGTCGTTGGCATGCCTTCGACCGTATAGACGCGTTTTTCCGGTGTCAGGACAACGGTGCGTTCGCCCGGTGTGGTGATGGTGATTTCCGCTTCACGGGCGGCATAGTTCGGGCCCTGATATTCACGGATGCCAGACAGGATAAAGGTATGCCCGGCAAGTTCGGTGCTTTCGCCAACGGCAAGTGACTGAACGGCTTCCTCGGTCCAGGCCTGCGATCCGGTGATACCGGCCACCACGATTGCCACACCGGCATGGGCCAGCATCGTCCCGTGGGCCGACCGCGGCAGGTTGCGCATGCGGCGCAGGCTGGTGCCAATTGGCTCACGGAACAGCTTGATGCGGCCCGACCATTCAAGGATCGATCCGACAAACAGCCAGGCTGCAAGCCCCATCCCAAACAGGGCAAAGGCCGGGCCACCCGAAAGCCAAAGTGTCACCAGCACGACAACGGCGGCAGCAGCAAGGGCGATCTTGAGCTTGTTAAACACGCCTAGAAGGTCGGCACGTTTCCACGGCATCAACGGCCCAAAGGCCATCGCGACAATCACCGGGGTGATGATCGGAACGAAGGTCGCATTAAAGAACGGTGCCCCGACCGAGATTTTTTCGCCAGTCAGGGTTTCAAGCAGCAACGGATAAAGCGTGCCAAGCAACACCATGGCGGCGGCAATCGACAAAAGGACATTATTAAAAATAAGCGCCCCTTCGCGCGAAATCGGCTGGAACAACCCGCCGCCCTTCAATGTCGGTGCCCGCCAGGCATAAAGTGTTAGCGACCCGCCAACCGCAATGAACAGCAGGAACAGGATAAACACCCCGCGCGTCGGATCGGTGGCAAAGGCATGCACCGATGTTAGCGCACCCGACCGCACAAGGAAGGTCCCCAGAAGCGAGAAGGAAAACGCCAGGATCGCCAGGAAAATGGTCCAGCTTTTAAGCGCGTCACGCTTTTCCACTACGATGGCCGAATGCAAAAGCGCGGTTCCCGCAAGCCATGGCATGAAGGATGCGTTTTCAACCGGGTCCCAGAACCACCAGCCGCCCCAGCCAAGCTCGTAATAGGCCCACCAGGAACCAAGCCCGATGCCGGCGGTCAAAAATACCCAGGCTGCCAGCGTCCAGGGGCGCACCCAACGTGCCCAGGCCGGATCAACCCGGCCTTCAATCAGGGCTGCCACCGCAAAGGCAAAGGCGACTGAAAAGCCGACATAGCCGAGATAGAGGAACGGCGGATGAATGGCGATGCCCGGGTCCTGCAACAGCGGGTTCATGCCTTCCCCATCCAGCGGTGGGTTCAAGACGCGCTCAAACGGGTTCGAGGTCAGAACAATAAACAGGATAAAGCCAGCCCCAATCAGCCCCATCACACCCAAAACGCGCGCCAGCAATGTCGGTGGCAAATTGCGGCCAAATGCCGCAACCGCGCCGCCAAACAGGGTCAGGATCAACACCCAAAGCAGCATTGATCCTTCGTGATTGGCCCAAACGCCGGTGATCTTGTAGATCATCGGTTTGGATGTATGGCTGTTAGCCAGAACGTTGAGGACCGAGAAGTCGGAACTGACATAGGCATAGGTCAGCGCAAGGAAACTTGCAGCGACCAGTGCAAAGCAGGCCAAAGCCAACCTTGGTGCGACGGCCAGAAGTGCGGCGTCACGCCGCGATGCCGCCAGAAACGGTACGGTGGATTGGGCAACTGCCATCACCAATGACAGTATCAGCGCGTAATGTCCGATCTCTACAATCATATTATCGTTTCTCGTCCCTAGCAGGCTTTACAGTATCAATTATGTGCCCGGATGCGACATATAATCCCTTTAAAAAGGCTTGGAAACCTTGCGGAATATCAAATATGCGCTATTTGCTGCCCTAGGACGGGCGAAAATATGGCAATAGACATTACATATTGTACGCAAACAGGCTATAAAACGGTGGTCAGTAAGCGTATTGGTAGGCCAGAGGTTGACAACTGATGAGTCAATGTCCCGTCATTGACATAGCACAGAAAGAGACTTGGGCGCGTCGTGCAACGACGGCCTCCATTGTCATTGCTGCGACACTGATCCTGATCAAGGCTGTCGGCTGGTTCCTGACCGATTCCGTCAGCCTTCTATCTTCCATGATTGATAGCATGCTTGATGTTGGTACCTCTGTGATCAACTTCATGGCGGTGCGGTCGGCCTGGCGTCCGGCGGATTACGATCACCGGTTTGGCCATGGTAAGGCAGAACCGCTGGCGGGGCTGTTCCAATCGGCCTTCATGATTGGGGCTGCGATCCTGGTTCTGGCAGAGGCGGCATCGCGCATCACCGAACCCATGCCGATTTCCTTTGCCATTGAAGGCCTTTGGATCATGGGCGTTTCGCTGATCATGACCATTGGGCTGGTATTGCTTCAACGCAAGGCGGTGCGGATTTCAGGCTCGGCCGCGGTCGAGGCGGACTCGCTTCATTACAGCAGCGATATCCTGTCCAATCTGGCGGTGATGATAGCCCTGTTTGGCGGGATGTCGGGCCTTGCCTGGGCCGATCCGGCGATTGGCGGGCTGGTTGCGATCTTCCTGCTCTATTCCGCGGTCAAGGTTGGTCGGACCTCGGTCAAGGTGTTGATGGATGCGGAACTTCCCGAATCTGATAGCCAGCGCATCATCGAACTGACGATGAAAAACCCCGATGTCATCGGTATCCACCGTCTTCGGACCCGTTCATCGGGCGTGCATCGTTTTGCCGAGATCGAATTGATCATGGATGGCGGCATGCTGATGCGCGAATCGCACACCATCTGCCATCAGGTGATGGACAGCATCCGTGCCGAATATCCTGATCTCGACATCACCATTCATCCCGAACCGCCCGAAGACATCCATCTTGATGAATTCAGCGGCTATACCGAAGACCCGGAATTCTGGCACACCGGTCGTGCCAAACGTGCAGGCCAACATGATATTCCGGTCAATAACAGTGGCGGCGAAGTCGCGGCCATGGGGCGCTAGGCGCCAACCGGTTTCAACGATGACCACAAAAAATGGCGGACCCTTTCGGGCCCGCCTTTGTTTTATGCAGTGTTTTTGCAGTTTGCTGTGTTGAAACCTAAAGAACGGTCAACATGCTTGCGACCAGCGGGTGACGGACGATGTCCTTGTCACGCAGCTGGACACAGGCGACATCCTCGACATTTTCAAGACGTTCGGACATTTCCGAAAGACCCGACATTTCCGGCAGAAGGTCGGTCTGGTCCGGGTCGCCGGTCAGGATCATGGTGGAGTTCCACCCAAGGCGGGTGACCAGCATCTTAAGCTGTCCGTATGTGCAGTTCTGCGCCTCGTCGATCACCACAAAGGCGTTGTTGAGTGTGCGACCCCGCATATAGCCGATCGGTGCAATCTCGATCGTGCCGTCCGAGATATAAGTCTTAAGGCGCTTGGCCCCCAGACGATCATTGAGCGCATCATAAAGCGGGCGCAGATACGGTGCCATTTTGGCTTCGACGTCGCCTGGCAGGAAGCCGATATTTTCCCCGGCCTCAACCGCCGGGCGGGCCAGAACGATGCGGGCGATGTCGCCGTTATCAAGCGCTTCGACTGCCTTGGATACAGCGATATAGGTCTTGCCGGTGCCGGCCGGGCCAAGGGCCATGACCAGATTGTAATTGTCGATGGCATCCATCAGGGCTGCCTGGTTTTCACTTTTTGGGCGGATGTTGCGGCGGTAGCTTTGATCGCGTTGTCCTTTCTGTTCTGTTCCGGTCTGATCCGACCCGCCAAGCGGGTGCCAATCAGCATTGTTTTCATCAAACAGTTCATGAACATTGTTATTAGACTGCTGCGGACGGTTACGACGACGTGCTGCGCGCTTACCCATGACAATCACCTCAACAAAGTGGCCAAAAAAGCAAAACGCGCCATTCCGTTATGGAAAGGCGCGCATTCAATTTTCATCTTACGATGGAAGTGGCGGTAGGAGTTTCCGCCGGTCACAGCATGTTGCATGTGCGATCCGGGGGGCGAAAATTCTCGGTTTAAGACGCTTTTTCGCGGCACTCGGGAACTCCTCCTGCGGTCCAGTTATTGACCGTTAATTGGAATCGTACCCCCATATGCAGTGTCTTGTCACGGCTTTTTGCGCGATTAAAGTTTCATGAATTCGCTTTATGAGTCTTTTCAGGTATTTATCCCGCATCTGCGAAGGAAGTTTTTTTCCAATCAACCGTGCGTTGGTGTCGCTGAGCGCGATGGCAGGGCGGCACTGATCACCCAGGCGAGCGTTAAAAACGCGATTGATGTCACAAGGCATCCGACCAATCCGCCATAAAGATAGGCCACCCCCGAAAGCACCGTTCCGGTCAATCGTCCGATGGCGTTCGACATATAATAGAACCCGACATTCATCGCGACCTTGTCGCCCTCGGCATAGGCAAGGATCAGGTAGGAATGCAGCGATGAATTGATCGCAAAGACAATCCCGAACACAAGTAATCCACCCAGAACAGCAAGTTCCGGGGCAAAGTCCTGTGTGATGGCGATGGCAATAGCTGCAGACACGGCAATAAGGGTGGCAATCCAGATTTGCGCGGTTCGGCCATCCGGTTCGCGGGTTTTCGCACGCAGCATCTTCGGCGCAATGGCCTGAATAAAGCCATATCCGATCACCCAAAGCGCCATGTAACTGCCGACCTCGATATGGCCCCAGCCAAGCTCGGACGCCAGAAACACCGGCAAACCGACGACAAACCAGATATCGCGCGATCCAAACAAAAACAGACGGGCGGCGGACAGCACATTGATCTTGCGATCGCGTGAAAAGACATCGCGAAATTTCGGCTTCATCGCACCGGCTGGTCCGGCCATCGCAGAGCCGAGCGATATCGCAACCGCAATCAGGGTCAGCGCAAGACCCGCCGCCATCGCCAAAAGTGCACCTGAAAAACCAAGCCAGGACAGCAACGCACCACCCATGAAAAAGCCCACACCCTTAAGCGCGTTCTTCGATCCGGTCAAAAGCGCAACCCAGCGAAAAAGCGCCCCCTCGGCATGGGCGGGCACCAGAACCTTGATCGCCGATTTGCTCGACATCTTGGTCAGATCCTTGGCGACCCCCGATGCCGCCTGAAGTCCCATGACATAAGCAACCGAGATCGCGGGAAGCCAATCGGGATTGGTAAATGAAAGGGCGGTCAGGGATGCGATTTGCAATGCCAACCCGGCAAAAAGGGTAAAGCGCAATCCGCGTGCCTGCGCCAGCCACCCACCGACCAGATTGGTGACGATGCCTGCCACTTCATACAGAATGAACAACAACGCGATTTCAAATGCCGAATAGCCCAGCGCATGAAAGTGCAACAGCACCAGCATACGAAGCGCCCCGTCGGTCAGGGTAAAGCCCCAATAGGCCCCGGTGACCAGCGCATAGTTGCGGATTGCGGCCGACATTTTTGCTATTTCCCCAAAAGGTGTTGCGCGACCTTGGCCGCCAGATCCGCCATCCGGCAGACATATCCCCATTCATTGTCATACCAGGCCAGAATTTTGACCTGCCGCTTGTCGATCACCATGGTTGACCCGGCATCGATAATCGAAGAACGACTGTCATTAAGGTAATCGGCACTGACCAGCGGGCGTTCTTCATAGCCAAGAATACCGGCAAGATAGGTTTCAGATGCCTCACGCATCAGGCGATTGACGGTCTCAGTATCGGTGTCTTCGGCGACTTCAAACACGCAATCGGTCAGCGATGCATTCAGCAACGGGACACGCACGGCAATACCGTTCAGTTTGCCCTTGAGTTCCGGGTAAATCATCGTGATCGCGGTCGCCGACCCGGTGCTGGTCGGGATCAGGGATTGCAGGCACGACCGCGCACGGCGCAAATCCTTGTGCGGCAGATCAACAATCGTCTGGGTGTTGGTCACATCATGAATGGTGGTGATCGATCCATGCACGATGCCAAGCTTTTCATGCATGACCTTGACCACCGGCGCCAAACAATTGGTCGTGCAACTCGCCGCGGTCAAAAGGTGATGCTGGGTTGGGTCATAAAGATCGTCATTCACGCCATAGACGATATTAAGCGCGCCTTCCTTGACCGGGGCGGCAACGATGACCTTTTTAACCCCCTGATCAAAATAGGGCTGCAATGTCTCGGGCGTTTTGAACTTGCCGGTGCATTCCAGAACAATGTCGCATCCCATGCCGACCCAGTCGGTCTCGCCGGGGGTGGCATTTTCGCTAAAACTGATCTTGTGCGTCTGATCGATCACCACATGATCATCGATGCAGGCAACAGTATTGCCCCAGCGGCCATGGACCGAATCAAATTCCAGCAAGTGGGCCGCGGTAACAGCTCCGCCCTTGATTTCGTTGATATGGACAAATTCAAGGTCCGGGTGACCCCATCCTGCGCGCAGAACCAGACGGCCCATGCGGCCAAAACCATTGATGCCAATGCGGATTTTGCGGCTCATAACAGGGCTCCGTTAGTTTGCAAGTTTCGATGGGGTGAACCAGCCACGGGTGCGGTTGGCAATCGCGACAAGCGACAGCATCACCGGCACTTCAACCAGCACACCAACCACGGTGGCAAGTGCAGCCCCCGATGAAAAGCCAAACAACCCAATGGCGGTTGCCACAGCCAGTTCAAAGAAGTTCGAGGCCCCGATCATCGAAGACGGCGCGGCGATTTTATGCTCCACACCCAGCACCTTGTTGGCGACATAGACGATGGCGGCGATGAAATAGGTCTGCAAAATGATCGGTACCGCCAGAAGGGCAATGATCATCGGCTGGGCAATGATCTGCTGCCCCTGAAAGGCAAACAGCAGAACCAGCGTGCTGAGCAACGCAATCATCGACACGGGTTTAAGCTTCGCATCAAAGCTGTTGAACGCTGCGACCCCGCCTTTCATGACGCGATTTCGAATGATCTGACCGACAATCACCGGAATAACGATAAACGCCACAACCGAAATGGTCAGCGTTTCCCACGGAATGGTGATTGCCGAAATACCGAGTAACAGGGCCACAATCGGCGCAAAGGCAAAGATCATGATCGTGTCATTCAGCGCCACCTGGGTCAGCGTAAAGTTCGCATCCCCCTTGGTCAGGTGCGACCAGACAAACACCATCGCCGTGCAGGGGGCTGCCCCCAACAGGATAAGACCGGCGATATAACTTTCAATTTGTGCCTCGGGCAAAAGCGGACGGAAAAGAAAGCCGATAAACAACCAGCCAAGGGCGGCCATGGTAAACGGCTTGATCAGCCAATTCACACCAAGCGTGACACCGATCCCGCGCCATTGCCGGCCGACTTCGTGAAGCGCGCCAAAATCGACCTTCATCAACATCGGCACAATCATCAGCCAGATCAGTACCGTCACTGGCAGATTGATCTCATAGGCGGTCAGATTGCCAATCGCCTGAAAAATGCCGGGGAACATCTCGCCCAAGACGATGCCGACCACGATACTTGCCGCAACCCAGATGGTCAGAAAACGTTCAAACAAGTTCATTGGTGCAGATTCATTGTTGGCGTCGCTCATGCTTCCTCGCTGGTTGAGATTTGCCCGATCTTGTCGAGTTCATTTTGAAGCGACAGCCGGTCAAGCGACTTGAACGGGAGGCTGGTGAAGATCGAAATCCGGTTGCGCAACATGCGATAGGTTTCCGCAAACGCCAGGCGTTTTTCTGCTTCGCAACCTTCGGCCTCCGCCGGATCGGGCACGCCCCAATGGGCGGTCATCGGCGAACCGGGGAAAATCGGGCAGTCTTCATTGGCCGTGGCGTCACAAACCGTAAAGACGAAATCAAATTTGATTTCATCCTGACCCGAATAGGTTTCCATGTCTTTGGAGGACAGTGTCGTCATATCATGACCCAGACTTTCCAGAAGGTCACGCGCATAGGGATGTATTTCGCCGCGCGGGTGTGATCCGGCGCTATAGCCAAAGAAATGATCGTGACCTTCTTTGTTCAAGATGGCCTCGGCCATGATGCTGCGTGCCGAATTGGCACGGCACAGGAAAAGCACGTTATAGGTACCACCAGACATGTCTTTTCGTCCTCTGTAAAAGGCGTTGTGAGCTAACAGCAGTCGTCGTTTGTTGCCCGAACAATCCCGCAAAGTTCCGGACGGCCATGACAGCAGTCATCGGCAAGAAACCCCAGAAGATCGCGCATCGCATCGGGAACGATCCGGTAAATGATCGACCGGCCTTCTCGGGTGCTGGTAATCAGCCCGGCCTGACTAAGGGTTGTCAGATGCGATGACATGGTGTTGTGCGGAATGGATATCTGCCGGGCCAGTTCGCCCGCAGCAATACCGTCATTCCCGGCCCGGACCAGCAAGCGGAATGCTGCCAGTCTGTGTTCCTGTGCCAGGGCGCCAAGGGCGCTGATTGCGTGTTTTGTTTCCATATGTCGGGAAATATCGACATATATCGGTGCTGGCAAGTGACATTTGTATTGCAGTGGTGATCATGCTCAAGCCTGATGCCAAAAAGGATATTTGAATCAGCCAGATACGGGATTTTCTGAAAATGTATTTAAATAACTAGAAATATAGTTATAATAGCGGCATGAGCGAAAAAACCATTGCACCGGCCTTTGCCGCACTAGGCCACGAAGCCCGTCTGAAAATCTACCGTCTGCTGGTCAAGGCCGGGGACGAGGGACTTAATATCGGCGATATCGGGCGGGTGCTTGGCCTTCCGGCTTCGACCCTTTCCCATCATCTGGGCACCCTGGTTCAGGCTGGTCTGGTCAAACAGGAAAAACTGGGGCGCGAAACCCGTAATCGGGCGGATTTCGATGTCATGCGCGATCTTGTCGGCTTCATCACCGATGAATGCTGCAGCGGTGTCGATCTTGATGTCGCCGGTGAAACGGAAAAGGCCTGCTAGGTCAGGCCTCTTTTTTGGATCAATATAACTAATTTTCTAGGGATATAGATATGAGTGCCCTGACATTTCAATTGCGCCGCATCGGCACTTCTGCCCGTCAAACAGACCGGGTTTTGCTGGCAGCCTGCATCATCCTTGCCGTGATCTTTATCTTTGACGCGCCGCAATTTGTCCCAAGTTTGCAGTTCACGGCTGAGTCCTTTGTAAGCACGGCACCGTTTCTGGTGCTCTCAATCGGTATTGCCGCCTATGCGACGGCAACCGGGGCCGATAACCTGATTTCGCGCGCCTTTGCCGGGCGGCCTGTGCGAATGGTGTTTACCGCTGCGGCCTTTGGGGCACTGTCGCCATTTTGCTCCTGCGGGGTGATCCCGCTGATCGCGGCCCTGCTTGCCATGGGGGTTCCACTGGCACCGGTCATGGCGTTCTGGTTGGCTTCACCCGTGATTGACCCGGCGATGTTTGTTCTGACTGCGGGAACGCTTGGGACCGAATTCGCGGTGATTAAAATGATCTCGGCGATTGGTCTTGGTCTGATGGGTGGCTTTGTTACCCTATGGTTGGGGTCGCGGGGCTTCCTTGCCGATCCGTTACGTGACGGGGTGGGCAATGGTGGCTGCGGCGGGGCCAAGGTTCGTTCACACAAGGCGGTTGTCTGGAAGTTCTGGCACAATGATGAACGGATCAAAAAGTTCAGATCGTCCGCCATTGCCAACATGATCTTTTTGGGCAAGTGGATCGCCTTTGCCTTCCTGCTTGAAAGCATCATGGTCGCCTATGTCCCGGCTGAAAATGTCAGTGGATTGCTTGGCGGTGACGGGATTGGCCCGATTGCGATTGCCACCCTTGTCGGGGTTCCGGCCTATTTGAATGGTTATGCCGCGCTTCCGATCATGGAAGGCCTGATATCGCAGGGCATGCAATCCGGGGCGGCGATGGCGTTTCTGGTGGCCGGTGGTGTTTCGTCGATCCCGGCGGCGATTGCCGTTTTTGCGCTGGTCAAAAAGCCGGTCTTTGCGCTGTATCTGGTTTATGCGCTGGTCGGTTCGTTCGTAATTGGTGTTGTTTCGCAAGCCTGGCTGGGTTAAACCGCCCGCTTCATGTCCGATATGATGATTTCACGGTGGCAATGACGTTAAAAATCGCTACATTGCGCGCCAAGAAATTCATATCGGATTAAAGTTGATAACCATGTCGATGATTGACAAGCAGGTATCGCGTCGCCGTACCTTCGCCATCATTGCTCACCCGGATGCGGGTAAAACCACCCTGACCGAAAAACTGCTTCTTTTCGGGGGTGCCATCCAGATGGCTGGTGCAGTGAAGGCGAAAAAGGAACAAAAGGGTGCCCGTTCGGACTTCATGAAGATCGAACAGGATCGCGGTATTTCCGTTTCCTCCGCGGTTATGACGTTCGAGTTCGAAGAAAACATCTTCAACCTGCTTGATACGCCGGGCCACGAAGACTTTTCCGAAGATACCTATCGCGTGCTGACCGCCGTTGACTCGGCTGTCATGGTGATTGACGGAGCGAAGGGCATCGAGGCCCAGACGCGCAAGCTGTTTGAGGTTTGCCGTCTGCGTGACGTGCCGATCACGACGTTCGTTAACAAGCTTGACCGTGAAGCACGGGATTCGTTCGAACTGATTGATCAGATCGAACAGGATCTTGCCCTTGATGTGTCGCCGGTTACCTGGCCGATTGGCTCGGGTCGTGATTTCCATGGCTGTTATGATCTGGTCAATGATCAGCTTCTGTTCATGGAAAAAGGCGGCAACGTCGTCAAGGAAGCCATTCCGATCAAGGGGCTTGATGACCCTAAGCTTGATGAATTGATCCCGGATTACCTTCTGGAAAAGCTGCGCGAAGAAGTCGAAATGGTGCGCGAAATCTGCCCGCCATTTGATTTGCAAAGCTACCGTGAAGGGCATCTGACCCCGGTCTTCTTTGGGTCGGCGGTCAATAACTTTGGCGTGCGTGAATTGTTGCGCGGCATTGGCGAAATCGCACCGACCCCGCGTCCGCAAGAAGCGGCAACGCGTCTGGTCGAGGCGGTCGAGCCAAAGGTCGCCGGCTTCGTGTTCAAGGTGCAAGCCAACATTGACCCGAACCACCGGGACCGTATTGCCTTCATTCGTTTGTGCTCTGGCCATTTCAAACGCGGCATGAAGCTCAAGCATGTGCGTGCAGGCAAACTGATGGCTGTGCATAACCCGATGCTGTTCTTTGCCAATGAACGTGACATTGCCGAAGAAGCCTGGCCGGGCGATATCATCGGTATTCCGAACCACGGCACGCTGCGCATTGGCGATACCCTGACCGAGGGCGAAGACCTTCGCTTCCGGGGTGTTCCTGCCTTTGCACCGGAATTGCTCCAAAAAGTCCGTCTTGATGATCCGCTCAAGGGCAAACACCTTCAGCGCGCACTTGAACAGCTTGCCGAAGAAGGCGCATCGCAGGTCTTCAAACCGATGATGGGTGCGGACTGGATCGTTGGCGTAGTCGGTCAGCTTCAGTTCGAGGTTCTCAAGGAACGCATCTCGGCCGAATACGGCATCAAGGTGCATTTCGAACCGACGCCTGCCTATGCAGCCCGCTGGGTGGTGGGCGATGATCCGCTTGAAATCAAGAAATTCCGGGATGCGAACCAGTCGGCGCTGTTCGAAGACCATGACGAAACACTGGTCTTTATTGCGCGCAACGCCTGGCATCTTGAAACCACACAACGCGATTGGCCGAACCTCAAATTCGAAGCCACCCGCGAACAGAACCTGATTGCGGCGTAAATTTCGCACGTACCCAGATGCAAAAAGCCGCCTTCATCCGAGGGCGGCTTTTTCTTTGTGTGGTTTCGGCGGTTGTCTAGTTGCCAATGAAATAGCGGCCAACACCGACCAGAACCATGCCCACGGCCATGGCGGCAAACAGGTTGCGCGCAACCGCCATGGTAATCACGGTGGCTGCCGCCCCGGCAATGCCAATCGCACCTGCCGAAAGCGCACTTGGCACCCAGACGGAAATCAAAACCGCACCGGGCAGGCGTTCCAGCACATGCGCCCAGCGGCCATGTTGCGGCAAACGGTCCGCCATCAAAAGCCCACCCAGACGCATGCCATAGGTGACCGCCGCCATGCCAAGGATGGTCAGAACGGCCTCAAGGCTGAAACTTGTCAGATCGGGGAATTGGGTCATTGGCCCGTCTCCATTGCAGTCTCCGTCGCAGGTTTGGCGGCGTTTGTGCCTTCCGGCGCGCCATAAGCATCCCGGCCTTCAACGGCAAATTCAGCCTCAAGGCTGTCATCATCCATGTCTTCGCGCCAAGTCAGGGCGGCGACAAGGACACCCGCACCCGCACCAGCCAGGATCGACCAGGTGCCGGGCAAAGTGTAATGGCCAATAACCGATCCGATCGCGGCGGCAATCCATGGCAAAAGGTCAACCTTGCCCTTCCACATACCAATGGTGAGTGCGGCAAACACGGCAGTAAAAGCGAAATCAAGCGCATAAACCTCCGGGTCGGGAATACCCCCGCCAAGCAGGTAGCCCACCGTATTGCCGGTCGCCCAGACCACACCCAGGAAAATTCCGCCGCCCAGCAAGAAGCCCGGATTGGCCAAATCCTTTTGCGTCATCGACACGGCCCAGTTTTCATCGGCGACCATATGCATGCCGGTCACCTTGACCCAAAGTGGACGACCGCGAAACACCGGGCGTAGTGACGCCCCGATCAGGATATAGCGCATATTGATCACCGCCGTTGCGATGATGATGGTCGCACTTGGAATGGTTTCGCGCCAAAGATCGACGGAGACGAACTGTGCCGATCCGGCAAACACGGCCAGGCTCATGAACAGAAGCTCGCCAAGCGACAATCCGCGCTGTGCGGCCAGCACACCAAGCACCGCACCAAAGATGATGGTGCTGGGCAAAAGCGGCAGGCAGGCAAGGGCACCGCGCCGGATGGTGTCCGCGTCGAAATGCCCGATCTCGGGTTGGCTCTGGGGCTGATTTTGGGGTTGGTTCTCGGTCTGACTTTCGGTCTGTCCGGGGCGTGACATTTCCGACGTTTCCTGTGGTTGTTGGTGCCGGTTCGTTTCGGGCGACCGGCACTTTCATGGGCGTAAACGGGTGGGCGAGGAGCCATCATTTCAGGCGCCATACTGCCCGATATCAAATAGGCGGTATTGGACGATATTGCTATCGGTTGTTGATGTTGGTTTTGGGACTGCGGCTCAGGCCCGTTCGGTGGCAAAATCGGCGATCAGCATATCAAGGAATAGCTTGGTGATCGGATCGGGTTGCTTGCTGTCATCAAGGCTTGCCTGAAAGGTGACTTTCACCTTCAACCGATCCGGCAGGACCATGCGCATGCGCCCGGCCTCGACAAACTGCCTGGCGTAATGTTCGGGCAGATAGCCCAAAAAGGCGCCTGACAGGATCAGGCGTGCTTCGGCCTCCATGTCCGAGACGGTCGCATGCGGGCGCGAAATGGCGAATTCCTTGAGGTCGCGACCCAGCCAGGATTTCCGCCCGATCAGGCGATAACGGCGGATTTCATCAATATCAATGTCCGCATCATCCAGCGCAAAAAGCGGATGGTCTGACCCGCAATAGAACCGGTGGATCTCGTCATAAAGCGGGATGTAGCGCAGACCCAGCACGGTTTTCGGGAAGCTGCATATGCCGATCTGGATATTGTCGGTCACTACTTCACGCAGAAGATCATTGGGCGGATAGGTCACGACATTAAGCGTTACATCCGGTGCGCGTTCCATAAACCGCGCGATGGTCTTTTCGATCCGCCGTGCCCCCGGATCGGTGATGGTGTTGTCGGTCAGGCCAATGGTCAGTGTGCCGCTCAGTTTGTCACGGAGCGCCCGCATCTTGGTTTCATATTGCGCGACCGATTTGAAAAGCCGGTGGGCTTCTTCAAACACCACCTGGCCTTCGCGTGTCAGGGCAAAACCACCCCGCCCGCGTTTGCAAAGCGTAAAGCCAAGCCGTGTTTCAAGGGTGGTGACATAGCTTGAAATTGTTGAAAGTGACAGATTGAGATCACTTTGCGCCGCGGCAAATCCCCCGGCCTCGACAATGGTCAGGAAGATACGCAAAAGCTTGAGATCGGCCTGTTCCGTGATCATCGGGCGGCGTCCATGGGTGAGCGGTCATTACTTTGAGGAATGCCAAAGTAAAGTTCAGAAATACGTGATTTTTAACTGCTGCGCAATTTGATCTGATCGGGCCAACAAAAACATTCGGCCATTGGTTCAGATTTTATCGAACCGATGTGCCACTTCAGGAGGTCCCATGTTCACAGACGACAAGCTTGCAAAACTGCGTGAAAAATACGGCAACGCCAAGGGTGCCGACATCTTTGATCCGCATTTCCGCGAAGTCGCTGCATCGCAATTTTCCGAAAGTGGCGGGCGCAAATGGCCGTTTGCCGGGGTGCCGACTTTCCTCGATGCACCTTTTGCCGCCGATGCCGATGCCGAGAATTTTGCCGGGCTTGATATCGCCCTTGTCGGCGTGCCGATGGATCTTGGTGTCAGCAACCGTGCCGGTGCCCGTCTGGGCCCACGTGCGGTGCGCAATATCGAACGCATCGGGCCGTATGAACATGTCCTGCGCATGGTGCCGGGTGCGATGGCGCGCATTGCCGATATTGGCGATGTCCCGTTCAGAAGCCGCTATTCGCTTGAAAGCTGCCACGAAGATATCGAGGCCTATTTCAGCAAGATTGTCGGCGCAGGCGTTATTCCGATTGCGGTCGGCGGTGATCATTCGATCAGCTATTCGATCCAGAAGGCGGTGGGTAAGGATCGCCCCGTTGGCATGATCCATCTTGATGCCCATTGCGATACCTGCGGTGCCTATGACGGTTCGCGTTTCCATCATGGCGGCCCGTTCCGCGAGGCGGTGATGGATGGCGTCCTTGATCCCGAACGCACCATCCAGATCGGTATTCGCGGTGCGTCGGAATATGTTTGGGAATTTTCCTATGATAGCGGCATGACCGTGATCCACGCCGAAGAAGTACCGAAAATGGGCATTGATGCCGTGATCGCCAAGGCCCGCGAAGTGGTTGGTGATGGCCCGGTTTATCTGTCCTTTGATGTTGATTGCCTCGATCCGTCCTTCGCACCGGGCACCGGCACGCCAGAGGTCGGTGGCCTCACCTCGCGCGAGGCACTGGCGATCCTGCGCGGGCTCAAGGGTCTTGATTTTGTCGGTGCCGACGTTGTCGAAGTCGCCCCGCAATATGATGCCACCACCAACACCGCCCATATCGCCGCACAGGTCCTGTTCGAAGAACTGTGTCTGGTGGTCGATGCGATGAAGCGCCGCGACGCTGGCGCGTAAATACAACTGATGTCGCCTGCCCACGTCATTCACATGACGGGCAGGCGATGTCAGTTTTGCGCCGGTTTAGGGATCAAGACTTGCGATAAACGCGCCGGGGCTGACGCCCCACATCGCCTTGAAATGCCGGTTCAGATGGCTTTGATCGGCAAAGCCGGTGGCGGCGGCCGCATCGGCAATGCTTGCGCCGTCAAACAGCAACCGCTTGGCCCGCCGCAACCGCATGTGATTGAAATAGGTGTGTGGCGGAAGCCCGGTTGCCGCGCGAAACACGCGCAGCAAATGAAACCGGCTGAGCCCGGTAATCATCGCAAGATCATCAAGCGATATATTGGCATCCAGATGTGCTGCCATATAGTCAATCACCGCCCGAACACGTTTGTCCTCTGACCCCGGCTGATACAGATAGGGCGGGGCATCGGCATGGCGCAGCGCAAGGCGGGCAGCACTGTAAAGAAGTTGACTGTCACGTTCCAAAAGGCTGTTGCTGCCGTTGCTGCCATCGTCATTCGGGCGAAACAGGCGGTGCAGGCCTTGCAGTTGCAAATGCAATTCCGGGTCGTTGACGACACAGGAGCCAAAAAACGGCAGGCCACTGTTTTTGGGCGAAAGGTCCGTCACCAGATCGCCAAACACCTTCGGATCGATGAACATGATCTGGTATTGATAGCCATCATCGGATGCCGGGCTACCATCATGCACCTGCATCGGGTTCATCATCAAAAGCTGCCCGCGCGCGGCGACATAATTTGTCCCGCGGGTCGTAAACCGCTCCGCCCCGTTCAGGACAGTGCCAAACGCGTAATAATCGTGGCTGTGCTTGGGGAAAGAGAAATTCTTGTAATCGGCTTCGAACATATCAATGCCGTCGGCTGCCCGCCAGTGACGGGCAATCTCGCGGGGGCGGCCGGTCGCCGGTCGCGATGACGTCTGGCGACGCTGGGCTGCCGTGTTCTGTCGCGCGGCATTGTTCATCAGGCCATTATAACGCCAAGGCCGGGTGCCAGCTTGTACAATATTGTCATCGTGACATTTTAGTTGGCATCATTCCAAAAAATCGCCGGACGCCTGCGTAATCTTGCGGCGGATGGTCGAGTCGCAGTCGATTTTTGGAAATCTGCCGCTTTGAAGCCCTTCGAAACGGATAATGACCTTCGTCCAATTGTATAATGCGATGTTCATATGAACATTTTCGGGTGGCCGAAATGTTGTTTTGCGCAACGCAAATGACCATCCGGCACCTTGTTTGATCGACAAATGCGGGTTTCATCCAACTGTTACAAAACCGCGTCCTGCACCCATGTATGAATCGCGCCAAACGTAAATTTTGCTGTTTGGATGTCCCATGTTTCTTGATCGCATTCGTATCGGATCGCGCATCTTCGCCGGTTTTTTTGTTCTGGTTGTTCTGCTGGTTGGCCTGTCTGCCCTGTCATCAACCTATCTTCTGGGCTTTGGCGCACATGCAGACCGCATTGCCAAAAGTACCGGTCTGGTCGGGCTTGCCAATGACTATGCACTGCGTCTGGAACGTCTTTCCAACCAGGTCCTGTTGTTTGCCCAGACGGTTGATCCGCTTGACCGCGAAGGCATCACCACCATGCGCCAGGCGGCCGAGCAAAGCGGTGCCACCCTTGTCACCCAGCTGCGTCAAAACGGCGATACGGGCCGCGCAGACGCGCTTGAAAGCCTCAGTGCCGATTACATCGCAACGCTGGAACCGCTTGTGCTGCGGGCGGAAAACCTGTCGGCGGCATCGGAAACCATGCTGCTTGGCGCCAATCAGCTTGGCAAATCCGCAAGCCAGCTTGAAGATTTCATCGCCAAACGCGATCCGGTGATCGCCGAGAAATATGCAGATAAACTTGGCGCGGCCAATTTGGCGGCCATCGTCAATTCCCTGCAATTCCCGATCCTGCGCACCGCGGACTCACTTGATGCCGCCCGCTCGCAAACCTCGGCCCTGACCGATCTTCAGGAAGAAATCAAAGCGTCCTTTGATGGCCTGACGCGCAACGAGAAAAAACTGTTCTCCTACGCGATCCGCGACAATGACTTGCTAAAACAAGGCGCGAACCAGCTCGAAGCCTCCATCGCCGGGTTCCGTCAATCGATGGACGACTTCAAATCGGCCGTCCGCGAAGTCCAGACCATCACCCAGAATATCCGCACAGACGCCATGACCAATCAAACCGCCCTGGTCGAGGCGGCCCACAATCAGTCGGAAAACTCGGCCCTGACAAACATCGTGGTTGCCGCCATCGGGGTTCTGATTGCGGTTGCCTTGGCGCTTGGCATCGCGATGAGCATCCTGCGTCCGCTGCGTCGGGTGAATGGTGATATGACGCGGCTCAGTGAAAACGACACCGATATCGCCCTTGCCGATATCAAGCGCCGCGATGAATTCGGGGCGATGTCACGCACCGTTGCGATCTTCCGCGAAAACGCGCTCAAGATCGAAAAAATGGCCGAAGAACGCATCACGCTTCAGCGCATCGAGGAAGAAAAACGACGTGCATCGCTTGGCGCGATGGCCGAAACGATTGAGGGCGAGACCACCGGTCTTGTCAAATCGGTCAATCATCAGGTGACCCGTATGCGTGAAGCCGTGGTCGAAGTCGCCGCCGCCGCCGAACGCGTCACCGGACAAACCGAAACCGCAACCAGTGCCGCACACGACAGCCAGTCGCATTCCAATGCCATCGGCGATGCTGCCAACCGTCTGCGCGAAGCCATTGTCTCAATCGCCAACCGCGTCGAACATCAACGCGACATCGCGCAAAGTGCCGTCGGCTCGACTGAGGAGTCGGCAAAGGCAGTCGATGACCTGCGCGAAGTTGCCACCAGCATCGAACAGATTGTCGACCTGATCCGGGGCATTGCCGGACAGACCAACATGCTGGCGCTTAATGCCACCATCGAGGCCGCCCGTGCGGGCGATGCCGGCAAGGGCTTTGCCGTCGTCGCGGCAGAGGTCAAAAACCTTGCCAGCCAGACCGAACGTGCGACCGAACAGATCACCGAACATGTCAACGCAATGGGCGCTGTCACTGATCGGTGTGTTGCCTCGATGGAGGATGTCGGGGTCACGGTGCGGTCGATGATGTCTATTTCCGAAGAAGTCGCAGGCGACGTTGAACATCAACGCCGCGAGACCGAGGAAATTACCGGTGCCATCGCCCTTGCCGGCGATGCGGTACGCAATGTTGCGACCGCCATCGGTGCGGTATCCGAAGACATCGAAGTCACCCGCAAGCTCAGCCTTGATCTTAATCGTCGTGCCGACGAGGTTGATCGCAATGTGACCGAGCTCACAGCATCCCTTGACCGTGCGGTGGCCTCTGCCGCTGGCAACGAAGACGCAGATGGCACTGACGACAACGCCAAAGAAGCCACCAGATGGCACGATGACAATCTGGTGGTCTTCCCGCAAACGCAACAGCGCGGTGCCGCCTGATTTGTCGGCATCAGTCCGCGGTTTCACTGCTAAAATTCAAAATTGAACAACAAAGGCCTGCACACCGTATAGAGGGTGTGCAGGCCTAATGCATTAGCTCAGTGCTATCGGCGCAAAACGCAGGATTTGTCAGCAGTTAAGATACAAACTGCGACGTTTCTGATACACTTTTTGTGTGGTTCTCACTGGCGGGTTGCAATATCGTTCGGGGCAACGGTATTTCATCAAAAGCATAAAGCCTACTATTCGGTACTGAATTGAAATACCGGCACTTTCCCGGCGCGGGAACAGTGTCATTTGCAGTAAGGTTGTTTGGTCAGCCCGACTTGGAAGTATCAATGTGATGGCGCGTAAATCAACGCTTCTGATCGCAGGTGTTGCACTGATTGTTGTTGCGGCCTCTGCCTATATCTTTGCCAAAGACGACATCACGGCGTTGATCGCGCCCGATGCGCAACCCGCAAGTGTCGGGCAGCGCGGTGGCGGCGAACGCAGTCTTCCGGTGATTGCCGAATATGCCAGCCTGATGGATGAAAAGACCGTGGTTGAGGCCGTCGGAACCGGCAAATCGGCGCTGGGTGTTTCGATCTATCCGGCGGTGTCGGGCGAAGTTGCAGATGTGCTTGTGCGCGCCGGTGACAAGGTAACCAAGGGACAGGTTCTTGTCATTCTGGACTCTGATCGCGAACGCCTTGCCCGCGATCTTGCCGCTGTTCAGGCCCGCGATGCCGAACAACTCCTTGCCCGCTATGAAAAGGCCCGCCCGCTGGGTGCCGTTGCCGAAAGCGAAGTCGACAGTGCCCGCACCGCCCTGGCCGAGGCCCGCATCGCCCTTGATCAGGCAGAGGTCAATCTGGCCGATCGCACCATTCTGGCCCCGTTTGATGGCATCGTCGGCATCCCGCAGGTTGAGGCCGGCGACCGTGTTGACAGTTCCACCGCCATCGTGACGCTTGATAATATCGATAGCATTCTGGTCGATTTCGAAGTTGCCGAAACACGGTTCGATAATGTCCGTCCCGGCCAGTCTGTCCGGGTTGAAACCTGGAGCCTGCCGGGCGAGGAATTCACCGGTGTGGTTGAGTCTATTGGCAGCCGTATTGATCCTGAAAGCCGCACCTTTGCCGTGCGCGCCCGGGTGCCAAACCCCAATAGTCGCTTGCTTGCCGGGATGTCCTTTGCGGTTTATGTCGACATCGAAGGCAAACAATATCCCGCAGTTGCCGAAATTTCGGTCCTGTGGGGCGATGAAGGCACCTATGTCTGGCGGATCGATGATGAAGACAAGGTCTCGCGCGTTCCCGTCCGTGTCGTGAAACGGACCAATGGCCGGATCCTTCTCGATGGCGGGATTGCCGAGGGTGATCTGGTCGTGGTCGAGGGTGTCTTGCGTCTGCGTCCGGGCCGGACTGTTTCGGCAACCATTCGCGGCGATAACCCCGCGCCTGAAAATGCGCCGTCGGATGCGGGCGGCGTTGCCACCCGCGAAGGCGCTGGCGAGGGGTCCTGATCATGACGACAGGAACCGAAAATCACGATCATAACGATCTTGCATCGCTAAGTATCCGACGCCCTGTTCTGATCAGTGTGGTGTCCATGCTGATCATCCTGGCCGGTCTTGCCGCGATGCTCGGTGTCGAAATTCGCGAACTGCCCAATGTTGACCGCCCAACCATCACCGTGACGGCGGACTATGACGGGGCATCGCCGGAAACGGTCGATTCCGAAGTCACCGGGATCATCGAAAGTGCGGCATCGCGGGTCAGTGGCATCAAAGAAATCAGTTCGCAAAGCGAAGAGGCCAACGCCCGCATTCGCATCGAATTCTACCCCGATGTTGAAATCAACGATGCCGCCAGCGACATCCGCGAAGCCATCAGCCGTGCGGAACGCAGCCTGCCCGACGGGGTGGAAAACGTCCGCGTGGTCAAGGCCGATGCCGATGCCAGTGCGATCATGCGCATTGCTGTCGTCAGCAACAGCCTGACCGAGGAAGAACTCGCCAATATCGTCGAAGACCAGATCAGCCCGTCCTTGCTGTCTGTGCCCGGTGTGGCGGAAGTCGGGGTCAACGGGGATCGCGAACGCGTTTTGCATGTGCGCATCGACCCGCTCCGCATGGCAAGTTACGGCCTGTCGGTTCAGGATGTGGCTGACCTTCTGCGTACCGCCCAGTTTGATATTCCCGCCGGCAGTTTCGAATCATCCGATCAGAAACTGTTTGTCCGTGCCGATGCATCCGTTTGGGAAGTCGACAGACTGAACCAGATGCTGGTGCGCGACGGTGTCCAGATGGGCGATGTTGCCGATATTTATTATGGCCCGGATGATGCAACATCCTATGTGCGACTGAACGGGCGCACGGTGATCGGGCTGAGTATTACCCGTCAGGCGCAATCCAACACGATTGCGATTTCCAATGGCGTGCGCGATGTCGTTGAACGCCTTAACGATCAATATGACGACCTTGATGTTTTCGTGAACTCCGATGATGCGGTCTTTATCGAAGGCGCGCTTTGGGAAGTGATCTTTAGCCTCGGTCTTGCCATCGCGATTGTGATCGGGGTGCTTTATCTGTTCCTCAGATCCTTTACCGCGACGCTTATTCCGACCATCACCATTCCGATTGCCCTGATCGGCACGGTTGCCGCCATCTGGGCGATGGGCTTTTCGATCAACATCCTGACCCTTCTTGCACTTGTTCTCGCAACCGGCATGATTGTCGATGACGCGATTGTTGTGCTGGAAAATATTCAGCGCCGCCGTCATCAGGGGCTGGGCTCGATGGCCGCCGCAGTGCTTGGCTCGCGCCAGGTGTTCTTTGCCGTGATCGCCACCACGCTAACCCTGATTTCGGTGTTCGTTCCGATTTCCTTCCTGCCAAGTACGGCTGGCCGTCTGTTCCGCGAGTTCGGTTTTGTGCTGGCCTTTGCGGTGGTGGTGTCATCCTTTGTCGCACTGTCGCTGTGTCCGATGCTGGCATCGCGCCTGAAACATATCGATCCACATGATGGTAAGGCCGATGATGCCCCCAACATGCTGGAGCGTTTCGGCTTCTTCTGCGCCGGGATTTATCGCCGCATTCTCGAAGCCGCCCTTGGCAGCCCGATCATTACCGTGATGATTTGTGTCGTTGCCGGTGGGCTTGCCTTCGGTGTCTATACCAACGTGACGCAGGAATTGCTGCCCGATGAGGATCGCGGACGTATTCTTGTTTCCATGCGCGGCCCGGACGGGGTCGGCATCGACTATATGGACCGTCAGGTCGAGGCAGTTGAAGACATCCTGCGCCCGGTGGTCGAAGCAGGTGATGCCTATAACATCTACACCATTGTCGGCCTGTGGGATCCGAACCGCGCCCTTGTGATTGCCCCGCTGAAACCGTGGGAAGAACGGAGCCGCTCGCAGCAGGAAATTACCGCGTCGATACGTGGGGATCTGAATGCCCTGCCGGGTGTGCAGGCCTATGTCTGGCAGCCTAACAGTCTCGGCTTGCGCGGTGGCACGGGCGAGGGACTAGAATTTGCCCTGACCGGGACAAGCTATCGCACGCTGGCCGAAAATGCCCGCGCCATGCAGCAGGAGATCGAGGCAAACTATCCCGGCCTCACCGGCCTTCGGGTATCCTATCAAACCACCCAGCCGCAGCTTTTGGTCAATATTGATCGCAAGCGCGCCTTTGATCTCGGCATCCCGATCGAAGAACTTGATACCACGCTGCGTGCGATGATCGAAGGATACGAAGTCACCGAAATCAATGTCGATGACCAGAACGTCCCGATCAAGCTGCGCAGTGCGCTGGGCAGCATCAATGACCCGTCGGACCTCGAAAACCTGTTCGTCACCGGCACCAATGGCCGCATCCTGCCATTATCCTCTGTCATCACCTTGACCGAGGAAGCCGTCGCCTCCGAACTTGAACGCGAAGGGCAACAACGTGCTGTGACCATTTCAGCCAACCTCGCACCGGGCTATACCCTGGCTGAGGCGGTCGCGGATGTGAACACGGTCGGTGATCAGTTGCTGCCACCCGGTGTCGGCATCCTGTTCCTGGGTAATGCGGCGGCCCTTGGCGAAACCGCCAACGACGTGCAGATCACCTTCCTGATTGCCGTTCTTGTCGTGTTGCTGGTTCTGGCCGCCCAGTTCGAAAGCTTTACCTCCGCCCTTGTCGTGGTTTTGACCGTGCCGTTTGGTCTGGCGGCGGCGATCTATGCGCTGGCGCTGAGTGGCACCTCGATCAATATCTACAGCCAGATCGGGTTGGTGATGTTGGTCGGGCTGATGGCCAAGAACGGGATTCTGGTTGTCGAATTTGCCGATCAGTTGCGTGATGCCGGGAAATCCGTGCGTGATGCCGTGCATGATGCCGCCATGGTGCGTTTGCGCCCGATCATGATGACAATGATTTCTACCGTTCTGGGCGGCTTGCCGCTTGTCCTTGGCACTGGTGCCGGGGCAGAGGCGCGTGCGGCCATTGGCTGGGTGGTGTTTGGTGGACTTGGCTTTGCCACGGTCTTTACATTGTTCCTGACCCCGGTGCTGTATCTGTTGCTGGCGCCCTTGGTGTCGGCCCGTGCCGATGGCGGCAAGAAACTGCAATCGCAACTGCGCGCCGCCGAAGCCATTCCCGATCATGGCGAGGCAGCATCACATGTCGCGGCGGAGCCCGGAAGTGGCGGTCTTCAAGGAAGTGCGAAATAATATGAATAATCCTCACATTTCTGCGATTTCGGGAATTGCCCTTCTGGTCGCGCTGGTCGGGTGTCAGTCTGTCGGGCCGGATTATACCGCGCCGAAATTCGATCTTGTCGGCGCCTACACCCCGGAAATCCCGGTAATTGCCGCCAATCAAAGCAAACAGGACCGCTGGTGGGAAAGCACCACCGACCCGGTTTTAAATGGTCTGATTAATGAAGGGGTCGAAAACAATATTGATCTTCAGATCGCAATCAGTCGCATCCGTGCGGCTGCGGCGACTGCACGTGGCGTTGCCGGGGCGAATGGGCCACAGGTCGGCGCGTCGGTGGATGGTTCGGCCAGCCGATCGACCTCCAGCCGCGCCAGTGGCGATCAGGTGACCGATATGGGCTATGGTGCGGGCATTGATTTGTCCTGGACCGCCGATATCTGGGGCGGTCAGACGCGCGAGGAAGAAGTCGCTGAGGCCGATTATCTTCAACAGGTTTACCTGCGCGAAGACGTCTATCGCACCATGATTGCCGACATCATCCGCAACTATATCGAACTGCGCGGGGCGCAGCGGCGTCTTGCCCTTTTGCGGGACTCGCTTGATCTGCAACGCCAGACCAGCAACATCGTGCAGGTCCGTTTGCAAACCGGCCTGGGTTCCGAGCTTGATCTTTCTCGGGCACGCGCCGAGGTCGCCGATCTTGAGGCGACGGTTCCGATCCTGCAGACCACGATTGACCGGTCGATCAACGCGATTTCCATTCTGGTTGGTGCACAGCCGGGCACCCATCGTGATCTGTTGCTGGATGCATCGCCACTGCCCGAATTTCAAAGCAGCCCGCCAATTGGCATTCCGGCCGATTTGCTCCGCCGTCGGCCAGATGTGCGCGCGGCCGAGCTGGCGCTGATTTCCGCGACCTCGCAAATCGGGGTGGAAACCGCAACGCTGTATCCGGAATTGACCCTTGATGGGTCGCTTGCCCTTGGGGTGACCGGTTATGGTACAGGCCCGATTGTCCGCACCGCGATGGCGGCCATCGGGGCATTGATCGATGCGACGCTTTATGATGGCGGCGAACGGCGTGCGAATATCACGGTGGCCGAGGAAGAGGCTGAACAGGCCTTCCTGACCTATCGTCAGACGCTTCTGACCGCGATTGAGGAAGTCGAAAGTGCGATTTACGGCTATGTCGGGGCGGTTGCACAGCGCGATTCCCTGATCGCATCGGTGCAATATCACCGCGATGCCTTTGAACAGTCCCGCGTGCGCTACGTACAGGGCCTGTCGGACTTTCTTGATGTGCTCGATTCCCAGCGCAGTCTGACCACATCCCTGCAATCATTGGCCGATTCCGAAACCGATCTGGAACTTGAAACCATCAATCTCTATAGCGCGGCGGGACTGAGTGTCGAGGATGTTGAACGTTATGCCAACGAGGCCGGTGTGACGTTGGTAAACGGCTAGAACCTGTTGCGGCAAAGCACATATCAGCAAACTGTGGCTTGAGTTTCGCCGCCGTTCATCCTAGGTCTTTGGCAATCTGTATTCCGGGGAAAACCATGACCGGCGATCTGTTTGCCAATGAACCACCACGCAACCTTTTGCCCTTTGATGGCGAAGTGTTGTTGCTGCGTGACATCATGGATGCTGATGAAGCCGACAAGACCTTTGCCCGGCTTCAAAGCAACATTGTCTGGCAACAGGAAATTGCCAAACTCCATGGCAAGGAAATCCCGGTCCCGCGCCTGACCGCCTGGTATGGCGAAGTCGCCTATCGCTATAGCGGGGTGTACCACCCGGCAAGCCCGTTCCCCTCTATTGTTGCCCCGTTACGCACCTTGGCCGAAGAACTGGCAGGGGCGTCGTTTAACACCGTGCTGCTCAACCAGTATCGTGACGGGCGCGATAGCGTTTCCTGGCATGCCGATGATGAGGAAGTTCTGGGCGAAAACCCGGTGATTGCCAGCCTGACCTTCGGGCAGGAACGCCGGTTTCATTTCCGCCACAAGAAAACCGGTGATCGCCTCAGCATTGATTTGCCGCATAACTCGGCCCTGATCATGTCAGGCGCGACCCAGCATTGCTGGCTGCATCAATTGCCCAAAACGGCGCGTCAGGTCGGGCCGCGGATCAACCTGACCTTCCGCAATACCCGCCCCGAAAGCCGATAAACGATCGTATCCTGACGTGGCAATGCGTTCTGGTAGTATCGTGCTGGTTCTGGCTATAGTGTCGGCAATTCAACTGGGTAAAGATCACACACGACAGTTTCGGGGATAAGGCACGCATGGCAAAACGCGTAAAACTTCTGGATGTCGCCAAGGCTGCCGGGGTTTCGCAGGGGACAGCCTCCAATGCGTTTGGCAAGCCTGATCTGGTCCGCCCGGAAGTCCGCGAACGCATCTTCGAAGCCGCGCGCGAACTGGGTTATCGCGGGCCACATGTCATGGCGCGCATGCTCCGCACCGGCAAGGCGGGTGCGCTGGGTGTCGTATTTCCCGATAATCTTGAATATGCCTTTACTGATCCGGTGGCGATTGAGCTGCTGCGCGGGATCGGGCGCGAATGCGCCCGCCACGGTGTCAATGTCATGATCATTTCGGCCGACAACCCCGAACAAGCGATTGCCGCGGTCAATAATGCCGCGGTCGATGCCTTTCTGGTGCATTGCTATTCCGATAATAACGACATCATCGCTGCCATCCAGCGCCGCAATCAGCCCTTGATCAGCATTGATACAGATATTGCCGGTGCGGCGGGCACCGTGGTGCTTGATGACTTCGCGGCGGCGAAAAATGCGGCCCGGCATCTGCTTGAATGCGGGGCCTCGAAATTCGCCATTCTGTCGCTGCAGGCAACCGAGCACGATCATTTCGGCCCGATGAGCCCCAACCGTCTGGGGGCAGCCAGCCACCGGGTGGTGCGCGAACGGCTGGCGGGCTATCACGCGGCGCTTGAGGCCGCCGGAATTGCCGCAAGTGATGTTGTGCATATCGAATGCGACAACCAGTCCGAACAAAGTGCGCAAATGACGACAGAGCTCCTCGCAGACCATCCCGAAATCAACGGCATTCTCGCCATGTCGGACGTGATTGCCATCGGCGCAATTGACGCCGCGCGTGCCGTCGGGCGCAACGTGCCGGGCGATCTCAAGGTCATTGGTATTGACGGTATTGTCGCTGGCGAACGCACCGACCCGCCACTCACGACCATGCATCAGGATTCGGTGGAAAAAGGCCGGCTTGCCGCCGAAATGGCGCTATCGGATGAACCGGGCAAAACCATCACCCTGCAAACCAGCCTGTTGCTGCGCGGGTCTACTCAGGCCCCCAACTAGGCGAGCTCAGCATAGCGATAACAATCCGTCGTGTGGTCCATCACGATCCCGGTGGCCTGCAGGAAGGAATAGATGATCGTGGTGCCGACAAACTTCATGCCGCGTTTTTTCAGATCCTTGGAAATCTTGTCGCTGAGGTCGGTCGAAACCGGAACGTCCGACATGCGCTTCCAGTGATTGATCACCGGCATTCCTCCTACAAATGACCAGATGTAGGAATCGAAGCTTCCGAACTCTTTCTGGATGGCGATGAATGTTTGCGCATTTTGAATAGACGCCGCGACTTTTAATTTATTTCGAATAATCCCCGGATCGTCCAGAAGGGCTTCCTGCTTGGCCGCGTCATAGGCCGCGACCTTGTTCACATCGAAATTGTCATAAGCCGCGCGATAGGTATCCCGCCGTGCCAGAATGGTCAGCCAACTCAGGCCCGCCTGCGCACCTTCAAGGATCAGCATTTCAAAGAAATGTCGGTCATCATGCACCGGCACACCCCATTCCGTGTCGTGATAATCGACATAGAACGGCTTGTCGGCATGGCTCAGGGCCCAGCCGCAGCGCGGGTGGTGCTGATGATCAGTGTTTGGCATGTGTCTTCCTCCTTGAATGCCCGCATTCTGGCCGTGGAGCATGCAAACCCGCAAGCTGTAATCGGGGTGCGCCTGACATCTCCTGACAGTTTCTGGCAGGCGTTTTGGCAAGCCGGTTGGTGAGCATGATCACAAAGCGATGAAAACTTCCCCTCATTTGCGGCAAAATCAACGCTGTGTGCTTGCGTTGGGGGCAATTGCCGACTAGGTTTTGCTGCGTGCAAACATCTTTCCGGGCCCAAAGCATCCGTGCGCCCGGCGATTGTAAGGAGCGGCGATGCTGGCGATTTTTTGGCTTATTGACACTGTGGTGGGGATCTACATTTTCATGCTGATTGCATCTGCAATCCTGTCATGGCTTGTGGCGTTCAACGTGATCAATACCAGCAACCGGTTTGTTTATTTGGTTGGTGATTTCCTCTATCGGGTTACCGAACCGGTATTGCGCCCGATCCGGCGGATCATGCCCGATCTTGGCGGCATCGATATTTCGCCGATCATCCTGATCCTGATTTTGCAGTTCGCCAACATGCTGATCCAGACCGATGTCCGGATGGCGCTTGTCGGATATTGATGTCTCATTTCGCCTAGTAAAATGTCTCATTTAGACAATGTCTGATCACGCGCCCGTGTTACGGTCCGAGCCATCAGGGGTTCGGCTGTTTGTTCGGTTAACACCAAAGGCATCGTGCAATGCTATTGGCGATGTGGTGGCCGACGCTGACGGGCAGCAGTGGCTTAAGGTATCGGTGACGGCGGTGCCGGAAAACGGCAAGGCCAATCAGGCGCTGATAAAACTTTTGGCAAAAGCGGCCAAATGTCCTAAATCGTCGGTCAGGATTGTTTCCGGGCAAACTGATCGCACCAAAACGCTGCTGATCGACGGAAATCCCGAAGAGCTGATGGCGAAAATATCCCAACTCACGGGGCGGACAGACATATGAGTGACGCGAAAATCATAGACGGCAAGGCATTCGCAGCCAAACTGCGCACCGACATCACAGCCGAAGTATCGAAACTTAAAACCGAACATGGCGTAACACCGGGTCTGGCCGTCATTCTGGTCGGCGAAGACCCCGCCAGTCAGGTCTATGTCCGCAACAAGGGCAAACAAACCCTTGAATGCGGCATGAATTCCTATGAGCACAAGCTTCCGGCGGAAACCAGCGAAGAAGACCTGCTGGCGCTGATCGCCAAGCTGAATGCCGATGAAAATGTCCATGGCATCCTGTGTCAGCTTCCGGTGCCCAAGCACATTAACGAGCAGGCCATTCTGGCCGCCATCGACCCGGCCAAGGATGTTGATGGCTTCCACGTTGTGAATGCCGGCGCACTGGCAACGGGTGGCGAAGGTTTCGCGCCCTGCACGCCGTATGGCTGCCTGATGTTGCTTAAAGATACCCTTGGGGATCTGTCGGGCAAGCGTGCGGTCGTGGTTGGCCGTTCGAACATCGTTGGCAAGCCGATGGCGCAGCTTCTGTTGAAGGAAAGCTGCACGGTCACGATCGCGCATTCGCGTACCCGTGATCTGCCTGAGGAAGTCCGCCGTGCCGATATCGTGGTTGCCGCCGTTGGCCGCCCGAACATGATCAAGGGTGACTGGATCGCCCCGGGTGCCACCGTGATTGATGTTGGCATCAACCGCGTTGAAGGTGCTGAAGGCAAAATGAAGCTGGTCGGCGATGTCGAATTTGAAACCGCCTCCAAGGTGGCCGGTGCCATCACCCCGGTTCCGGGCGGTGTCGGCCCGATGACCATCGCGTGTCTTCTGAACAACACCCTGATTTCGGCTTGCCGTGCGAATGGCCTTGAAGTGCCGAACCTTGGTTTTGATAGCTAAGCGACAGGCATCAGCGAAATTACAAAGGGCAGCCATCGGCTGCCCTTTTGTTTTTAAACCAGGCTATTTGTCGGTGATGGCAGCATTGTATCGATTTCGTGCGGTCGGGCGTTCGACGATCACGAGAGCCACACCGGCAATCACAACAGCACCACCGATCAGCGACATTCGCGTGAGCTCCTCATCAAGCCATAAAACCCCGCCAAGGATTGTCGTAACAGGCACCAGCAACAAAAACGGACTGACAAACGCCACGGGGTATTTTCCAATCAGGTGATACCAGATGCCGATACCGCCAACAGTCATCGCGATGCCAAGATAGATAACGGTCACCCAGATCGTCGGCGCGGCATTAAGGATCAAGTCGATATGATCCTTTTCGAAAAATGCAGAGATCAAAAGCAATTGTGGGGACGCAAAGGCCGATATCCATGCCAGATTGCGCAATCCACCTGTTTCCCCAAGTTTGCGGATTTTAATTTGCCCGACAGCCCATGTCAGGATGCTTCCAAGTACCCATGCAACCGCGATGATATTGGTTCGAACCTGCGGGTCACCGGCGATCAGAACGATTCCGGAAAATGCGATCATGGTCCCGATGGCTTTTCTGTAGCCTGGCATTTCTCCAAGCATGATGGCACCGAGCATAATCAAAACCGGTGCTTCCAGTTGAACCAGAAGAATGGTTGTCGATGCATCAAGGTCCTTAAGGCCGACATAGATCATGGCATAAGGCACCGTAATCGCCAGAACCGAAATGAGCACGATAGTGCGCATCTGGCCGTATGGCGGTTTGACAAACCAGATCAATACGATGGCTGCGACGCCAAAGCGAAATGCCGCCAAGAGGATGGGCGGGAAGTAGTCGAGGGCGGACTTCGCCAGAACCCAACCCATGCCAAAGATAGCCGACATCAGGGTCGCCAGAAGCAGATGTTTATGTTTCACTTTTAAGTTCAGTTAAGTTGTCATTGTTCAGGGTGTATCATCTGATCCAATGTTCTTAGGTAAGATTGCCAAAAGCCAATCATTTGAAATGTGAAATGAATTCAGAAAAACTAAAGTCTGGCGTGTCTGGCTGGTTGCCGTCGCTTAAATCCATCCGCGCACTGGAAACAGTTGCCCGACACGGGAGCTTTCAACTGGCCGCAGAAGAGCTCGGTGTCAGCCCCGCTGCTGTTCATCAGTTGGTGCGCGGTTTGGAGGACGTGATTGGTCAGGATCTGGTCATTCGGGAGGGTCGAAACATTGCCATTACCCAAGCCGCCGAGGCGGGTTTGGCCGAGCTTCATATCGCATTTCAAAATCTTAGCGTCGGGATGCGCAAAATACGGGAGTATGACGGACGGCGACAATTGAGAATTTCGGTTGATCCGTCTTTCGCGCAGGCATGGCTTGTTGGGCGTCTTGGCCGCTTTCAGGCGCGCAATCCCGATATTGATATTCTGTTGGATTCCACAACGCGCTTTGCCGATATGGCGCATGGTCATGCCGATGTCGCGTTGCGTTATACAAACGAAGTTCGGGGCGATCTGAAATCCGTCAGATTTTTTGAAGACGAAACCATTGCCGTCTGCAGTCCGTCACTGATCCCCGGCAGGCAGCGTCCGCTTGATATCGCACTGCTTGCCGAGTTTCCTTTGTTGCATTTTGATTGGACGCAATCGCCGCAAATTCAGGTCAGTTGGCAGCGCTGGTTGCAGCTTGTCGGTGGACCGGCATTGACGCTTGGCAGCGGTGTACGGTTCAATGATTACAATGCTGTGGTTCAGGCCGCAATTGCCGGGCAAGGCATCGCCTTGGTGGGCAGGCCGCTGGTAACCGAGGCCTTGGCATCTGGTATCCTTGTTGAGCCTTTTGAGCGCAGTTACCGCAATGGATATGGCTACTTTGCAGTCAGCTCCCCTGAGGGTGACGGGGGTGACGATAGCTATGCCGAACAATTCGTTTCATGGGTCGTTGATGAAAGCCAAACTGACAAACTAAAGTGGCCAAACCCATAGAAGCATCGGCACGCCAACTGCAACCACGATGATTTCAATCGGCATGCCGAGGCGCCAGTAGTCGCTGAAGCGGAAGCCGCCGGGGCCGAGGATGAGGGTGTTGTTCTGATGGCCGATGGGGGTGAGGAAGGCGCAGGATGCGCCGATGGCAACCGCCATCAGGAACGGGTCGGAGCTGGCATCGAGTTGGGCGGCACTGCCTATCGCAATCGGGCACATGACGGCGGCGGTTGCGGCATTGTTCATGAAATCCGAGAGCGTCATGGTGACAATAAGGATCAGGGCAAGGGCAACTGGCGCGCTTCCTTGTGCGACGGTATCGAGCAGGAAGCGCGCAATCAGATCGGCACTGCCAGTACTTTCCATGGCATTGGCGACCGGGATCAGCGCGGCCAGCAACACAACCACCGGCCAGTCGACCGCATCATAAAGGGTGCGCGGCGAGACCACACCCACCAGCAAAGTGGCAAGCACGCCAAGTGCAAACGAAATGGCGGCAGGCAGGATGCCAAAGGCCGCAAGCGCAATCGCAACGGCCATGATGGCGGTAGCCTTAAGGGCCTGTGTCTTGTCGCCAAGGTTGAGCGACCGTTCGGCAAGCGGCGCGCAGCCCAGGCGATTGCCAAATTCGTTAATGGCCGCAGGCGTGCCTTGCATCAAAAGCACGTCCCCGGCCTGCATTTTCATGGTGCGCAAGCGTGACATCGAACGGTGTCCCTGACGGGACAGGGCCAGCAAGTTGATGCCATAGCGGCTGCGGATGCGGATATCGGCCGCAGATCGCCCGATGAAGGAGGCGTTCGGCAGGACCACGACCTCGATCAGGGAGATATCGTCTGACTGAAGGGCCGTTTTCTTTGTATCAGAGTCCTTTTTCTCCGATTTGGAGGCGTCTTCCTTTTCGGCGTCAGCCTTTGGTGCGTCACCGGATTTTTCGGCTGCCTTTTGCGCCTTTTGCGCGCGGACCTGTTCCTTGGCCTCTTCCTTTTGTTCGGCGTTGGCTTCTTCGCTGCGCAGTTCGGCTTCCAGGGTCAGCTCAAGGCCAGACAGGGCACTTGCCAGTCCTTCGGGTTCGGCTTCGATCAACAGGATGTCGTCCTGTTGCAGTTCGCGATAGGGGCTTGGTGCCGGAATGCGGCGTTCGTTGCGGATCAGGCCGATCACCTGCGCGTCCGACTTTTCAAGCTCGTCATTGATGTCGCGCATGAACATGCCGATGGCCTTGCTGCCCTCGGTGATGCGGGCCTCGGTCAAATAGGACCCGGTCTCGAACCCTTCTGCACCGGCACGTTGGCGGGTCGGCACCAGAAAGCGGCCCAGCAGAATGACAAATAGCAGTCCGGCAAGGGCGATGGCAACGCCGACCGGGCTGTAATCAAACATCGAAAATCCTGCCCCGTTTACCTCGGCCCGAAAGCCCGAAACGATCAGGTTGGGGGGCGTGCCGATAAGCGTCGTCATGCCGCCAAGGATCGAGCCAAAGGCAAGCGGCATCAGGATTTTGCCTGGTGGCAAGTCCTGTTTGTTGGCGATCTGAAGGGCAATCGGCATCAAAAGGGCCAGTGCCCCGACATTGTTCATGAAGGCTGACAGGATGGCGGCCAGAAGGCTGAGAGCTGCCATGGTGACAAACGGCCCGGCCGATTGCGGCAGGACAGTGCGCGAAAGGGTATCAACCGCCCCCGACCTTTGCAGGGCGGAAGACAGGATCAGGATACAGGCGACCGTGATCACGGCCGGATGGCCAAATCCGACAAAGGCCCCGTCGGTCGGAACCAAACCCAGAACCACACAAACCAGAAGGGATGCCATCGCCACCATATCATGGCGCCAGCGCCCCCATAAAAACAGCACAACGGTGCCAAGCAGCACGGCCAGAATCATGATTTGCGGGGTGCTCATTCGGGCTGTCCTGTTTGTTGGGGCGCTTTTGTCGCGATCAGGATTGAAGCCTATGAGGGCGGCGATGCGCGGTCAAGTTCGTCCGTGCGAACGACGGCAAAATCATCCTGCCAGAATTGTCAGGAGCGTGTGTTAGCATGCACCTGTTTTTATTCGATTTTCCAAGTGTGTCCTGATGCCGATTGACAGTGCTGCCACCCCGTCCCCGACCGTTTCGATATCTGCCAAACAGGCGCGTAACCTGGCACTTGTCGGGCAGGGCTTTGCCGCCAATCCCGACCGGGATGTGACCAAGCGCCAGATCCTTAAAACCATCCGGGCGACCAATATGTTGCAGGTCGACAGTGTCAATGTCCTGACACGGGCGCATTACATGCCGATCTTTTCGCGGTTGGGCGTTTATGACCCGAAGATGCTTGATGAAATGGTCTGGGGGACGGCGCGCCAGCGCAAGCTGTTTGAATATTGGGGCCACGAAGCATCGATGATCCCGGTTGAGGATTATCCGCTTTATCGTTGGCGGATGCGTGATGCCGAACAGGGCATGGGCACATGGGGACGGATCGCGCGGGTTCAGCGCGAACAACCCGATCTGATTGACAACATCCTGCGCCATATTGACCAAGAGGGCGCGGTCGCGGCCAGTTCGCTTGAGACTGAGGGGCGTAGCAGCGAGAAATGGTGGGGTTGGTCGAATACCAAAACCGCGATGGAATATCTGTTCTGGAGCGGGCAGGTGATGGCGCGCAAACGGCGCAGCAGTTTTGAGCGCGAATATGATTTGCCGCATCGGATCATTGGCGACGCGGCACACGAACCCGACCGGGATCGACAGGATGCAATGTGCGATCTGATCTGTCAGGGGATTGCCGCCATGGGGGTCGCCGCCGAGATAGATCTGCGCAAATATTTCCGTCTGCCAACCGATGAAACCAAGGCCTGTCTGCCGCGACTGGTCGAAGAGGGCCGGTTGTTGCAGGCCGACGTCGAAGGCTGGAAACAGGCAGGCTATCTGTGCCCGAAGGTCAATCCGCGGTCACGTGCCAAGCCGACATGCCTGATGGTGCCGTTTGATCCGGTGATGTGGGAACGCGATCGGGTGGAGCGGATATTTGGCTTTAACTACCGGATCGAGATTTATGTTCCGGCCGAGAAACGCCAATACGGCTATTACGTTTTGCCATTCATGTTAAACGGCGAATTTGTTGCCCGGGTGGATTTGAAATCAGATCGGCAGGCCGGGGTGCTTAGGGTGCAGAGTGCGCATCTTGAAGACCATGCGGGGGCCGGCGATGTTGCCGGGCCGTTGATGGAAAATCTGCAACGCTTGGCCGTCTTTCTGGGACTGGGCGGGGTCGAGGTGATGCCCGCCAATGACTTTTCAAAGTATCTTGCCAGTGTGCCCATAAGGTAAACGGGGCGCAGGTCCCACATCCGCGCCCCGTTTATCCGTCGAACTGGCTGACCACAAAAGCTTCAGGACAATGTGGTCATATTGTTTCACCTGGCCTTACCAGCAGGTGTAACCCCCATCTGCCAGAACGATGGACCCGGTCATCAGGCTGGAAGCATCAGAGGCAAGGAACAGCACAACCGATCCGATTTCCTCGGTCAGGCCCAGACGGGCCATCGGGGTGCCGTTGATCCATGCGTCATACATTTCCGGCTTGGATTTTACGAATTCATTGAGCGGGGTTGCGATATAGGTCGGTGCGACGGCATTGACGCGTACACCACGGTTGCCCCATTCGGCCGCCAGCGACTTGGTCAGGTGGTGGACCGCTGCCTTGGAGGCATTGTAATAGGCCTGTTCCTGCGGCTTATTGACGATGAAGCCAGACATGGAACCGACATTGACGATGACGCCGTTTTTCTTTTCAAGCATCTGCTTGCCGAATTCACGGCAGCACCAGAAGGTGCCGTTCAGGTTGACGTCAATGACATTAAGCCAATGTTCATCGGTGACGGTTTCCGCCGGGGTTTCCGAACGTGCGATACCGGCATTGTTGACCAGGATATCAACGCCGCCCTGCTTGGCCATCTTTTCGGCACTTGCACGGACCTGATCGGTGTTGGTGACATCCATGATGTCGATATCAGCCGAGTAACCTTTGGATTTCAGGTAATCTCGGCCTTCTTCGGCAACACCTTCGCTGATGTCACCGATGATGACATGGGCGCCGGCCTCTGCCAGAGCTTCGCAGCAGGACAGGCCGATGGCACGACCGCCGCCAGTGACATAGGCCCGACGGCCCGTAAGATCGAACTTTTTCAGATACATTTTGGACTCACAAGTGGCTAGGTTGGTAAGACGGGATCGCAATGTTTGTGGGACATCGCGATCCGGTTTTTGCACGTATCAGGATTTGGCCAGCGCCAGCCCTTGGGCATCAAAGCGATGGATGCGATCCTGTTCCGGGGTCAGGAAAATCTTGTCATGTTCGCCAAGCGGGATTTCCCCGGTGGCACGGACCGTCATCGGACCGAGACCGTCGGCTTCGACATGAAGATATGTTTCGGCACCAAGGTGTTCGGCGATCTTGACGGTTGCCGGGATTTCACCCTTTTCGGTGCTGACCGCGAAGTGTTCCGGGCGAATGCCGATTTCGTGGCAATCGTATTTTTTGGCAAGCTCCCCGCCCAGGAAGTTCATTTTCGGTGACCCGATAAAGCCCGCGACAAACTTGTTTGTCGGGTTGTTGTAAAGTTCCATCGGCTTGCCGACCTGTTCAACACGGCCCGCCTGAAGGACCACGATCTTGTCGGCCATGGTCATGGCTTCGACCTGATCGTGGGTCACATAGATCATGGTGGTTTTCAGTTCCTGATGCAGACCGGTGATTTCGAGCCGCATGTTCACACGCAGCGCCGCATCAAGGTTGGAAAGCGGTTCGTCAAATAGGAAGGCCGCCGGGTTACGGACAATCGCACGGCCAATGGCAACACGTTGACGTTGACCACCCGATAGTGCGCCCGGACGACGTTCAAGATAGTCGGTCAGGTTCAGGATCTTGGCCGCAGACTGGACTTTCTCTTCGATAACTTCCTTGCTTTCACCGGCCATTTTCAGGCCAAAGGCAATGTTGTTATAGACCGTCATATGCGGGTAAAGCGCATAGGACTGAAAGACCATGGACAGGCCGCGTTTGGCCGGGGCCTCGTTGGCGACATCGGTTCCGTTGATCAGGATTTTGCCATCGGTGACGTCTTCAAGGCCTGCAATCAGTCGCAGAAGCGTTGATTTGCCACAGCCCGACGGACCGACGAAAACCACGAATTCACCGTCATTGATATCAAGATCGACACCGGGAATAACATCGAGTGTGCCGAAGGTTTTCTTGACTTTTTCCAGTCGGATAGCACCCATTTTGGTGTTCCTTCTTTCCAGATTGCTATCAGGCTGCGGTTACTTGACCGCGCCGAATGTCAGACCACGAACCAGCTGTTTCTGAGAGAACCAGCCAATCACGAGAATTGGGGCAACCGCGAGCGTCGATGCGGCTGAAAGCTTCGCCCAGAACAGGCCCTCTGGGCTTGAATAAGACGCGATGAAAGCTGTCAGCGGGGCTGCATCGGACGTTGTTAGGTTGAGCGTCCAGAAGGCTTCGTTCCATGCCAGAATGATGTTGAGCAGCATGGTCGATGCGATGCCGGGAACTGCCATGGGCAACAGCACAAAGATGATTTCCTTGGGCAGGGTTGCGCCATCCATGCGGGCCGCTTCGAGGATGTCGGTCGGGATTTCCTTGAAATAGGTGTAGAGCATCCAGACCATGATCGGCAGGTTCATCAAGAACAGAACCATGATCAGACCAAAGCGGGTATCAAGCAGTCCCCAATCGCGGAACACCAGATAGATCGGGACCAGAACGCCGACCGGCGGCATCATCTTGGTCGACAGCATCCACAGAAGGGCGTCCTTGGTCCGCTTGGTCGGGTTAAACGCCATTGCCCATGCGCAGGTCACGGCAAAGACCAGACCGACCAGGGTGGAGCCGACCGCGAGGATCACCGAGTTCATGGCGAACTTGAAGTAGTTCGAGCGTTGCTGGACCTCGGCATAGTTTTCCAGTGTCCAGTCGAACGAGATGAAGCTCGGCGGGATGGACACCGCTTCGAGTTCGGTCTTGAAGCTGGTCAGCACCATCCAGAAGATCGGGAAGAAGATCAGAAGACCCACGATCCACGCGAAGACCGAGAAGCTGACATAGCCAAGGGGTGTTTGTTTGCTTTCCATGTCGTGCCCCTATTTGTCCAGGTTCTTGCCGATGAGGCGGATCAGGAAGATCGCCACGATATTGGCCAGAATGACCGCGACAATGCCGCCGGCAGATGCGCCACCAACATCGAACTGCAACAGCGCCTGCGTATAAACAAGGAAGGCGATGTTGGTCGTTGCCAGGCCCGGGCCACCACCAGTGGTGACAAAGATCTCGGCAAAGACGGTAAGCAGGAAGATGGTTTCGATCAGAACGACCACCGTGATCGCACGGCTAAGGTGCGGCAGGGTGATATAGAAGAAGATCGCGACCGGACCGGCACCGTCCATCTGGGCGGCTTCTTTTTGATCGCGGTCAAGCGATTGCAGGGCAGTCAACAGGATCAAAACGGCAAAGGGCAACCATTGCCAGGACACCATGATGATGATCGAGGTCAGCGGTGCATTGGTGAACCAGTCAATCGCGGGCAGCCCGAACAGGCTGGCGATCCAGGCAAACATGCCTGACACCGGATCCATCAAAAGGTTCTTCCAGACCAACGCATTCACAGTTGGCATGATGAAGAACGGTGCAATCACCAGCAGGCGCAAGACACCGCGCCCGAAGATCGGCTGATCAAGCATCAGACCCAGAAGGATGCCACCCACCACCGTGATGACCAGAACAGACCCGACCAGCAAAAGAGTGTTGGTAAGGGACGCGAAGAATGCGGGATCTGTCAGGAAGAATTCGTAGTTAAGTGTACCGATCCACTCTTCCATTCCCGGCGACAACAGGTTGTAGCGCAGGAAGGAGAAGTAAATCGTCATGCCCAGCGGGACGGCCATCCACAAGAACAGGACGATGATCGACGGTGCGGACATGATACGCCCGGTAAGGGTCGAGGCCCGTGTCGACATGATGTGCTCCCCGAAATTGTCGTTTCGATCCGTGACTTTAAGGGAAAAAAAGGGTGGTGTGTTTTGCAACCACCACCCAAGTTTCTCTCAGGTCAAGGAGGTTCAGACCGGATATCGCATCAAGGGCAGAAGTCCGGTCTGGGTAGTGTATCAGTAGTAACCAGCCTTGCGCATGGTGCGATCAGTGCTGGACTGAGCGGCCGAAAGGGCCTCTTCAACACTCATCTGACCTGCAAGGGCTGCGGAGAACTGCTGACCGACCGTGGTGCCGATACCCTGGAATTCAGGGATTGCAGCGAACTGAACACCAACATACGGCTTCGGTTCCAGGGTCGAGTTGATCGGGTCTGCGCTGTCGATCGCCAGAAGGGTCTCGTCTGCGAACGGTGCCGCTTCAAGATATTTCGGGTTCTGATAAAGCGACATACGGGTGCCCGGCGGTACGTTTGCCCAACCTTCTTTGGAGGCAACCAGTTCCAGATAGGCTTTCGAGGTCGCCCAGGAGATGAACTTCTGAGCAGCTTCTACTTTCTGGGAACCCATCGGAATGCCAAGGTTCCAAGCCCAGAGCCAGTTGGCGCCGGTGCAGGTGACAGCGCACGGAGCTTCGGTGAAGCCGACCTTGTCTGCAACTTTGGATTCTTTGGGGTTGGTCACGAAGGATGCCGCAACGGTGGCATCAATCCACATGCCGCACTTGCCGGAGTTGAACAGCGAAAGGTTTTCGTTAAAGCCGTTCGAGGTCGCACCGGGAGGACCGTAGTTACCAAGTACGTTGGTATACATGTCGAGTGCATTTTTCCACTCGGCACTGTCGAAGGTCGGGTTCCAGTTCTCGTCGAACAGGCGTGCACCAAAGGCATTGCCCATGGTGGTGATCAGCGCCATGTTTTCACCCCAGCCGGCCTTGCCACGCAGGCAGATGCCATAGACACCTTCGTCAGGCTTGTGGAGTTTCTTGGCGATTTCAAGGGTCTGGTCCCAGGTCAGGCGACCGTTGATTTCGATACCGGCAGCTTCGAACAGGTCGGTGCGGTACATCATCATCGAGCTTTCGCCGTAGAACGGTGCAGCATAAAGCTGGCCATCGTTGGAAACGGCAGAGCGGATCGCAGGCATCAGGTCATCGACGTCATAGTCGGAACCAAGATTATCAAGCGGTGCGAGCCAGCCTTTTTCAGCCCAGATCGGCACTTCGTAGGTACCAATGGTCATGACGTCATACTGACCGCCTTTGGTGGCGATGTCAGTGGTAACGCGCTGACGCAGGGTGTTTTCCTCGAGCGTGACCCACTCAAGGGAAATGTCAGGATTCTTGGAGGTGAAATCATCCGTCAGCTTCTGCATGCGGATCATGTCACCGTTGTTGACGGTAGCGATGGTCAGTTTCGTTTCGGCATTGGCGTGTGCAACACCGCCTGCCAGCAGCGCACAAAGCGCTACTCCCATTACGCGTTTCATATTTCCTCCCAAAGGACTATTTACCCGCTGAGCAACTTCGGTTGCCCACATTGATCATTTGTTCAGGTAATGAGCATTCACTCAATTTCGCTATTGCTTGTCAAACAAAATCGTTTTTGCGGCGCACAAAGAAACGCCCTGCCGATATGGGTGGCAGGGCGCAGAACTATTTGCTGTGTGGGTGAAAAATGCCGCGTGCTAGCGCAGCAAACTTTCCGCAGTGGCTTCGTCGGTAATCAGCGTTGAAATCAGTTGGCCACGCATTGCACCGCGAATCGCGGCAACCTTTTTCGCACCCTTGGCGACTGCAATGGTGTTGGTTGCGGGCTGGACAGCCGGCGCGCTGGTGACACAGTGATTGACCGGATGATCGAGGATATTGCCGTCCTGATCAAACGACCAACTGATCACTTCGCCGATGCCGCCACTTTCGCGCAGCGACACCAGCTCGTCTTTCGAGATAAAGCCGTCAATATGCAGCGGTGCATCATCGCCCAGATGCCCGACCCCGATAAAGCGGATGTCGGCTTCGCGCGCGAGTTTGAGGATATTGTCCATCGGGGGCTGTTGCTGCATGCGTTCGCGCATCTGCGGATCGGCAATGATCACCGGGATGGGCAACGGGTAATGCGGCGCACGGGTGCGGTCGGCAAGATCCGTCACCGCGTCATAGAAACTGGCCGCCCCGTCATGGGCAATGGTGCCGACCAGGGAGACGATCTTGTGATGATAGGCATCAATACGCCCGATTTCATCGACCATGGCGCGCATGGCACGGCCGGTACCAAGTGCGATGATCTTTGGTTCGGTGGAATGCAGCGCACGTTCGAGATAGTTTGCCGCCGCCTGCGCCATGCCAAACATCGCATCGGGTGCCGCCGGATCGGTTGGCACCACATCGCAACCGGCAATGCCATAGGTCTCGCAGATCGCCTTGCCCAGTTCCATGCAACGCGCAATCGGGTGATCAAGGCGAACCTTTACCAGCCCCTCGCTGACGGCTGCAGACACCAGACGCTGTGCGGTCGGGCGTGACACGCCAAGCTTCTGGGCGATTTCATCTTGCGTGTTGCCAGCACAGTAATAAAGCCAGCCAGCGCGGGCTGCTTCATCGAGGCGTGCCGCTTCCTTGCGGGTGCGTTTGACCATCTCATTCCCCGGACTTTTTGATCTGTTGCCAAAAGGCGAACAGGTATTTTTTGATTTTGAAAATTTGTCTTCTTTTTCCCTAGCGCCTTTTGGCGGCCCTGACCAGTACGAACCGTTTTACGGGATGTCAGAACCTTGAACGGCTTCTTTCGTTGAACTGCTTATGTTGATGTTTCGCGCGGAACACCGAATTCACCGGCAAGGCTTGCAAGCTCGTCATGGAACAGGTTCATCAGGTCCATCTTTGCTGATGCCATACGCTGTACAACCCCGATCTGGCGATAAACTTGCGGATCACCAAATGGCCGGATCAGAAGATTTTCATTATGCTCCTGAACGGCAATGTGGGGCACAACCGTGGCGCCAAGCCCGGCAACAACACATTCGACAATGGCACTGATTGTATCGATCTCCGCGGTGTCGGTTGTAACGATCCCCATCTTTGAGAGTTCCAGATCAATCAGATGGGCCAGCGGAACATTGGCGCGAAATCGTACGAACGGAAGTGTTTCAAGGATTTCGCGAGCATCCATATCGGGCGTGCCAAGAGGGGCGATCACGATAAGCGGTTCGCGAATAAACGGTCGCCAGACCATACCTTGCGGAATACCAAGATGTTCGGCAACGATCGCCATATCCAGACGCCCGGCCTGAACATCGCTGATCATGGAACTCGACAAACCGACACGCAAATTGATGCGGAAATCGGGATAGGTCGAGCGCAGCGAAACGATGGCCTTTGGCAAAAGCCCAATGGTACTGGTGCGCACCGATCCGATGCTGAGCGTTCCGCTTTTGCGTTCACCGTGCAGGGCACTTCGCGTTTCTTCAACAGTGCGCAATACGGAATGCGCGGTTTCAAGCAATTGGAGGCCATGTGCATTCAGCGTCGGTGGGCGTGTGTCACGGTTAAACAGACTGACACCCATTTCCTGTTCGAGCGCCTGCATTTGCTGGCTGACAGCCGATGGCGTGAGGTGGACGATTTCGGCAGCGCGGGCAAAGGTACCTTGTTCTGAAACGGCGACCAATGTCTTTAGTTGTCGAGTATCCATAAATTGCACCAGATTTTCTTAATTTATGCGGAAATATTATTCGCTGTAATATAAAAAATCTATTGTTAATCTTCCCTAACGCCGAAAAGGCAAAACAAACAAGAATCAAATTAGGGAAGAAACATGCAGGGTGACCTCTATCCACGCCCGTGCGAGGGAGTGGGCCAATGACTGAGCCTGTAAACATCCTCGTCACCGGTCCGGACCTGGATCCGGCAGCATCGGCACTGATTGAGCAGGCTGGTATTAATCGTATTCATACCCCGCCTTACCCGACAGACGACGTGCTGACCGATCACCTTGCCCGGTTCCGCCCCCAGGGCGTTGTATCTCGGATGGGAAAATTCGGTGCGCTTGCTATGGATGCGGCCCCCGATCTCAAGGTTATTTCCAAGCACGGCGCGGGTGTTGACAACATTGATGTCGATGCAGCAACCGAGCGCGGGATTGCCGTTGTGCGTGCGCCGGGTGCAAACGCCCTTTCGGTCGCCGAACATACCATTGCCTTGCTGCTTGCGACGGTAAAACAGATTGTGCCGCTGGTGTCTGGCCTACGCGACGGGCGCTGGGAAAAGCCGGGTTTCCTCGGCGTAGAGATTGCCGGAAAAACCCTTGGCTTGGTCGGGTTCGGTGCCATTGCACAGCACACGGCTCGCCTTGGACGCGGACTTGGACTGAATGTGGTTGCCTATGACCCGATGGCACAGGACAGCGTATTTGCCGCAGAAGGTGTGCAGCGGATAGCGAGTGTCGACGAACTTCTTGCCATCGCAGATATCGTTAGTCTGCATTGCCCGTTGATGCCTGCGACACAGCACATGATCAACGCGCAAAGCCTGCAGATCATGAAGCCGCAAAGCTATCTGATAAACACCGCACGTGGCGGCCTGATCAGTGAGACCGATTTGCTGATGGCGTTGCAAAGCGGACATATCGCCGGTGCTGGTCTTGATACGTTCGAGCAGGAACCACCGTCGCCTGATAACCCGCTGATGAACGAGAGAACAGTTGTTGTCACCCCGCATGTCGGCGGGGTTACGGCGGCGGCCGGTCGACGGGTTGGTCTTCTGGCCGTAGAGGGGATCCTTGATTTGCTGGCGGGCAAGAAAATTGCTGCAGAACGCATCGTCAATCCCGAGATTTTTGCTTCGGGAACAGCCCGACTGTTGACGTCAGGTGTAGATGCAAAACTGTTCGAGAAAGGGTGAGCAGAATGACTGTCGGAAATCGTATTTTTCCACGTAAACACAGAATCTCGGCAGAGCTGGTGGAAAAGTTCCGCGTCTTGCCGGTCGCCAATGTTAGCGATTGCATGAGCCGTCTATATGCGGGCGGCACCAACCTGCGTCCGATGCACACCGATGGTGTTCTTGCCGGTCCGGCACTTACGGTCAAATGCCGTCCTGGTGACAATCTGATGCTACACAAGGCCATTGATATTGCAGAGCCCGGCGACGTCATCGTTGTTGATGGCGGGGGCGATCTGAACAATGCACTGATGGGTGAGCTGATGCTCGCACATGCAATCAACCGCGGCGTTGCCGGCTTTGTTCTGTATGGCAGCCTGCGCGACCTTGATGCGTTCAGAAGCGTCAATCTGCCAACTTATGCGGTCGGGGTTACCCATCGCGGCCCTTACAAGTTCGGGCCAGGTGAGATCAACGCGACCATCTCGATTGATGGCATGACCATTGAAGCCGGTGATCTCGTCCTTGGTGATTCTGATGGTGTTTTGGCAGTGCCGGTCAACGACGCCGAAACCGTGCTTGAGGCCACCTTGGCGAAGCAGGCCGCCGAAGAACGTCAGATGCAGCAGATTAAAGAACGCACCAACGACCGTTCTTGGGTCGACAAGGCGCTGGTCGCGGCAGGTGTCGAGATCATATCAGCTTGATTTCGAGTTTGAAGTGAAGTGCGTTAAGTGTTTGGCATTTATGAATTGTTCAGGATGCCAAGATCAAGAGATGTCAATGATGTCTCATATGTAGAGCGAAAATGCCTGCATCATAAAATAAGAAAAACTGTTGAAAGAATGAATTTATATTCACTTTCATAAATAAAAAGTCGTGATGTAGGGTTGAATTAATCAATCGGGAGGAAACCAAAATGAAATTCAAAACGATTATTGCATCTGCGTGCCTTGTTGCTGCTTTTGCATCCAACGCGCATGCAGAATATCCGGAAAAGAAAATCGAAATCATCGTCGGTTATTCCGCCGGTGGTGGTACCGACGTTATGGCACGTACGGTTGCGCCGTTCCTTGAGCGTTATCTGGGTGATGGTGTCACGGTTGTTGTCAAAAACATGCCCGGCGCCAGTGGTCAGATCGGTGTGACCGAAGTTGCTAATGCTGATCCGGACGGCTACACGCTTGGCACCTTCAACCTGCCGGGCATGATGGCTCGTACGCTTGACCGCAAGGCTGATTATTCCGCCGACAGCTTCACCTATCTTGCCAACGTCGTTGACGATCCGAACGTGATCGTGACTGCAAAGGACAGCAAGCTCGACACCATGGAAAAGCTGATGACTGCTGCCAAGGCAGATCCGGGTGCAATCACCGTTGGCATGTCGAGCCTGGGCGGGGATGACCACTTCTTCCTGATGCGCCTGCAAAATGGCAGCGGTGCCGAATTCACCATTGCGCCGTTCAAGGGATCCGCACCGGCACGTACCGCTGTGATGGGTGGTCATGTTGCCATGGGCATCTTCAACCTTTCGGAAGTTCTCGGCTTCCGCGAAGAGCTCAACATCCTTGGTGTTGCCACCGAGGAGCGTTCAAGCCTAGCAGATGACATTCCGACCTTTACCGAGCAGGGAGTAAACGTTGTAAACGGTTCTCTTCGTGGCTTTGTCGCACCGCTAAATCTACCAGAAGATGTACGTGGCAAACTTCTGGATGCCTTCCAGAAGGCATATGATGATCCTGAGTTCTCTAAGGCGATGCTTGCATCTGGTAATCCGGTGAAACTGACTCTTGGCGACGACTTCAAGGCGCTTAATCAGGAACAGTATGACTTCGCCAAATCGGTTTGGGAAACCACTCCCTGGAAGTAATCCTTCGAGGTAGATTAAGGTTCCACGATGACAGCCAAAGAGGTGCGATGTGCCTCTTTGGCGATTTCCCAAAACAGACCTGAATTGCGTCACTTGTCTTGCACCAGACGGGATCAATACTACCCGTCGGATCCACATGAGCAAGCATTCGGGTTCAAATCAGTCGAGACCAGCAAAATGACGAACCAAACCGGTTCACGCATATTGCAACCTGACAACATTGCCGGTGTTGTAATGATTGCTGCCTGTGCGTGGCTCCTCACCAAAGTTACCGACATGCCCGAAATGAGCGCATTGTTGCCGGTGGCGATGCTCAGCACGATTATCGCGCTTTCGGTGTTGATGATTGTGCGTAATCTGATCCGGAGCGAGGCCATCGCGGTCAAGCCGGTCTTTTCCTCGTTACCGCGGTTTCTGCTCGTGGTGTTTTGTGTCGGACTCTACGTTCTGGCTGTTGCGACAATCGGCTTTTACACCTCGACATTAATCATGCTGCCTGCGGTCGCCTGGCTTTTTGGCTATCGCAATCCCAAGGGTATTGCCCTTGCGACGCTGATTTTTGTTGGCGGCATCGCATTGATCTTCCTGGTTCTGATGAACCAGAGCCTTCCGCCAGAATTCTTCCAGTCCTGACGCCGGAGAGCCTTTATGTATGCGAATTTGATTGATGCTCTGCCGAATGTTCTGGGTTGGGCCAATGTTCTTTCCGTTGTCGTTGGCGTTATCGCCGGGATTTGCGTTGGTGCACTTCCGGGGCTGAGCGCCACGATGGCGATTTCGGTTTTGATCCCGTTTACCTTCGGCCTTGATCCGTTGGTCGCACTTGGCATGATGGCCGGGATATATAACGGCGCGATGTATGGCGGGGCGATCCCGGCAGTATTGTTGCGTATTCCTGGCACGCCGGCCGCTGTTGCGACCAGTTTTGATGGTTACCCGATGGCGCAGTCAGGCCGCGGTGGTTTTGCGCTTCAGGTCGCGGTTGTTTCTTCGGCCATCGGCGGAATTGCATCGGCAATTGTTCTGATGTTGCTGGCACCGCCACTCTCGAAGGTGACCCTGCTTTTCGGGCCTGCCGAAATTTTCTGGGTCGCGGTGTTTGGTCTATCGTCAATTGTCTTCCTTCTGGGTGGCGATCCGATCAAGGGGCTGATCAGTGCCGCTTTCGGTGTCACGGTTTCCGTTGTCGGTTCGGATACGATCACCGGTTACGAGCGACTGACCTTTGATCATCTTGAACTGCTTGACGGGATCAATATCGTTGTCTTGCTGGTTGGGCTTTATGCCTTGCCGCCGGCAATCGATCTTCTGGAAAATGCTGATTTCGAGACAGTGAAGGGCAAGTTTAATCTGGGTACGGGCAGTATCTGGAAAGCCATCCCAAGTATGCTTGGTTTCTGGAAAACATGGCTGCGTTCCAGTGTGATCGGGGTGCTGATCGGTATCCTGCCCGGAGCAGGTGGCTCTATGGCTGCGTTCCTTAGCTATAACGAAGCACGTCGGGCATCAAAAAACCCCAAGGCTTGGGGTAACGGCGAACCAGAAGGCGTTGCCGCGGCCGAAACCGCGAACAATGCCGACACCGCATCGGCCATGATCCCCGCCCTGACTTTGGGGGTTCCGGGAACGTCTGTCGCTGCTGTTATGCTTGGCGGCTTGCTTATCCATGGCTTGCAGCCCGGACCGATGTTGTTCCGCGACAATCCTGACCTGGTCTTCGGCTTTATGTGGCAGTTCCTGTTCGGGGCAATTCTTCTGATATTTCTTGGCGGGTCACTTGCTACCAACAGCTTTGCTCAGGTTTTGCGTCTTCCGCGCCCGATGCTTGGCGCAATTATTATCGCACTTGTCTTTATCGGTGTGTATTCCATCAACGGACGAATGTTTGATGTCTACCTGACGCTTGGCTTCGGGGTGGTCGGTTATTTCATGGACAAGCTGAAATTCCCGCTGCCGCCCGTGGTTCTCGGTCTCATTCTTGGCAGTTTTGCCGAAGAGAACCTGCGTCTTGCGCTTCGAATTGGCCGGAATGACTGGTCGACACTGTGGCAGAACGGCACGAGCCAGATCATCATTGCCGTTACTGTATCAGTTATTGTCGGACCGCTTGTCATGCGCGTGATCCGCAAACGGAAATCGGAAGATGATTCTGCAAAATGAGCAGATATCTTTGTCTGGATGATTTTGAGGCGGCTGCAAGAAGCCGCCTCCCGCATCCTCTATTTACCTATATCTCAAGTGCTGCTGAAACGTCTTCGTCGCTGCGTGACAACCGGGATGTTTTCGGCAAATGGGGTTTTGTGCCCAGGGTTTTGCGGGGCGTGTCAGGGCGATCCATTTCATGCGACCTGCTGGGCAAGACCTATGACGCGCCGTTTGGTATTGCCCCGATGGGGATATCGGCCTTGATGGCCTACGACGGTGATCACGCCCTTACCCGTGCAGCGGCCAGCCACAACATTCCGATGGTGCTCAGTGGATCATCATTAACCCCAATGGAAGCGGTTCATGAGGCCAATCCAGATAGCTGGTTTCAGGCCTATCTTCCTGGCGAGGACGACAAAATCCTGGCTCTTGTTGACAGGGTCAAGCGGACCGGCTTCAAGACGCTGGTTTTGACCGTTGATACCGCGGTTCTGGCTAATCGCGAGAATAACCTTAGAGCCGGGTTTTCAACACCCTTGCGATTAACCCCGAAAACACTGTGGCAATTTGCCACCCATCCCGGATGGGTTTTGGGAACTTTCGCGAAAACCCTTATGACAAAGGGTATGCCACATTTTGAAAATTCCTATGCGACACGCGGTGCCCCGATCATGGCACGCAATGTCATGCGTGATTTCGGCAGAAAAGATCACCTGAATTGGGACCATTTGCGCCTGATTCGAGATCATTGGCAGGGCAAGCTGATTGTCAAAGGGGTTTTGGCTGCTACTGATGTAGGTGAAGTTGCCAAAGTTGGGTGCGATGCCGTCGTCCTGTCGAACCACGGTGGTCGGCAACTTGACGGTGCCGTTTCGCCGATGCGTGTCTTACCCAATGCAGTGTCGGTTGCAGGCAATATGCCGGTTATGGTCGATGGCGGCTTCAGGCGCGGGACAGATATCCTTAAGGCACTTGCCCTTGGGGCTGCATTTGTATTTGTCGGGCGGCCGTTCTTATACGCAGCGGTGGTTGACGGGGAACGTGGCGTCAGCCAGGCAGTTGAGATCCTGAAAAGCGAATTGCACCGTGATCTTGGACTTCTGGGGAAAACTACCCTGTCCGAGATTGAGGCCGATATTCTGATGACACATTAGGCTCATCACTTGTGGTTCAGTCCACGACGGTTAGCAAAAACAAAAGAACCCGCCTGAGAGGGCGGGCTCTTTCCTATGTGAATGAATCCAGACTTTGAATTATTTCTTCGGCAGGAATTCTGCGACCAGTTTCTCGGCAATCTGAACCGCGTTCAGGGCGGCACCCTTACGCAGGTTGTCACCAACGCACCACAGCGACAGGCCGTTTGCGACCGTCGGGTCCTTGCGCACGCGCGAAACAAAGACATTGTCCTCGCCCTGGACTTCCTGCGGGGTGACATAGCCTTCGTCCTGCCGGTAATCGACAACCGAAACGCCAGGGAAGTTTTTCATCGCCTTGCGGGCTTCTTCGACCGTGATCGGTTTTTCAAACTCGATATTGACCGCTTCGCCATGGCCGACAAAGACCGGGACGCGTACGCAGGTGGCGTGGACTGCGATTTCCGGCGCAAGAATTTTGCGGGTCTCGACCGACATTTTCCATTCTTCGCGGGTCGCGCCATCATCCATGAAATTGTCGATATGCGGGATGACGTTAAAGGCGATCTGTTTGGTGAATTCCTCCTTCTTTGGCGGATCATTCACATAGATGCCTTTGGTCTGGTTAAACAGCTCGTCCATGGCGGCACGACCGGCACCCGACACCGACTGATAGGTCGCAACAACGATACGTTTGATCGTTGCGATGTCATGAAGTGGCTTAAGGGCCAGAACCATCTGAATGGTCGAGCAGTTCGGATTGGCGATGATGTTCTTTTTGGCGTATCCGGCCAGTGCATCGCCATTGACCTCGGGCACGACCAGCGGAACACCCGGTTCCATGCGCCAATAGCTGGAATTGTCGATGACAACGCAGCCTGCTTCGGCAGCCTTGGGGGCCAGTTTCTTGGCGGTTTCACCACCGGCCGAGAACAGGGCGATATCGGCCTTTGAAAAATCAAAGGTTGCGGCATCGAGAACACTGATCTCGTCATCTTCGCCATAGCCCACGGTGCGCCCGATGGATTTCGACGATGCCAGCGCAAAGATTTCGTCTGCCGGGAATTTGCGTTCGGCAAGGGTGTTGAGCATCTCGCGCCCGACATTTCCGGTCGCGCCGACAACGGCGATTTTGTAGCCCATCAGGGTGCCTCTTTCAGTCTTGTCGGCATGGTGATCAAAATGATGCCGGAACGGGAAAACCCCGTGCGACAACGGATGACGCAGCGACCATGCCTTTGGGTAATGTCTGATAATCTGCGGCGAGATGTAAGGGTTTCTCGGCGATTGCGCAAGCATGTCGTTGCCAATGTGATCATGATTACTACTTGAGATCGCAGAAAAATCTGGCAGAATTACCAAAGGGGTTCATGTAGCGAACCTGAAATCAGAAACGTTTTGCATCTTGCCAGGTTGATTTCTGAATTTCTGCCTGGTTGGCGTCCAAGCCACCGATGTGACCACCTGACGATCCTCCGGACGGCCAGACAAAACGATCCTGATCACGGGTTCATTACAGATATGCGGCATTGCTGCATATGGGGCGATCACTATTCGGACTTTTATAAAAAGGACGGCAAATGACGTACCCGATGAGTTTGGATTGGACACAGAAAAAGGTTCTCGATTTCTTTCGGGAACATGTCACGCGCGGGACTTTGGTATTCCGTGTGGATGACAAGCACGAGGTCGTGCTGGGAGATGGATCAGAACCGCGGGCGGGTATGACCGTCCCGGACTGGACCAACACACTTAAAATGGCACTGAGCCCAGATCCGGGCTTTGGCGAGGCCTTCATGCATGGCGGATTCGACCTTGTGAACTGCGAGATGGAGGACCTGATCAAGGTGCTGCGTCTTAATTTCGAAGGCGGGCATTCGACCAGCGGGTTTGGCAGCTTTATCGAAAAGCTGCAGGCGCTGAAATTCCAGATCGGGCAGTTTACATCGGTCAGGGCCGCCTCACACCGCGTGCGCCATCACTATGATATCGGCAATGATCTTTACACCCGGTTCCTTGATCCGGAGATGCAATATTCATGTGCCTTCTGGGATGATGGGGCCCAGACTCTTGAAGAAGCCCAGCACCGGAAAATGAGCCTGACCACCCAGCGGCTCAAAATCAATGAGCCGGGCCTGCGCGTGGTCGATATCGGTTGTGGCTGGGGCGGGTTAAGCCGCTTTATCCATCGTGAGACCGGGGCAGAGGTGCATGGCATCACGCTTTCGACCGAACAATATAACTGGGCGCAGGAAAAGCGTTCGGAGATGGGCGGCAATATGAAGGCGGGGCTTGATTACCACCTGCTGGATTATCGGCTGTTTGCCGATGCCAATGCCGGGAAGTACGACCGCGTTGTATCGGTCGGCATGTTTGAGCATGTTGGTCGTCATCAGTTCAAAACCTATTTCGAAAAGGTCAGTGAGCTTCTGAAGGCCGGCGGGCGGGCTGTGATCCATACCATCATCAAGCCGCGGGCTGAATTTACCTCGCCGTGGATTGATAAATATATCTTCCCGGGCGGGTACATTCCGGCGGTGCATGAAGTGATCGAGGCTGCCGAACATGCCAACCTGACGGTAGAGGCCTCAAACTTCCATGCCGGTCGCAACTATGCCCAGACGCTTATTGCGTGGCGTGATCGGTTCCGCAAAGTCGCCGATGAACTTGACCCGGAAAAGTACGACGAAGAATTCAAACGCATGTGGGAATTCTATCTGGCCGGATGCATCAATGCCTTTGACGCGGGCGAGGGCGGCGGCGGCATGCGAGTCGGCCAGTTCGTCTTTACCAAGCCGGGCTTTGAATATGCCTGAGGGTCGCAATGATAGAGGGCGGGGAGCGATGGTTTCCCGCCCTGTTTGTTTTCTGCTTGCTGCTTCCCATATTCAATAAAGAGCCGTGCGACCCTGTTGCGGCGACATGCACCGCATGACTGCAAATCAAAATCAAAACAAAGAAGATCAAAGACGTGCCTTCAAACCAAGCCACATCGCGTGATGGACCGGCACGACAGATGTGAAAAGCGGAAAACCGGTCATTCTGTCGGGAGGAAACGACATGTTTGAAATGATCAGCCGGGATGACGCCAATCATCAGACGCAAAAGGATACCGCGCCGCATATCGGACGGCCCGAGGACTATGTCCGGGCCCTGGCCGAAATTGAAATGTCGAGCTGCGAACGCGATATGCTGCGTGCCCACGTCAAAGCCCCGGGGCGCAAGATTACCGGGCTGAAGCTGGCCGAGACGGTCGGGCATTTCGGATGCCGCATCGGGAATAAGAAGTATGGCCGGCTTGCCGCCAAGATCGCGGCCGCAGCAGACCTTCCGACGTGCAAGAGTGATGTCAGTGATTATCTGGCGGCGATATTCACCCTTGCCGAGGGAACGCAAAGTGATGGCGAGGACTGGACATGGGTGATGCATGACAATGTCGCCCGTGCGCTTGCGGATGCGGGTATCGTCTGAAATCCCAGATTGCTGATTTGATAAATTTCGAATTTTACGGGCGGGTCGTGTAACGCGGGCCGCCCGTGCTTCGTCCTTGTGGGCAGAGGGGGATTTTCCCCGTTAACCCTCGTGTCACCAAGGAGAATTGCCATGACCCGCTTTGCCTTTCATGAAGTCAGTCCGAAACTGTTCCAGGCCCAATTTGACCTTGCCACCAAGCTTGGCGAAAACCCGCAGATTGCACCCGTACTGCGTGACCTTATTGAGTGTCGGGTGTCGCAGATCAATGGCTGTGCCTATTGCGTTCGCATGCATTCTGACAGCTTTACCAAACATGGCGGCGATCCGGTCAAGCTTGCGATGTTGCCGGTTTGGCAGGGTGCCGAAGGGTTTAGCGCGGCAGAGCGTGCGGCACTGGCATGGGCCGAATGCCTGACCCGGGCGGAATGCCAAGTCACGATTTCGAAATGCCATCGGGTGCTTCTTGATCATTTCGAAGAAGCCGAGATTTCGGAGCTGACCTGCATCATTGCCACGATGAATGCATGGAACCGGTTGGGCATCGCGCAGCATGAATTTGCATGATCGTCGTAAGCTTCCTGACGGAGGCGTAAAAACCCCTTACAATCGGAGACACACAGCGATACGGGATTTCCCCGTATCGCTTCACGCGTTTGGTGGGACATCTTTGGCAGATCGGATTTTTGAACAACACAGGGCACGGTTGACCGCGTTGGCTTATCGTATGCTGGGCAGTCACGCCGATGCCGAGGATGCGGTTCAGGACGTCTGGTTGCGGTGGCGCAATCAGGATCATGAGACGATCAATGACGCCACCGGCTGGCTTGTCCGGGTGTGCAGCAATATCTGCCTCGATGTTTTGAAATCAGCCCGCCGCCAGCGCGAAAACTATGTCGGTCACTGGCTGCCTGAACCGTGGTTGCCGCCCGAACAACCCAAAGCCGAAACCCAGTTGATCGAGCAGGACGGCCTTGGGCAGGCTTATATGTTGATGCTTGAACGCTTGGCCCCGGTAGAACGTGTGGCACTTGTGCTGCATGAAGTTTTTGACTGGATGCATGACGATATCGCCCCCCTGATCGAACGCACGCCGAACAATACCCGTCAGATCCTGTTCCGCGCCCGGCGCAAGATGCAGCGCGACAGTGATCGCGATGCGACGCCCGAACCAAATGCAACGGCGTGTGATCGGGATCGTCTGGATGCGTTTGTCTCGGCCATCGGGACGAGTGACGTTGGCCGGTTGCTAGATCTTCTGGCACCTGATGTGATTTTGCATTCCGATGGTGGTGGCAAGGCACTGGCGACCGCCAATCCGCTGTTTGGCGCAGATCATGTGTCGCGGTTCTTTCTTGGTGTCTGGGGCAAGCGCAGTCCGGGTGAGCGCATCTTTGGCGTCACGATCAAGGATCAATGCTGGATCCTTATGGCCGAAGACGGTGTTGTGGCCACCGCACTTTGCGCGACCGAACGCGACGGAAAGATTGTTGATCTGTTTGTCCATCGGAACCCGGACAAGTTGGCGCTGTTTTCCGACATTCTTGCCGACGCCGTCGAGATTACCCATTAATGCAAAAAGGCCGGATCAATATCCGGCCTTTTTAATATCGGGATCGCTTGAAACGATCAGACGAGCTTGTCGAGTTCGCTGATCAGCGACTCACCCATAACCGTGGTCGAAACCTTGGCCATGCCCGGCTGCATGATGTCTGCAGTACGCAGGCCGCCCTTAAGGACGTTCTGTACCGCGTCTTCGATCAGGGTGGCATCGTCGCCCATATCAAACGAATAACGCAGCATCATGGCGAATGACAGGATGGTTGCCAGCGGGTTGGCGATGTCCTGACCGGCGATGTCCGGGGCGGAGCCGTGTACCGGCTCGTAAAGCGCCTTGCGCGCACCGTTTGCATCCGCAGCACCAAGGGACGCAGACGGCAACATGCCAAGCGACCCGGTCAGCATGGCGGCACAATCGGAAAGAATGTCGCCAAACATGTTGGTGGTGACCATCACGTCAAACTGTTTCGGGTTACGCACCAGCTGCATGGCGGCGTTATCGACGTACATGTGGCTCAGTTCGACTTCCGGGAAGTCCTTGGCAACACGTTCGACAACTTCGCGCCACAGAACGGTGGATTCCAGAACGTTCGCCTTATCGACAGAGCACAGGCGCTTGTTACGTTTCATTGCCATGTCAAAGGCAACGCGCGCGATGCGTTCGACTTCCGGCTCGGAGTAAACAAGGGTGTTGAAGCCGTGACGGACACCGTCGCGTTCTTCGATGCCGCGCGGCTGACCGAAATAGATGCCACCGGTCAGTTCACGCAGGATCATGATATCAAGACCCTTAACGACGTCTTCTTTAAGCGTCGATGCACCAACAAGGGCGTCAAACACCAGTGCCGGACGCAGGTTGGCAAACAGGCCCATTTCCTTACGGATTTTGAGCAAGCCACGTTCCGGTTTGATGTCGAACGGCATGTCGTCCCATTTCGGACCACCAACAGCACCCAGCAGAACAGCGTCGGCGGCCATGGCATCCGCAAGCGTTTCGTCGGTCAGCGGGTTTTTATGGGCATCAATGGATGCGCCGCCGATCAGACCTTCGGTGATTTCGAAATTCACGCTGCGCTTTTTCGCCATCCAGTCCATGACGCGCTGAACCTGACGCATGACTTCCGGGCCAATTCCATCGCCCGGCAGCATCAGTACTTTTTTGGTGGTGCTCATAAATGCTTCCTTCCCAGATTTTTTGGGGCCGCTCACCCCGTAACGATCAGAAAACGGGCGGCAAACCGATGTTTGCCGCCCGTTTTTGCAATTACAGCGACAGCCAGGGCTGCGATGCAGCGCGCTTGGCTTCGAAATCGTTGATGGCATCGGCCTTCTGCAGGGTCAGGCCAATGTCGTCGAGGCCATTCAGCAGGCAATGCTTGCGGAATTCTTCGACTTCAAACTTGATGCAGCCGCCATCCGGACCGGTGATTTCCTGATTTTCAAGATCAACGGTGACGGTCGCATTCGCACCGCGTTCGGCGTCGGCCATCAGTTTGTCGACATCTTCCTGCGGCAGACGGATCGGAAGGATGCCGTTCTTAAAGCAGTTGTTATAGAAAATGTCAGCAAAGCTTGGTGCGATCACGCAGCGAATGCCGAAATCAAGCAGCGACCAGGGTGCGTGTTCACGCGACGAGCCACAGCCAAAGTTGTCACCCGATACGAGGATCTTGGCATTGCGATAGGCTGGCTTGTTCAGAACGAAATCCGGAATTTCGTTACCGTTGTCGTCGTAACGCATTTCATCAAACAGGTTCTTGCCAAGGCCCGAACGTTTGATGGTTTTGAGGAACTGTTTGGGAATGATCATGTCGGTATCGACATTGATCATCGGCAGTGGTGCTGCAACACCGGTGAGCTTGGTGAATTTTTCCATTATCTTATCCCTTGCTTCCAGTTTCCCAGGCCAGACCGAGTGCTTCGATCAATTCTTCGGTCGCGTCGAGTTCCTGGGCCACGAAGTCCGGCAGGTTGATGCCGGTCAGTTGCGGCAGGAGGTGCTCAAGCACCGGTGCGCGGCCCAGACGAGGGGCACTTTCGCGGAAATTGATCAATGTGTGATCGGCCATGGGGAACCTTCCTTAACCGAGTTTGCGAATGTCGGTCAGATGACCGGTGATCGCAGCCGCAGCTGCCATGGCCGGGCTGACGAGGTGGGTACGACCACCACGGCCCTGACGGCCTTCAAAGTTACGGTTCGAGGTCGAAGCGCAACGCTCGCCCGGGGCCAGACGGTCCGGGTTCATCGCCAGACACATCGAGCAGCCCGGCTCGCGCCAGTCAAAGCCTGCTTCGATGAAGATCTCGTGCAGGCCTTCTGCCTCGGCCTGTTCTTTCACAAGACCGGAGCCCGGAACGATCATGGCATTGACGGTTTCGGCAACCTTGCGGCCCTTGGCGACTTCGGCAACAGCACGCAGGTCTTCGATACGACCGTTGGTGCAAGAACCGATAAAGACACGGTCGATCTTGATTTCCTCGATCGGGGTGCCTGCGGTCAGACCCATATATTCCAGTGAACGGGCAATTGCCTTTTGCTTGCCGGCATCCTTGCCGTCAGACGGGAACGGCACGGTGCCGGTAACCGGAACGACGTCTTCCGGGCTGGTGCCCCAGGTAACCTGCGGGACGATTTCGGCGGCATCGATTTCGACAATCTTGTCGTAATGTGCGCCTTCGTCAGACGGCAGGGTCTTCCAGTATTCAACAGCCTGCTCGAACGCGGCACCTTTCGGCGCCATCGGGCGGCCCTTGATATATTCAAAGGTTTTTTCGTCCGGGGCGATCAGGCCAGCGCGTGCGCCGCCTTCGATCGACATGTTGCAGACCGTCATGCGGCCTTCAACCGACAGCGAACGGATCGCCGAGCCAGCATATTCGATGACATAGCCGGTACCGCCAGCAGTGCCGATGCGACCGATGATCGCAAGGGTGATGTCCTTGGCGGTCACACCCGGATGCAGATCGCCTTCGACCTTGACCAGCATGTTCTTGGCCGGTTTCTGAACCAGCGTCTGGGTTGCCAGAACGTGTTCAACTTCGGACGTGCCGATACCAAATGCCAGCGCGCCGAAAGCGCCGTGGGTCGAGGTGTGGCTGTCACCGCAAACCATGGTCACGCCAGGAAGGGTGAAACCTTCTTCCGGGCCGACAATGTGCACGATGCCCTGACGGAGATCGTTCATCGGGAAATAGTGAATGCCGGTATCCTTGGCGTTCTGGTCAAGGGTTTCAACCTGAATGCGGCTGTCTTCTTCCTTGATGCCTTCGGAACGGTCAGAGGTCGGAACGTTGTGATCCGGCACGGCAAGCGTCAATTCCGGATGGCGCACTTTGCGGCCCGAATTGCGCAGACCTTCGAAGGCCTGCGGGCTGGTCACTTCGTGGACGAGATGACGGTCAATATAAAGCAGGCAGGTACCATCATCCTGCGTGTCGACCACATGGCTTTCCCAAATCTTGTCAAAAAGGGTTTTAGGTTGACCCATCTCGACCTCCTCATAATACATCGATCTTTTGAGCAGCAACGATCAAGCCGCTGGGTGCGGTTCTGAATGGGACGAAGATTGCTGCAATACCTGCTTTTGACGGCGGGTGGGGCTTGGCGTTTCTCCGGCGCAACCGGCTTTATCCGGTTTGCGAAATTTTATTATCCAGAACCACGCGGGTTTGTTCGTATTTGCCGCGGGAGTGCCTTTATACACGCCACCTTCCAAATCACAAGACATCGGGAGAGCGTTTTGTCAAACCGTTATTGTTTTCGGTGTGATTACGTCCTATTCATCAAAGAGAACATGTTTTTTCTGAGATTTTTTCTGAATTAAATATATCTGATATAACAAATATTGATGAGATTTGCTGATCTCTTGGCTCAAAGGTTACAGAAATTCAAGGCGATTCGTTGCTTTTTGGGCATTTACAAAGTGCCTGCAGTTGTCAACTAGTCAGAGCTGATAACAATTTTCTTGAACAGTCAGAAAGCCTGTAAAATGGTCCGCGCGTTTTTTCCGAAGAAAGCACTCTTGATCGGTTTGGGTCTCTTAATCATTGGTTCGGGTGTAGGTGTTTTGGGGGTTCGGAGCTATTTTGTTGCACAGGCAGAACGCCACGCGCAGCAGATAATCAAATCTGCTGAAATTGAGAATGCGACTGAAGCGGAAACCTTGTTAAGGATTTCCGCGGAAGTTCATCGAGAATTTTCCGAGGTATCACCGCGCTCTATTTTACTTTTAAGATTACGTCCCTATTTGACCCATCCTCTTCTACCTAAGTTCGTCCAGTTTCCGAACGGCGTTATAGAGACCGTGTTGCAGAAGGGGCTTTGTGACAATGCAGCGCGGAATCTTGCTTTCATTTTGGCTGAGCTTGGGTATCAGTCTTTTCAATGGGATATGGTTCAAACCGGAGCTGCCCATTCGGCTTTATTGGTTAACTTGTCTGATAAAAGTACAGCGCTGTTGGACCCTTTCTATGGAACTGCAAGCTACTCCATACAAGAGAACAAACTGATCTCACCTGAGTTGGCGCAGAAGAAATTGCGCGAAGGTGGAAAAACGGTGGATTATTTCATCCCGTTTTCTGACACGTCCCAGCTTTGGTTTTATGAGAAGTTTGAAGACTCTTGGATGGCAAAGCAGGGTGACGAGCTCATGATACCCGTGGTTATCCCCAGCATTGGCAAAGGTCGACTGATCCTAGGCGAGTTGAATGGTAGCTCCGATGATGTTGTAGCGACTTCAATTCAGAATGAGATGACGCCATATTGGGGGTACGTTGGTCATAAATATAATCGTTCTTGGGTTCGTACGCTGAGGGCGAGGCAGGATGTTGAGGTTGAGTTCAATCTTGTTCAGGAGGTTGAGAACTCGGTTGTCACTTCCGATCCTTTGCCGGATATCGATGGACGACGGATGCGTTGGCGACTGAAAGCAGGGGAAGAAATACAGTTCTTTGATGGCCGGGCACGGCGCTCGTTCACGCGCATGAATAGTTATCTGGATGTCGATCAGATTGTGATCCGTCCAATAGACTAAACCTTACAATTTGTAACACGTTGGAAACGAAAACGGGCCCACCCGAAGGTGAGCCCGTCTTTGTTCTGATGCTGAAAACAGCGAAGAATTACTTCTTCTTGCGTTCTTCGGCGGTCAGTTTGCCTTTGTGGCCGGTGGTCTGCTCGGCGATACGTGCAGATTTACCGGTACGGCCACGAAGGTAGTAGAGTTTCGCGCGACGTACGTCACCGCGGCGAACGACTTCGATTTTGTCGATGGCCGGGGAGTACGACTGGAAGATACGCTCAACGCCTTCGCCCGATGCAATTTTACGCACGGTGAAGGAAGAGTTCAGGCCGCGGTTCTTACGCGCAATGCATACGCCTTCGAACTGCTGGATACGCTCACGGGTACCTTCAACGACTTTCAGGTGTACACGGACGGTATCACCTGCATCGAATTCCGGAACTTCGCGCTGCGCAACGATTTTGTCGAGCTGCTCTTTCTCGAGCTGCTGGATGATGTTGGTCATGGTTTAACCCTCTTTGATGTTCCCGTTTGCCACGTACCGGTCCCAAAGGTCCGGGCGTCGCGCGCGGGTAATTTCTTCTGCCTGAGCATGCCGCCAGGCTTGTACCTTGGCATGATGTCCGGAAAGCAAGATCTCCGGCACTTCACGCCCGTTCCAGTTGGCCGGGCGCGTGTAATGCGGATATTCAAGCAACCCGGTTTCAAAGCTTTCCTCGTCGACAGACTCGGTCTTGTTGACCGTTCCCTCGATGAGGCGAATGCACGATTCAATCAGGACCATGGCCGGCAGTTCGCCGCCCATGAGGATGTAATCACCGATGCTGATTTCCTCGGCCTCGTGTTCATCCAGAACCCGTTGGTCAATACCTTCGTAACGACCGCAAAGCAGGATGGCACCCGGGCCTGCTGCCAATTCGCGACAGCGTTTCTGGTTCAGCACTTTTCCCCGCGGGCTGAGATAAATCAGCGGCAACTGCGGTGCAGAGCCACGCAATTCACGCAGGGCGGCGTCGACAATATCCGGGCGCATGACCATGCCGGCCCCGCCCCCGAAAGGATTGTCGTCTACAGTGCGGTGGCGGTCGGTTGCATGATCGCGGATGTCTTTGACATCAAGCGACCAGATCCCGTTTTCAAGCGCCTTGCCAGCCAAAGACTGACCAAGCACCCCCGGAAACATTTCCGGGAACAGGGTTGCAACTTTTGCCTGCCACACAGACATCGATCAGGCCTCCTTCCCGCTGCCGGTCGCGGTTTCCGCGCCTACTGCATCGGCAGTAACGGCATCAGAATCGCGGTCGGCCTGAGAGTCCTTGCGGGGTTTGTTCGGACGACGGTTACGATTACCGGGTCCGTCCTCATCCTGCAGTAGCCCCTCGGGCGGATTTACCACCATCTTGCGTTCCGAAAGAATGACCTCGGGCACGACTTCCTTGGTGAAGGGAAGAACAACAACCTTGTTCTTGGCTTCTTCAAGCGCGACTTCGATTACGTCGCCAGCGCCAAAATCAGCCACACCCCGTACGGTGCCAAAAACCGAACCATCAATGTGGAACGCTTTCAGACCGACAAGGTCAGCAAGGTAGAATTCATCTTCTTCAACCGTGTCAGGCAGTGCAGCACGCGGTACATGCAGCTTGGTGCCCCGCAGCCGTTCGGCAGCGTCCCGGTCGTCCACACCTTCGATCTTGGCGATCAGCTGGTCGCGGACATGTCCGACAGGAGACAGCTTGTATTTCACGCGTCCCTTGGCGTCGAACAACGGGCCGTAACCGACAAGGTTATCCGGATCGACGGTATAGCTTTTGACGCGCACGGCACCACGCACCCCGTGCGGGGCGGTGATCATGCCGACGCAGACATAAGCTTCGTCGTTTTTGGATTTGCGGGTATCAGCCATTTCGGTTCACAAGTTTCCGGTATCTGATCAAAGCGTGCCTTCAGCGATTACTCGCCTGCAGCTTCTTCTTCAGCAGGTGCTGCTGCTTCGGCAGCGGCTTCCGCAGCAGCGGCAGCAGCAGCTTCGGCTTTCTCAGCTTTCTCACGAAGACGTTCCTGAGCTTTCGCTTTCGGAGCAGACTTCTGCGGCTGTTCGGTCGGTTTGAACGCGTCAGCCAGGCCAGCTTTGCCCAGGAAACGTGCAACACGATCGGTCGGCTGTGCGCCAACGGACAGCCAGTATTTGATGCGCTCTTCTTTGAAGGTTACGCGGTTGTCAGCATCCTTCGGGAGCATCGGGTCGTAGGTACCGACGCGCTCGATGAAGCTGCCGTCACGCGGGGCACGAACGTCAGCAACTACGATACGGTAGTACGGACGCTTCTTGGCACCGCCACGGGAAAGACGAATCTTGACAGCCATTCGGATAAGTTCCTTTCAGCTTGGGTTTGTAGTCTTCTAAATCATGACCCCGAGGGGCCTATTCACTTGGTCTTTGATCCGGCTTTGTGGGCCGGTTTTGGTTCCTAAGAGGAATTCTTGAAGAACCCATTTCAGAACCGGGGGCTTGGCTATTTCTTTTTGCCGAACCCCGGGAATCCCGGAGGCAAGCCACCGCCGCCTCCCAATCCCGGCAACCCGGGCGGCAAACCGCCCCCGCCACCGGTAAATCCTTTTGGCAAGTTGTTGAGGTCGGGCATATCGCCGCCCTCAAGCATTGCCGGGTCCATTTTCGGCATGCCGCCAAACAAACCCTTTTTGCCCATCTTGCCCATCTTTTTGATCATGGTGGACATGGTCTGGTACTGCTTCAGAAGCTTGTTCACATCCTGAACGCTCAGACCACAGCCAGCGGCAATACGCTTTTTGCGCGATGCCTTGATCAGGGCCGGGTTTTCACGTTCTTTCGGCGTCATCGACAGGATGATCGCTTCCTGGTGGGTCAGAAGTTTGGGGTCAAGCTTGGTCTGCGACATCTGTTTTTTCAGCGCGCCCATGCCCGGCAGCATCCCCATGATTCCGGAAAGATCACCCATTTTCTGAAGCTGTTTGAGCTGTGCCAGAAGGTCGTTCAGGTCAAACTGACCCTTGCGCAGCTTCTTGGCCATTTTCTCGGCGTCTTCGGCCTTGATGTTTTCGGCAGCCTTTTCAACCAGGCTGACGACATCGCCCATGCCAAGAATACGGTTGGCGATACGATCAGGATGGAAGGCTTCCATCTCGTCGATTTTTTCGCCGATACCGATCATCTTGATCGGGCAGCCGGTGATCTGACGCATCGAAAGGGCGGCACCACCGCGCGCATCACCATCAACACGGGTCAGAACGATACCGGTGATCCCGACCTTGTCTGCAAATTCCTTGGCAACGTTTACCGAGTCCTGACCGGTCATCGCATCGGTGACCAGAAGGGTCTCGACCGGGTTGACGGCATCACGGATCTGGGCGACTTCGCTCATCAGTTCCATGTCGATATGCAGACGACCGGCGGTATCAAGGATGACCGCGTCATAGCCTTCCTTGCGTCCGGTATCCATTGCGCGCTTGGCAATCGAAACCGGCTTTTCGCCCATGACGATCGGCAGAATGCCAAGACCGTTATCGTCGGCCAGAACTTTCAGCTGCTGCTGGGCGGCCGGACGATAGATGTCAAGCGATGCCAGAAGGACTTTCTTGTTGCGCTTTTTGGTCAGGTTCAGCGCGATCTTGGCGGAACTGGTGGTTTTACCCGAACCCTGCAGACCGACCATCAGGATCGGAACCGGAGGGGTGGAAGCGAGATTGATTTCCTCGCCTTCGCCCAGCATGTTTTTCAGTTCGTCATGGACAATCTTGACGACCATCTGGCCCGGGGTGACCGAGCGCAGAACATCGGCACCAACTGCACGTTCGGTGGCGTTGGAGATAAAGGTTTTAACGACCGGAAGTGCCACGTCCGCCTCAAGCAGGGCGACGCGTACTTCGCGCATGGCCTCCTTGACGTCGGATTCTTTCAGCGCGCCACGTTTGCGCAGCTTATCGAGAACCCCGCCAAGGCGATCGCTTAGTCCTTCAAACATTCCAAATCCCGTCTGTGTTGCTGGTGTTTCCACCGTGTGCGCACAAAAAACTAAAACCCAGTGCTCGAAACTCGAGGACTGGGGGAGTCACCTCTTGGGCGACCTTTGGTGGGGAGGGTTTATTGGATCAGGGGGTGGGAGTCAAGCGCAATCGGGCGCAAAAGCGCGTTATTCTGCGCTTTTCATCCTGTTTGGCGCGCAATCGGCGATTCCGCCACTGTGCCCGGGTGTTTAACCGGCAGTCATGCCCGGCTCATGCCCAGAATTACGCAGGCTCAATCGCGTGATTGTCAATCAGACGCGCCTTGCCAAGCCGGGCAGCAACAAAGATTCGGGCCGGTTTTGTCACCGTATCACTGATCAGTTCCAGCGTATCGGCATCGCGGACTTCAAGGTAATCAATCGGATCAAATCCGGCAGACAGGATATCTTCGCGCCCCTTGGCCAAAAGCGGGCCAAGTTCGGCGCCTTTGGCGGCCTTGGCAGTGATGTCACTCAAGACCTTGTTGAGTGTCGGGGCAATCGCACGTTCGTCAGGTGTCAGATAGCGGTTGCGCGATGACATGGCGAGGCCATCGTCTTCGCGCAGGATTTTTGCGCCGATGATCTCGACCGGGATGTTCAGATCTGCGCTGAAACGCCGGATGACCATCAGTTGCTGATAGTCTTTTTGTCCAAAAATCGCGCAATCGGGCAGGGCCTGAAGCAGCAATTTGGTCACCACCTGTGCCACGCCATCAAAGTGGCCGGGGCGGGCCGCCCCACACAGCACACCGGTCATCGCGCCATCAACCGAGACCTTGGTGGCAAAACCGTCGGGATACATTTCCTCGACCGAGGGGGCAAAGCACAGCTCGACCCCGGCGTCATCAAGCAGTTTCTGATCGGCGGGCAGGGTGCGTGGATAGGCGCCGAAATCCTCGTTGGGCGTAAACTGGGTCGGATTGACGAAAATCGAAACAATCACCCGATCTGCGTGTTCACGGGCAAGGTGTGTCAGGCTGATATGGCCATCATGAAGCGCGCCCATGGTCGGAACCAGGGCGACACGCAGGCCTTCGGCGCGCCAGTTGGCAATAGTCGCGCGCAGATCAGCGACAGTGTGAACAGTCGTAAGGGACATCGTTTTCGTCGTATCGAAGATTGCAGAAAATCGCGGCGGTCTGGATCAGACAGCGCGCAACTTACCTTTTTTCGCTAACCCAAAGCAATGTTCATCCGTCGGGAACTGACGGGTTCGCACTTCGTCGGCATATTGGCCGACGGCCTCGGATACCGCATCGCCAAGATTGGCGTAGCGTTTGACGAATTTCGGCGTGAAGTCGGAAAACAGGCCAAGGATGTCTTCGGTGACCAGAACCTGCCCATCACAGGCGACCGAGGCACCAATGCCGATGGTCGGGATGTCGATGGCCTCGGTGATCTGACGTGCGACGGGTTCAACCGTGCCCTCGACGACAACCGAAAAGGCGCCGGCCTTGGCAACCGCCTTGGCATCAGCAACGGTTTTGCGTGCGGTTTCTTCGTCGCGGCCCTGACTTTTGAAGCCACCCATGGTGTTGACCTGTTGGGGCATCAGGCCGATATGGGCCATGACCGGCACCCCGCGCATGGTCAGGAATTCGATGGTTTCGGCAAGTTCGGCGCCGCCTTCAAGCTTGACAGCGGCACAGCCGGTTTCAGCCAGAATGTGGGATGCTGTGCGGAACGCCTGTTCCTTGGATTCCTGATAGCTGCCAAACGGCAGATCAACAACAACACAGGCATTCTTTGATCCGCGCATCACGGCCTTGCCATGGTTGACCATCATATCGACGGTCACGGCAAGCGTGCTTTCCATGCCATAGACAACCATGCCCAGTGAATCACCGACCAGAAGCAGGTCGCAATGTTCATCAAGGCGTTGCGCCATCGGCGCGGTATAGGCCGTCAGGCAGACAATCGGATCTTTGCCCTTACGGGCACGGAGTTCTGGGACGGAGGTCCGGCCCATCTTTTTGCTGGTGGCACTCATGACGTTTCTCCCCCGGTACAACCGGATTTCGCTGCCCGATCTTTGTCGAGCGTGCGGTCATGTTTACAATATCATGACCGCGATCGGGAAACCTTTTTTGCAATCGCGAAATAGGCAGTTCGGCCAATAACCGGGATTTTGGGCGTGGTTTGGCTGATCGTTCGAAGGATCAGCGTCCTAAAATGCTCTTGGCCGATTACAGGCACGCAGAAATCACAGACCTTCGGCAAGATCTTCAAGCATGTCGAGACCGACCGCCTCGATATGGCGGTTATCCTTGAGCGTAATCGTTGCTTCCTTGCGCAACTGGGTCAGGGTGCGTGACACGGTTTCAATGGTCAGACCCAGATAGTCGGCAATGTCGGAACGGCTCATGGGCACGTTGATTGTCTCGCTGCTTTCGCCGCGGTGTTCCTGACGGCGGGCCAGCATCAAAAGGAAGGATGCGACCTTTTCCTTGGCGGTCTTGCGGCCTAGCAGAAGCATCTGATCCTGTGCGGCGGCCAGTTCATCGACCGCCATGCCCAGCATGCGTTTTTCAAGATGCGGAAACTTGTCGAACAGTTTTTCCAGCTTCTGGCGCGGGAACCGACATGCGGTTACCGGTTCAATCGCCTCGGCGGTGTAGCTGTAATTGGCATTCAGTGCGAGACCAAGAAAGTCACCTGCAAACAGGAAACCGGTGATCTGGCGGCGGCCATCGCCGAGCAATTTATACAACTTTACCGAGCCAGACGTGACGTTAAAGACGTAATCAGCATCTTCGGCTTCGTGGAAAATCGTGGTGTGCGGGTCATAATGTGCATGCGTAAGCAATTGACGCAGCTGATCATGTTCATCGCCATGCAATGCGGAGCAAAAAGTCAAGTCCTTGATAGAACAGGCTTCGCAGAGTTGGGGGCGGACTGCCATCGTAGACTCCGATGCTGGTGACCCGGTAAGCGCAATACAAACCAATCTATCCGATGAGATAGCCCAGTTTCAAGCAATTCTAACTATCGTCTTCATGGAACTTCTTTGAGTTCCCCGGAGGCGTGACGTCATCGTCATCAAACAGAATGCGATTTGCCGCACCTTCCATATCGTCAAACTGCCCGGAACGCAACGACCACAAGAAGGCCCCAAGGCCCAGAAGCCCCAGAAACAATGCAATCGGGATCAGGAGAAGGAGGTTGCTCATGGCATTATATCCCTGCCTGCTGCGACAACGTGGTCGCCGGTTTGATGCCGACCCCGTCAGACTTGCCCGATTTTGCGTGTAAACGCAAGGCATTGGCGATCACAATCAGGGATGAGGATGACATGGCGATTGCCGCAAAAAGCGGTGTGACAAACCCTGATACCGCCAGCGGGATCGTGATCACGTTATAGGCAAAGGACAGGGCAAAATTTTGACGGACAAGTCGATCAGCCTTGCGCGCGACATCAATTGCCTCGATCACGGCGCCAAGCCGATCCCCCTGAAACACGATATCGGCCGCGTTTTGCGAAATTTCAGCAGCCGTTGCCGGCGACATTGATGCATGGGCGGCGGCAAGGGCCGGTGCGTCGTTGATGCCATCGCCGACCATCAAATCATGGTTGCCGCGATCCGCGCGGGCCTGAATATGGTTGGCTTTTTCGGTCGGCGACATCCGTGCCATCCAGCTGGTAATGCCAAGTGTTTCGGCAAGCTGGCGCACGGTGCTTTCGCGGTCACCCGACAGCAGGGTCATTTCAAAGCCACGCGTGCGCAGGGTGTCGATCACTTCGGGTGCGTCGCTGCGCATCGTATCGCGGAAGACAAACCGGGTCGGGGCAATGCCGGGCTCAGACAGCCACAATTCCGGTCCGGTAATATCGGATGGTACATCGGCGTTTTCGGCAACATCGCAGAAAGCACGGCTGCCAAGCCGGATCGGACCCGCCGGACCCTGCATCATCAGGCCAAGACCAGCTTGTTCGGTAACATTGGTTTGCGGGGTCACGTTTCCGGCGGCACGCACCAGTGCGCGGGATAACGGATGATTGCTGTTGGCGGCCATGCCGGCGGCAAGCATCAGTTTGTCTTGCTGTGGTTCGCCGACCAGTTCGGGTTTGCCCGTGGTCAGTGTGCCGGTCTTATCGAAAATAATGCCGGTGATCTTGGTCAGTCGTTCAAGGGCGGTTGCCGATTTGACAAGAATGCCCGCACGCAACAGACGCCCGGTGGCAATGACCTGAACCACCGGAACCGCAAGCGCCAGCGCACAGGGGCAGGTAATGATCAGAACGGCAATGGCATTCATCAGCGCATCCTGCCAGCCAATCCCACCAATCAGCCACCAGCCGATAAAGGTCGCCAGCGACAGGGTATGAACAACCGGCGCATAGGCCTTTGCCACCCGATCGGCAATGGCGACATATCTGGCGCGGCCCTGTTCGGCATTTTCCATCAGGCGCACGATTTCGGACAGCAACGTATTGCCACCGGTGGCGGTGACTTCGATACGAAGCGGGGCGGAAATATTGGTGGTTCCAGCAAACACGGTGGTGCCCGGACGGGTCAGAACAGGGATGCTTTCACCGGTGATGATGCTGGTATCGACATCAGATTGGCCGTCGATCACCTTGCCGTCGATGCCGATCCGTTCACCGGCCGCAGCCAGAACGATCATGCCCGGCGTGGCCTTTTGCGGTGCGATCAGACGCCGCGTACCATCAGGTTCAATCACGGTGATCGAGCGGGCATTGAGCGACAGAAGATGTTCAGCCGCCGAGCGTGCCTGCCCGCGCGCACGACCATCAAGATAGCGCCCGATCAGCAGGAAGAACAAAAGGGTAATCGCACTGTCGAAATAGGCATGCGGTTCGCCGCGAATGGTTTGTGCCAAACTCATACCAAGTGCCAGAATGACGCCCAGGCTGATCGGCACGTCCATATTGACCCGGCGGTTGCGAATGGCACCAAGGGCGGATCGATAAAACGGCAATCCGGCATAGGCCGCCGCAGGCAGCGCGATCAGGGCCGATATCCAGTGAAACAGATCGCGGGTCGCCCCACCCATGCCCTGAAAATATCCGGCCCAGACCGAGACCGACAGCAACATCACGTTCCCGGCTGCAAACCCGGCAACCGCCAGACAGCGCAGCAATTCCTTGTTGCGCGACGTTGTTGCCTGTTCAAGGGCGGCCGGATCAAACGGGATCAGGCGATAGCCCATCTGCATTACCGGGCGAATGATGTCTTCGATATCGGAAACATCGCCCTGCCAGCTCAGGCGCAGGCGGCGTGTCGTCATATTGACGCGGGCCTGCAATACGGCGCTGTTTCGTTGCAACAGGGTTTCGATCAGCCAGACACAGGCCGCGCAATGGATGCCATCGACCATCAGGTTCAGATGATGATGACCGTCGGTATCGGTGCTGGCCAGTTCGGTGAAATCAAAGCTTGCGATTTCGTCTTCGTCCGGGCGAAGGGCCCGGACCTTGGGATCGATTGCGCGTCGGTTGTAATAGGATGTCAGCCCCATTTCGCCCAAGAGCTCAAAGGCGCCAGCACACCCGGCACAACAAAAGTCGGGTGCGGCAGGTGACATGGCTGTCACCGGCTCGCCGCAATGGCGACAGGGCTGAAGGGCGACGTTCATGGATTTACGACGACATACTCGACAGTTTGATAATCATCCCCCATCGCGTTGGCGATGGTGCGCAATTGCCAACGACCATAAACCGGGAAGGCAGCACTTGCACGATATTCACCCGGTGCGATTTCGGCCATCGCGATAGTGGTATCAAGATCATCACGGTCTGCCCGCGACATCACAATGGACATTTTTGCCCCGGTGATCGGGTTGGAGTCTTTGTCGCGGAACAGGACGGTGATGGTGCCGTTTTGATCAATGACACCATCGACACTAAGCTTGCTGCGCCAGCCCAGTTCTTCCTGACGGGCAGCACCGGAAATGGCCGCGTTATAGTTGTTGCCCTCTTCGAAGGCATGCTTGGTCACAAGGCCATTCCAGCTGGTCATCGAAAAGGTGATCAGCGAGATATTGGCAATCAGCATGACGGCAAAGCCGCCGACAAAATACCACGGAATCCAGCGATCTGACTTGCGCGGGCCATTCTGATCTGTGGAAGGTGATGTCATCTGCATTGCCATATCTTGTCTCCTGAACTGAAACGCGTCTGCGATCAGCGGTCGTTTTCCGGACCGGCGAACACTGTATCATATGTTTCGGTATTGCCGGTTTCCTTATCGGTCACCGTGAATTCAAATGGTGTCGATTTACCATCAAGTGTTTGGGGATCAGCTGCCACAAAGACACGGAAACTGCCGACCCGGTCTGGGGCCACGTCCAGATCATAGGTGCCGTCCTGGTTCGGAGTCAGGCCGATGATCTGGAAATCAGTTGCATCAATCCCTTCAAGCGACAGAACATAGGATTTTTCTGCCTGTTCCTTGTTGAGAACCTTAAGGGTATAGCCGTTGCGCACGTCACCATCAGACAGGGCGACGAACAGCGGGTTACGGTCACGCAGAACATTGAGTTCAAGCACCGAACGGTTGGCCAGACCAAACATCATGACGGAAGCGACGAGCACCAGAAGCACTGCATAGAATATCGTTCTGGGGCGAATGATGCGTACACGTGTGGCTTTGCCCTGCGCGCGCAGTTGGCTGTTCTGGACCGAGTCGAACCGAACCAGATCGCGCGGGAAGCCGACCTTGTCCATCATCTCGTTACAGGCATCGATGCACAGCCCGCAACCAATGCACTCCATTTGCAGGCCATCGCGGATATCGATACCGGTCGGGCAAACGTTTACACAGGCGTGGCAGTCGATGCAGTGGCCGGTTTCGGGCACTTCGCCGCGCACAAGGTTTTTACGTTTGATCGGACCACGCGTTTCACCGCGCCAGCTTTCATAGGTGACGATCATGCTTTCATCATCAAGCATGGCGGACTGGAAGCGTGGCCACGGGCACATATAGGTGCAAACCTGTTCACGTGCCCAGCCTGCCAGAAGGTAAGTCGAACCCGTCAGGAACGCGATGGTGACATACGTGCCAAAGGTGGCATTGGCGGTGAAAATATCGACCATCACGGTCGGGGCGTCGTGGAAATAAAGGACAAAAGCGCCACCGGTCGCCATGGAAATGATGATCCATGCCAGATGGGTTGCACTGATTTTCCAGATTTTTTCCAGCGTCCATTTCGATTTGTCGAGGCGGACACGGGCGTTGCGGTCACCCTGAATATAGCGTTCCACCAGCATGAACAGATCCGTCCACACCGTCTGCGGGCAGGCATAGCCGCACCAGATACGCCCGAACAAGGAGGTTGCAAGGAACAAGCCCACAGCGGCCATGATCAGGATGCCGGTGATATAATAGACTTCCTGCGGCCAGATTTCGATGAAGAAGAAATAGGCACGCCCCAGATCCATATCGATCAGAACGGCCTGATCCGGTGCGCTTGGCCCACGATCCCAGCGCAGCCATGGCACGACCCAGTAAATGCCCAGAAGTGCAATCAGCGCAAACCACTTCAGGTTCCGGAAACGTCCGGAAACACGTTTGGGATAGACTTTGTCGCGCTTTTTATAAAGCGGGACTTCATCATAATCGCCTTCGTCAACGATGTCCGGGACGTTTTTGGGTTCGATATCTGGTTGCTGCAAAGTGGACATGGCCATGTTCGCTACCTGGTTGTTGCTCTGAACCTTGCGACTGCTCTCTGTGCGGGGCGAACCCGCCAGTCGCGTTGAAGGTTGGTCTGTCAGGAGAACTTGGGTTTCTGGCAGCTTTGCAGAGCAAACTCTAATTATTCAAATCTCAGGCAGAAAATACGAGAGACCCGACTTGCACACCATGACACATGTCAATTTATTAGCCGATATTGGTATGAATTGTTGCTGGTGAGCTGTCCGACAAAGAAAAAGGCCCGCGATCACAAATCACGGGCCTTTTCGGAAAAGTTGTCTTGGAATGCGGACTTCGTATGTGGACTTACTGGCCGCCACCGAGCGAGTGGACATAAACCGTCAGCATTTTGATGGTTTCTTCGTCCAGACGGCCTTCCCATGCTGGCATGACGCCGCGACGAGAATTCATGACCGTTTCAGTGATTGTTTCTTTTGAACCACCATAGAGCCAGATGGCATCGGTCAGGTTCGGTGCACCGAGATCCTGAATGCCTTTGGCATCTTCACCGTGGCAAGAAGCGCAGTTTTCCTCAAAAACGACCGTACCGCGATCTGCCGCTGCTGCGTCAGTTGCACGGTCCGTGAATGACAGAACATACTGGACCACATCTTCGATCTGGTCGCGTTCAAGCAGTTCGTCACGACCAAATGCCGGCATGTCATTGAAGCGCGTATCTTCATTGGCATCCCAGCGGATGCCAACATGCAGTGTTTCGTTGATCGCCTCAAGTGTACCGCCCCAAAGCCAAGCATCATCCTGAAGCGACGGGAAGCCCGGGTTACCCGCACCACCGGTGCCGTGGCACGGTGCGCAGTTGTCAGCAAAGACAGCCTTGCCACCAGCCATGGAGAAGTTCAGAAGTTCGGGGTCATTGACGACTTCCGATACATCCAGGGCTGCCAGACGTTCCATGTAAGGGGCACGCTCGGCCGCAACACTGGCCATGGTTTCGTGCAGTTCGGTGCGGTTGGTAGTCCCAAACGTACCTTTGAGATAATCATTGGCAGTTGGCCAGGACGGGTAAACCACCCAGTAGCCAACCGACCAGATGCAGGTGACCCAGAAGACATAGACCCACCATGATGGCAGCGGGGTATTCAGTTCCTTGATGCCATCCCATTCATGACCGGTGGTATCTGTTCCTGATACCTGATCTTTCTCGACTTTTGTCGACATTGCTCTGTTCTCCCCTCAATCCTGATCCCGGAAGGGGATCTGCGCATGTGATTCCATGTCCTTGTTGCGCTTTTTGCTTGGCCACATGACCCAGGCAATAATTGCGCCGAACAGCAGCATCAGCCACAAACCCCACAGAGGGCGGAAAAAGTCAGCGAGTTGCGTAAAGAATTCCATGACGATCCCCTTGCATTAGCGCAGGTTCATCTGCGGGTTGTAGGTGGTGAAGTCGACCATCTGGCCCAGGACCTGAAGGTACGCAACAAGCGCATCCATTTCGGTCAGTTCTGCCGGGTTGCCGTCAAAGTCACCTGTTGCCGCATTCGGGTAGCGCGCGAGGAAATCATCGTCATAGGCGGCATCCTCGCTGGCCTGCAGGTAAAGGTCCGCCTTGGCGGCTTCGATCATCTCGTCTGTATAGGGAACGCCTACCATCTTGAGAGTCTCGAGATGTGCCTGGGCATCATCGAAATTCAGTTTGCGTTCCGCCAGGAACGGATAGCCGGGCATGATCGATTCCGGCACAACCGCGCGCGGGTCGATCAGATGGGCCACGTGCCATGCATTGGAATATTTTCCGCCGACACGTGCCAGATCCGGACCGGTTCGTTTCGATCCCCATTGGAACGGATGGTCATACATCGATTCTGCTGCGAGGCTGTAATGGCCATACCGTTCGACTTCGTCGCGGAACGGACGAATTTGCTGGGAATGGCAGTTATAGCACCCTTCACGGAGATAGATGTTACGACCGGCCTGTTCGAGTGGCGAATAGGGACGGACACCTTCCACTTTCTCAATGGTCTGTTCCATCGTGAACAACGGTACAATTTCAACGATACCGCCGATGATGATGGTCAGGAAAATACCAAGGATCAGAAAGAAGACGTTCTTTTCTACGATATGGTGTTTTTTAAGAAGCATCTCTGGTTCCCCCCTTATTCGGCTGCAACGGGTGCAGGTGTGCCGATTGGTGCTTCGTTACGGAGGTCACCCTTGATGGTCTTGTAGATGTTCCAGACCATCAGCAGCGAACCCAGCAAGAACAGCAGGCCACCGGTTGCACGAATGATGTAGTAGGGATGCATTGCCTCGACAGTTTCGATGAAGGAATACTGCAGGAAGCCAAGGTCGTCATAGGCGCGCCACATCAGGCCCTGCATGATCCCCGAAACCCACATCGAGGTGATGTAAAGAACGATCCCGATGGTACCGAGCCAGAAGTGATGAGCCACAAGGCGCATCGAATACAGGCGTTCACGGTGCCAAAGGACCGGGATCAGGAAGTAGATCGCACCGAACGATACGAAGGCAACCCAGCCAAGCGCACCGGAATGCACGTGACCAATGGTCCAGTCGGTATAGTGAGACAGGCCGTTGACCGCCTTGATCGACATGACCGGGCCTTCGAAGGTCGACATGCCGTAGAAACCGACAGCCGCGACCATGAAACGCAGAACCGGATCCGTGCGCAGTTTGTCCCAGGCGCCCGAAAGCGTCATCAGACCGTTGATCATCCCCCCCCATGACGGCATCCACAGCATGATCGAGAAGGTCATGCCAAGGGTCTGTGCCCAATCCGGAAGTGCGGTGTAGTGCAGGTGGTGCGGACCAGCCCAGATATACAGGAAGATCAGCGCCCAGAAGTGGATGATCGACAGGCGATAGGAATAAACCGGACGTTCGGCACGTTTCGGAATGAAGTAGTACATCATGCCGAGGAAGCCAGCCGTCAGGAAGAAGCCCACAGCGTTATGGCCGTACCACCACTGGGTCAATGCATCCTGCACGCCAGAGAACATCGAATAGGACTTCGTGCCCATAAACGAGACCGGAATGGCAAGGTTGTTGCCAAGATGGAGCATCGCAATGGTCACGATAAAGGCCAGATAGAACCAGTTCGCGACGTAAATGTGCGGCTCGGTACGTTTCAAAAGGGTGCCGACAAACATTGCCAGATAGCAAACCCAGACGATCGTGATCCAGATATCAACGAACCATTCCGGTTCGGCATATTCACGACCCTGGGTCACACCGGTAACATAACCGATGGCCGCCATCACGATGAACAGCTGGTACCCCCAGAACACGAACGCCGGAAGTGCGCGGCCGCCATAAAGCGGTGCGCGGCAGGTACGCTGCACGACATAGAATGACGTTGCCAGAAGCGCGTTACCGCCAAAGGCAAAGATCACTGCCGAGGTGTGCAGTGGACGCAGGCGTCCGAAGTTCAGAAATTCTGTATCAAAATTGAGAACCGGAAATGCGAGCTGCCATGCAATGACATCGCCCACCAAAAATCCGACTACTCCCCAAAATACGGTCGCAAGTGCGGCCCAGCGCACAACGTCCATATTATAATTGACAGCAACTGAAGGCGATGCTGCCTGTGCCATGCTCCCCTGGCTCATGCTTGACTCCCGTTCAAGGTGGTCGGGTGAACTGCCCAAAACCCTCTCGGGCAGTTTCAATAGTCCCGATGAACCGACGACCTTCTTGATCTTCGGTCCACCTGCACAAAAAGCCCCACCCAAAATGCACCTTGTCTGAAAGTCAGGGCGCGTTATTCCGGGCGAGGTTTCCCAATTCGTTCGGCGAGTATGCGGACAGTTCATCCAAAAGCCATTGACCTACGTCAATCTCGGCTTGCAAACCCGTCAGAAATTCAATCGGCGGAAACGTATTGGCCCTTCGGCTGGGTACTTCTGTACTGGCTGTGTTTATGCGCGCCAAACCCTCAAAAGGTGTTGATGCACATCAAGGTGGGGCCGATTTATTTGCGGCATGATCTGCTAAATTCCAGAGGGCAGGATCATGTCAGAAGCCTATAAGTCACTTCCACTTACAGCACAGACCGCGGATATGACATATCCGCTGGTTCAGATGTTGAAAGTCGACATGTCTTTTGACCGTTGGCGTGCATTCGTCGATCAGTATTGCATGCCGGTTAATAAGGAGTCCGTTGGTGCAGGCACCGACGGTGATGACATCCTCTGGCAGCGTGAGCGCGGCATCATCGTGATCGCCAACGAGCGCGGCTATATCCATGGACTGTTTTCGTATTATGTCCGCGACGACATGACCGATGGCGTTGTCTTGCATGTCGACAATGTGATGGCAGTTGAAATCGTGTCAGGCGACTATGTCCTTGATGCCATGCGAGACGCCATGAGCCGACTTGCCCGCGTGCATGCGTGCAGCAATGTCTATGTCTCGCTTGGTGAACCGGACGAACGTCTCAGGGCCTATTTTTCCCGGGCCGGTTATGCGCCAAGCAAGGTGCGCTATTGTGCGCCGACAACCCCGCGACTTTCTGCCTGATTTATCCTTTTTCGGATGCGCGACAGTGCGATTGGCGTAATGCCGATAAAGCTTGCGATCTGTGCCTGTGTCAGGCGCGGAACGATATGGGCGTAATCTTCAAGAAATCCCTGATATCGATCCTGGGCGGACAGGCACAGGAATTCGTATTCGCGCTTTTCCTTGCGCATGCTGACCTGTTCGTTGAAATCAAAAAAGATCGCCATCAGGTCCGGTGAACGCGCGGCAAGTTTGCGCAAGCCGTCATAGGGCACAGCGGTAATTTCGCAGTCCTCAAGACATGTGATGGCAAAGTGGCTGGGCTCGCCCAGGATCTGGCAACGCCTTGCTCCCATGATCGCATTTTCCGCAAAGAAGCTTTTGATCCATTCCTTGCCCTCGAATGTGACATAGGACATCTGGGCGAGGCCTTTGCGAAGAAAAATCACATCGCCGCAAACCTCACCCTGTTTGATGATCTGGCTGCCTTTGGCATGGGTTGTGGTCCGTATCTTTGGTGCCAGATCCGGATCAGCCCTGAGCTGTTCGATCAAATCGTAAATGTTCATGCCCAATAAACCCGGGTTAATGCCAGTCCCACCGCGTAATGGCCAACTGTCGCTGATCTGAACGCCAGACTACGCGGATGGGAAGCCAATATGAACACACAATCAGGAACTGTCCTTATTACCGGGGCAACATCGGGAATCGGACGCGAATTGCTGGGCATTTATCATGCGCAGGGTTTTAACGTGATCGCGCATGGCCGATCCGAGGTGAAGCTTCATGACCTGAAATACCACTATCCGGGTTTGCAAACCGTGTGTGCCGATTTGGCGCATCCTGAATCCGTTGATGCGATGATGGCCGATACTTTCCGCGATGTTCCGCGCCTTGACCTTGTGATCAATAACGCCGCGGTACAAGAAAGGGGCGTTTTGACCGATGTGGAATTCAGCGCGTCTCTGGCGGATCGGGAAATTGCGATTAACCTGCAGGCGCCCATCCGCATATGTCATGCGGTGATCAAGGCATGGACAGAACAGGGCCATACCGGCACACCGCAACGGTCCGGGGTCTGGAGTCGCATCGTCAATGTGTCTTCCGGGCTGGCCTTTTTCCCCAAGACGGGCAGTGCGATTTATTGCGCCAGCAAAGCTGCGCTTCACAGCTTTTCGCAAAGCCTGCGTTACCAGCTTGTTGCCGCAGACCTGCCGATTGCCATCAGCGAGGTGTTCTTGCCGGTGGTCGACACCCCCATGACCGCAAGCCGCGACATTGCCAAGATCCCCGCACAGCAGGCCGCCCTTGCCATCCATGACGGCATTCTTGCCGGGCAGGATGAAATCTATGTCGGCAAGGCACGGTTGATCCCGGTGGTCACCCGGTTGTCGCCGTCCCTGATGAAATCGATTTTGCGCAAGGGGTAGGCGATCATGAAAGATCTTCTGAAAACCGGACTGGTGCTTGCGACCTGCTTTGCGGCGACCTTCGGGATATTGATCGCAACCGGGCTTTTGCAACGCGATGATGTCGTGCGCTGGCTGGAATATGCCGAGCAAATCGATGCGTGGCTTGTCGCAACGATTGTCATTGCGCTTCTGGTGGCGGATTTGTTCATCGCCGTGCCGACCATGACGGTCACCGTGTTGGCAGGATATTTTCTGGGGCCGATTGGTGGCGCATTGGCAGCTGGAACCGGCATGATCACCGCTGGTGCGATGGGATATGGGATCAGCACGAAATTTGGCCGTTCGGTTCTGCGCCGGATCATTTCCGATGAAGCACGTCTAGGCGAGATGGAGGAGGTCTTTTCTCGCTATGGCATGGTTGTTTTGATGATTTGCCGTGCAATGCCGATCCTGCCCGAAGTGTCATGCTGTCTGGCCGGTGTGACCCGGATGCGATTTGCGAAGTTCGGCTTTGGCTATCTTATCGGCACGGTTCCATACGTGATCGTGTGTGCCTGGCTCGGCGCGCAAAGTTCGGCCGCCGATCCGATGCCCGCCATTTGGGGTGCTGCGACAGTTTCGGTTGTCATGTGGTTATGCTGGTTTTTCCTGATCCGTCATCACAGACGGTCGCATCGCCGGGTTTGATCAGGGCGAGGTTGCGCCACACTGTGAATAACCCACATATGGACGTGCTTTGGAATCACGACTATAAGGCGGGTATGAACGGTATTCCTTTTGTCAAAATGCATGGTTTGGGAAATGATTTCGTTGTCTTTGACGGACGACGCGATCCCGCTGTGCTTGATCTTGATGACGCGACCGCTGCCCGTATTGCCGATCGCAAAACCGGGGTTGGTTGCGATCAGTTGATCGTCATCGAACCGGCCCGCGATGATCTGGCCGATGCCTTCATGCGCATTCGCAACAATGATGGCGGCGAGGTTCAGGCGTGTGGCAATGCGACCCGCTGTGTGGCCAATATCGTCATGGGCGAACTTGGCCGCAAAGACGTAATCATTGAAACCGTTGTCGGTTTGCTGGATGCCAATGGTCTGGCCGATGGCCGTGTCACGGTTGATATGGGACAGGTCAAACTGGATTGGCGTGACATTCCGCTGTCCGAGGCGGTCGATACCAACCATATTCCGCTCTCACTCGGACCGCTTTCAGATGCGGTGGGTGTCAATGTCGGCAATCCGCATGGTGTTTTCTTTGTTGATGACGCCGAGTCCATTGATATCGAGAAATTCGGCCCGGTGCTTGAACATCATGAAATGTTCCCGGAACGCGCCAATATCGAAGTTTGCAGCATCATCGATGAAAACAAGATCCGCATGCGCGTTTGGGAACGTGGTGTCGGCGTGACCCGTGCGTGTGGGACAGGTGCCTGTGCCGCTGGTGTTGCGGCGGCACGCCGTGGCCTGACCGGTCGCAAGGTCGAAGTGATCCTTGATGGCGGGCCACTGACCATTGAATGGCTGCCCGATGATCATGTGTTGATGACCGGTCCGGTCGCGACCAGTTTTTCTGGCTTTTTGCACGCGTCCCTTCTGGGAAACCATTGATCAGGTTTTCCTGATTGGTCTTTTGACCGGTTTGATCTGGCCTTGCGTCGGATGAGGTGATCGGGCAAAACAAGGCGCATCAGGATTTGGTTCAATCCATGTCGGGACACCCAATCCCGTCTTTTGTGAAACTCAAAAGCAGGTTCAGATAATGGCTGACTTCAATACGCTTGACGGTGTCAATGTCGCTGGCAAGCGCGTTTTGCTGCGCGCTGATCTTAACGTTCCGATGAAGGATGGTGTTGTTGGCGATACGACTCGTATTGACCGCACCGTACCGGGCCTGATCGAACTGGCGGATGCCGGGGCGAAACTGGTGGTGATTACGCATTTCGGTCGTCCCAAAGGTGCGCGCGTCCCGGAAATGAGCCTGAAACCGGTTGCCGATGCCCTTGCCAAGCAGCTTGGCCGTCCGGTGAAGTTTGCGGATGACTGCATCGGTGACGCAGCGGCAAGCGTGGTCAACAGCCTGAAAGACGGCGAAATCGCCCTTCTGGAAAACCTTCGTTACCACGCCGAAGAAGAAAAGAACGACCCGGCCTTTGTCACTGAGCTGGCAAAGCTTGGCGATATGTATGTTAATGACGCGTTTTCCTGTGCGCACCGTGCGCACGCCTCGACCGAGGGTCTGGCACGCGCGCTTCCGGCCTATGCTGGTCGTTTGATGCAGGCTGAACTCGAAGCGCTTGGCAATGCGCTTGAAGCACCAAAACATCCGGTGATGGCGATTGTTGGCGGTGCAAAGATTTCCACCAAGCTTGATCTTCTGGGCAACCTTGTTGCCAAGGTTGATCAGCTGGTGATTGGCGGTGGCATGGCCAACACCTTCCTGGCGGCAAAGGGTGTCAATGTTGGCAAGTCCCTGTGCGAGCATGACCTGCTTGATACCGCGCGTGAGATTTTCAAAAAAGCCGAAGCTGCCAATTGCGAAATCGTCCTGCCGGTTGATGGTCTGGTGGCCAAGGAATTTGCCGCCAATGCGCCGCATGATGTTTGCGACATCAACGACGTCGCTGCCGATGGTATGATCCTTGATGCCGGTCCGGCAACCATCGAAGACCTGAACAAGCGTCTCGAGACTTGTGAAACGCTGGTCTGGAACGGCCCGTTGGGTGCGTTTGAAATTACCCCGTTTGACACTGCAACCGTTTCGGTCGCCCAACATGCCGCAGAACTGACCAAGGCCGGCAAACTTCTGTCGGTTGCAGGTGGCGGTGACACGGTCGCGGCCCTGCGTCATGCCGATTCCGATCAGGCATTTTCCTATGTCTCGACCGCGGGTGGTGCGTTTCTGGAATGGCTCGAAGGCAAGACTCTTCCGGGTGTGGCGGCCCTTCGCGCCAGCTAAGCCATTTGGTTTGGGCACAAAACAACAAACCCCGCCAAGTTGGCGGGGTTTTCTTTTGCGGCGGGCTTTGAAAGCCTAGTCCTTTTTGACGTCAGGCAGGCTGTTTTGGGCCGTGCTTTGCATGATTTCATCGCGTTCGGTCAGGAATCCTGCGTAGCCGTTTTCCATCATGGCTCCGCCCAGTTCGATATAGACGGTGAACAGGCGCGATAAGGTATCGGCCTCGTCCGTATCAAGAACCGACAGCAATTCACCCGATCTGGCTTGCCCGGTTTCGAAATGCTCCCAGGCATGTTCGAGCAGGATTTTACCAAGATAATCGAGATCACCATATTTGCCCTGACCGATGGCATTGCGAATTTCACCAAGGGTGATGTCGGCAGCGATCAGGACTTCCGAGGGGATGGTGACAAGGCGGTCGGGGCCTTTGATGTCTTCGGGCAGGTCGCGCAGAATGTGGATGATATAGCAAAAGATCGCCATGTCCCGCGCGTGATAGAGCGGCGGGTTGGTCAGTGGCGAGGTATAGCCGATCTCTGCGTCATATCGGGCGGACAACAGATAAACAAAAATCGATGCCGGTGCCGCGGTTGCCCCTTCGCAATAGGCGATAAAATCTTCCCATTCGTCCATCGGTTCTTCGGCGATGTCACGATGAAGCGCATCAGCCAGTTCGATCCATGGATCTGCGGGAAGGTCGCTGCGTCCCAAGGTCAGGCGTAGGGCCTGATAGACCTCAGCCGACAAAGGGCCGTTTTCGGGCAGGGGATTATCCAGATCTGCCTTGGCGGCAATGACCTGTGCTTGCCATTGATGAATGGTTTGCAGGACAAATTCGCGTTGGGCATCGCGCTCGGCATCGGGCAATTCAAGGAACCCGTCATCGACGATATCGTCGATCACACGCATTGAGGCATAGGCTGCCAGAAAGAAACGCTGCCGTTCGGGCGAAAGGCGCATTGCGGCACGATACAGATTGGCATTCTTTGCGGCTGCCAGTTCGTTGCAGGCATCGAATGGTGGTCCAAGTACAGCGTGTTCAGGAGGGAGCGAATGGCTCATGCGTGTCTGGATGTCCCGTTGGTTTGCTTTCAAACAGTCATACAGCACTGCCAGCGCTGCGCAACATCCGAATTGGGAATTGTAAGGGGCGTTGGCATACGGTGCGCAATCGCATGATCAGAACTGGATCCGGTATCTAGCCGTCAGCCCCAACATGGCATCAATACCATCAAGTAGACCGTCGCTGGGGTTCGTTGTGGTCAAATCACGTGAAACCGAGCCATGCAGACCGATCCAGATATCTTCGAGCGGCATGTAGGACAGTGAGCCGGCAAGTCCGGCATCGTTGGTCAAGCCTGTGCCGGTAAAACCGAACCGTGGACGTGCACGATGTTGCATACCGAATGCATCGGTCTGATAAACACCGAAATTGCCCGGCGTCGCGGCATCAAGATCAACGAACGGGCCGACGGTAAAACCAACATCAGGGGACGGTGAATAGCCAAATCCGATCTGGGCATTCATGCCGTGATCAGAACGCGGCATGCCACCAAATTCAAGCCAGTACTGTGCCGGATTGTGAGGATCTGTTGCATCAGGACCAAGCGTCAGGCCATAGCGTGCCGACGGGGTGAAGCTGCGATCAAAGCCGGTTGGGTTTGAGGATGAAATACCACCGGGGCCAAATGCGCTGCCGCCCGGGATCAACGTAACGCCGGTTTGCGATGTTGGTTCAGTTTGCAGCGATTGGGCAAAAGCCGAGGGGTTCTGAACCAGGCCCGCATGCAGCAAAGCCGTCAGAAATATCCATATCCGGTGTCTTTTTGCCCAATTTGGCCAATGCAGCTTTTTCATGTCGCCTGTGCCCACAGGTGATCAAATAACCACAGCAATCGAGGCAACAGCCAGACTGCGTCCTTTGCCGGACGCTTGAATGGTTTGATTTTGTCGGTCCCAACCAACAACCGTTGAACCCTTGCTGCGTTATTGGCGCGTAGCAAACTTCTTCGGGTTCTTGACGGACGGGGTTTTCCGGCGTGACTTGATCCTGTGTTTTGCCGGGGATTGCCGGTCAGGATGTGCTCGTGCTCAGAAAGTCCCGAATTGCGTCGATTTGCGCTTTATCATTTAAGTGGGGTGCGTGCCCGCAGTTCGCCACTGCAAAAACCGGCATTTGTGGTTTTTTCTGTTTCATTTTATCGACGATGGATTTCGGAATCAGATCGGACTGTTCGCCGCTGATCAGCATGACCGGGCAGGGCAGGGCTTCAAATTCGGCCCAAGCATCAAATTTATCAATATGTTCGGCAAAAACGCGCATCACTTGCGGGTCGTAATGCATCATGAAATTGCCATTGGGCAGGCGACGTACGGAACGTGACGCCAAAAAGGCCCATGTCGCATCATCGGCCACCCCGAAGGATGCATAAACCAGACGAACAAGCTGTTCGACCTCGTCGATGGTTTCAAATTCCGGGGACGCGCCGACATAGGATTTGATGCGGGCAACCGCAGCAGGATCAAGTTCTGGGCCAATGTCATTAAGCACCAGCCGTTCGATACGTCCGGCGACTTCGGTTGTGGCGTAAAGGCCAATCAGGCCACCCATGGATGTGCCGATCCAGTCGCAGGTGTCGATGTTGAAATGATCGAGCAGTTCAAACATCTGGGCGACATAGAAGGGCACGGTGTATTCCGTGTCCGGATCGCTGGCCCAACCGGAAAATCCCCGCCCGATCATTGATGGGCAAAGAACATAGTATTTGTCGGTAAAATGCGGTGCGACATGGTCAAAGTCATCAGCCAGACGCGCCAGCCCGTGCATCATTAGAAGCGGTCGATTGGCCGGATTTCCCCAAGCCCTGACATGGACTTCATAGCCACAGCATTTGACGAAATGTTCGCGAAAATCGGCCATGGGGTACTCCTTGTCAGGGATGTCTTGTTCGGATCGTCAGGCGGACTTCTTGCGGGCGATCATGAACAGGCGATTGAAAGGAAACAGGGTACGTCCGTCATCGCGTGACGGATAGACCTGATTAAGCCGTTCCTTGTATTTCGCAGTGAATTTTGCGCGCGCTTCATCATCGGGCAGGGCATCCATGACAGGACGCAGGATGGTCGAACTGGTCCAGTTATAGACCGCGTCTGGCCCGGTCAGCACGTGACAATATTGCGTTTGCCAAAGGTCGACTTCATCACATGCGGGTGTCAGCACATCGAAATAATCACCCGGGCGCATGATGCGGGCCGCATGCATCGCGGTTGCCACTTCCTTGCGCCAGTCCATCCCCGCTTCGCCGATCAACTGGTGGCTGGGTGCCAGGAAATTGTTGGGCACCTGAATGGCGATAATGCCGCCGGGGCGAAGATGTTCGAGAAGGCGCGGAAACAGTTTTGAGTGATCGGGTACCCAGTGCAGGGCCGCATTGGAAAACAGCAGATCAACTGGCGCGTCCGGCTGCCAGTCGGCGATGTCGGCCTTTTGCCAAGTGATGTTTTCATCCCGCTTGCGCGCGGTTTCAAGCATCTCGTCTGACGAATCAACACCTGTGATACGCGGTCCGTCAGGATCGCTTGAACCATATGCATCGGCAAGTATGGCTGTTACTGAACCCGGGCCACAGCCAAGGTCGACAATATGACGGGGTGAAAACCCGCTTGCCGGTTTGGGCAAACGGGAAATCAGATCGATGGCCGGTCGCAGGCGTTCATTGCCAAACAAACCGTAACGGGCGGGATCCCAGTGTGTATTGCTCATGGGGAAAGTCTTATCGCGTTTCGGATGTCATTTGAAGCATCGAGGAGAGGTGCCGCCAAAAACAAGCGCCCCAGACCAGAGGTTGGGGCGCAGAAATCCGATGACACATCAAACGCAGCGATCAGTGATCGGACGCTTCAAGCTGGTCATAATGGCCCTTGATCAGATGGAACATGAACAGCACGGCACCAATGAACATCGCAAGTCCGACGAAGTAGGAATAACCGTCCTGCGAACCTGACGCGTAAAACAGGCCGAAAAGACCGACCACGATGGTCAGAACACCAAAGATCAACCGATCCATACCCATGTTGGAACTCCTCTAAGCCGAATGTTTGTTATTCAAATTTATCGAAAACTGTACTGCGATCAAACCGCAAACATCATCTTATGCCTGACCCTTTTCGCGAATTCTTTGCGGTATGTCATGAAACTCGGCGGCAATTTGTAAATAAACCGGCCTTTTGAAAGGCACGATAAGGTCCGGCAGGGTCGCCAGATCGTTCCAGCGCCAGCTGTCAAATTCTGGATCCGGGACATCAATATTGATGTGTTTGTCCTTGCCGGTAAAGCGCATGGCGAACCATTTCTGTTTCTGGCCGCGATACTTGCCCTTGAAGGCCTTGCCAATCAGGTGTTCGGGCAGGTCATAGGTCAGCCAGTTCGGTGTTTCAGAAATGATTTCAGCCTTGTCGGTGCCGATTTCTTCCTTGAGTTCGCGCATGGCGGCTTCAATCGGCGTTTCGCCGTCATCAATACCGCCTTGCGGCAGTTGCCAGGCGCCTTCAAACCCGAAACGGTTGCCCATCCAGACCAATCCGTCTGCGTTAAACAGGGCAATACCGACGCATGGCCGATACGGAAGATCATCTGCCGTGACTTTGTCTGCGTTCGGGGTGTCGGACTTCTTTGCCATGACTGCTCCTGACTGACGGGGCCGGAGTACCGGCATCTGTCATTAGTTCTCGATTGTGTTGGCGGGTTCGTCGGGCTCCGCCGGATCGGCAGGCTCCGAAAGCGCTTCTTCCTGCTCGGCCTGTTCTGCCATGACCTCACGTTCGCGTTGTTCGGCTTCAAGGCGGGCGGCCTCTGCCTCGTCGGCAGATTGCGGCGTGACCTGCTGGCCTGAAACGGCACTGACCGGGACCAGAACGACGCCCTGACGTTTCAGGCGGAAGGCCCAGTTGCGCAGTCGCTGGATCGTCACCGGATAGGATTGCGCAATCCCGACGGCAACGCCATTGCGTTTGGCGATCTCGACCAGTTCGGCCAATCGCCTGTCGATGTGGCGGCGGCTTGGCGTGTCATCGATGATGACATTGCTGATCGCATTCGGTGTTCCGTCGTTTGCCGCAAGTTGCGCGCCATAGCTGGCGACACCGCTTCCGGTGCCTTCGACATACATAAGGCCGGTACGCGAAATGAATTCGATCACCGGGCGAATGGCACTATCCAAGCTACCAAATTTCGATCCCTGACGACTGACCAGGCCGGCATAGCCCGGGAAACGTGCCAGCAACCATTCCAGACGGACAAGGTTTTCACCCTCTGAGAGGGATGTCAAAAGTGCGCGCGGTCCGGGGTCTGACAGCGGGAAGTCCGCCGGTTCCATCGGAAGTTCAAGGAAGACCTCGTGACCCATGGCGCGTGCTTCGCGGGCAACCGTTTGCAGATCGCGGGCATAGGGCGAAATCGCCAGTGAAATGTTCAAGGGCAGATCATTGATGGCCGCGTCGGTGCGTTCTTCGTTCAGGCCAACACCGGTCAGCATAACCGCGACAACGGGGGTACCTTCGGGCAGTTCGAACGGGCGCTTGTAGGCTTCAAACGGTGTGGTGCCATCATCGCCGATACGCGGGATGCGGCCAAAACTGCCTTCCTCGTCAAGACCGGGCAAGGGGGCCGGGCGCAAGGGATCGGGTTCGATTGGTTCGTCAAACGATCCTTCTTCCTCGATCAGGGCAGCGAGTTCTTCTGGTGTCGGTGCGCCATCACCGGAGCCATCGGTTGCCCCCGGTGTTCCGATCAGATCGGAAACGCCATCAAGGTTGCCGGCAATGTCTTCGGCCGACTGGCCTTGGCCATTTGCGCCATTGGCAGCCTCCATTGCTGCGCGATCGCGATCCTGAATGTCCTTAACACCGCGCGCGATTTCTTCTTGCAGTTCGCGTTCGGTGCCCGGAACCGTGATCGTGGCTTCCGGTCCGCCAGCATGAAACAGCCGCCAGCCGGTTTCCGGATCAAGCACCGGGATCATCGCGACCGCTGTTGCGCAAAACGGCGACAGGAACAGGGTGATGATCAGCAGTTTCGAAAGCCAGCTGCGCCGTGATTTCGGTCGCTTCGGCATTCGTTTGAACTGCACTTCGATCGGCAGTTCATTAAAGGGCAAGTCATCGAGATTGACGTTGTCTTCATCGTCGTCGGCGTCAGTCATCCCGTCGCCAAGGTCGTCGGCCAGATCACTGGCCATGTCCTCGTCGATGTCACCGTTCTTTTTCTTTCGGAACGGCAGGGAATTTAGGATTTTCCTGAACACGCGCAACTAGTCTCTCACGATGCCGGGTCCAACCTTACCCATTCGGACGCGGGCCAAACAGCGAAATACCCCGGATCATGTCAAGCGCACGCGACAGCTGATAATCATCAATCGCCAGCTGTTCGGCCTCGTCACGGCGGGAATTTGCATCCTGTTCCGCATCTGTGATGCCTTCGTCCTCGTTGCGAAGGGCGCCACTAAGCGATGCTTCGGAGCGACGGGTATCCGCCTCGATGCTTTCGACACGTGCCTGCGGAACGATGATGTCCGGCACAATGCCGACTTCCTGAATGGATTTGCCCGATGGCGTGTAATAGCGCGCCGTGGTCAGACGAAGTGCCACGTTTCCGGGCATCGGCAGGATGGTCTGGACCGATCCCTTGCCAAAGCTCCGCGTACCCATAATGACCGCACGGCGGTGATCCTGAAGCGCGCCTGCAACAATTTCGGATGCCGAGGCAGAACCATCATTGATCAGAACCACAATCGGCAAACCTTCGCTGAGGTCACCGCTGCGTGCGTTGTACCGTTCGGTGTTTTCGGTATCACGCGGACGGGTCGATACGATTTCACCCTTATCAAGGAAGGCATCGGAAACCGAGATCGCCTGATCAAGCAAGCCACCCGGGTTGTTGCGCAGGTCGATCACCAGTCCCTTGATTTCCGGGCCGATTTCTTCGCGCATGTCAGCAATGGCGCGTTGCAGGCCGCTGGCGGTCTGTTCGTTGAATTTGGTGATACGGATATAGCCGATATCGTCTTTCGGTTCGGCGCGGACCGACTGGATCTTGATCACCGCACGGGTCAGGGTGACATCGAACGGTGCCTGTTCGCCCTTGCGGATGATGGTCAGGACGATGTCGGTATTGACCTTGCCGCGCATCATCTCGACCGCGTCATTCAGCGTCATGCCGCGAATGGCGGTGCCATCGATATGCGTAATGAAGTCGCCCGGCTGAAGGCCAGCCTTTTCGGCCGGCGTGTCATAGATCGGCGCGATGACTTTGACAAAGCCGTCTTCCATCGTGACTTCGATGCCAAGACCACCGAATTCGCCGCGGGTATCGACCTGCATTTCCTCGAAATTATCCATATTCAGATATGAGGAATGCGGATCAAGCGATGTCAGCATACCGTTGATGGCCGCTTCGATCAGTTTTTTGTCATCGACTTCTTCAACATATTTGCTTTTGACCTGTTCAAACACATCGCCAAACAGGTTGAGCAGCCGATAGGTCTCAGCCGAGGAGGTTGAAGATTGCGCCAAAACTGGCGACGCAAGGCCGATAGTCATGCCGGTCGCGAGTGCGAGTACTGCCAATCGTGAGGTTTTCATCCACTTACCTTGCCGTTTTTCGAGGCCAGCCATGGAAGCGGATTGATTGCTTCCCCGTTCTGGCGCATCTCCAGATATAGTTTTGGCGAAGTTTCACCCATAATACCAACAGGTTCGCCCGCCAATAGATATTGTCCTACCACACTGTCCAGCCGATCAAAACCGGCGATAAGGCTATGGTATCCTTCGCCGTGTTCGATAATCAAGAGGCGGCCATACCCGCGGAAGGGGCCAGCAAAGACAACTTTGCCGTCAAAAGGTGAGACAACCTGCGCATTTGCGCGTGTGCTGATCTCAATTCCCTTGGATCTGTTTACGGTCAAACCATCCGGGCCGCGTGATTTTTCACCAAAAAGTGTAACCACTTTACCACTGGCGGGCATGCGGAGGTTGCCTTGTGCCAGTGTGATCGAGCTGCCAACAGCGAATTCTTCGTCGCTTGTATCGGTGCCACCGGTCTTGCCCGCATCAGATTTGCTTTCGGGCGGCGGTGGCGGAGTGTTTTTGGCAATTGTTGTTGCACCAAGCGTGTCTGCATCCGGTTCGGTACGTTTCGCAACACGAACTTCCGGACGCGCGCGCGGGCGCGGCAGCCCTTCGGCACGATTTTCCAGATTACGCAAAAGCTCGCCCAGCGATTTGGCTTCATCGGCAAGCACACTTACGGCCTTGGCGGCTTCTTCGGCTTCGGCCTCTGTCTGGGCGCGCAGGCGGCGCTTTTCATCCAGAAGGGCGGCAAGGGATGCGCGTTCTTGTTGCAATTCCTGGGTGGCAGCGGCCAACTCGCTGCGACGATTGCGAATATCTTCGCGCAGCGTGGCAATCTCGCCCAGTTCCTTGCGCAGATCGCGGGCATGCTGTTCGACACCGGGCAAGGCGGCCTTAAGCAACACTGCCGAACGCAACGTATCCTGCGGCGATGTCGGCAGGGCAATGACTGCTTCGGGCGGGGTGGTCGACAGGCGCTGCAGGGCCATCAGGATGCGAGCATACTGCCCGGCCTTGTCTTCAAGGCTGGTGGCCGCAACCTTTTCACGTGCTTCAAGCGTTTCGAGCTGATCTTCCAGTTCGGTCAGCGTGGTTTCAAGACGCTGGGTGCGTCTGGCGACAGATATCGCCTCGGACTGAAGGGCTTGTTCCTCGGTCCAGAGTTCCCGTGATTTACGCGACAGGAACTCTTCCTGTTTTTGTTGTTCGGAAAGCTGGTTTTCAAGTTGATCAAGTTGCTGATCAACCTTTTGCAGCGATTGGGCAAAAGAAGGCGCAGGCCCGCCTGCAGCAAAAACCGCAAAAGCGATCAGCGCAGGCAGGGCGATCTCATAAGCTAACTTAGCTCGCAAGAAGCGCGTCATTCTGTTTCAGGCCCTTAAGCAAGGGTTTACCAGTCATTTCTGCCGGTTGCGGCACGCCAAGCAATTGCAGCAAGGTCGGTGCGACATCGGCCAAACGACCATCTTCCAATGTTACCCCTTCCGGACCGTTAACAAGGATGGTCGGAACGAGATTAAGTGTATGTGCCGTGTGCGGTTCACCTGTTTCCGGATCGACCATCACTTCGCAGTTGCCGTGATCGGCGGTAACAAAGGCAACGCCGCCGACCGACTTGATTGCGTCAATCACCTTGCCAAGGCAGGTATCAACCGCTTCTGCGGCCTTCATTGCGGCTTCAAGAATGCCGCTATGGCCGACCATGTCCGGGTTGGCAAAGTTCAGGATGATGGTGTCGTATTTTTCCGACTTGATGGCAGCGACCAGTTTTTCGGTCACTTCCGGTGCCGACATTTCAGGCTGAAGATCATAAGTCGCGACTTTGGGAGACGCGACCAGAATGCGGTCCTCGCCCTCGAATACCTGTTCTTCGCCGCCGTTAAAGAAGAACGAAACGTGCGGGTATTTTTCGGTCTCGGCGATGCGAAGCTGCTTCATGCCGGCTTTGGAAACCACTTCGCCAAAGATGTTTGGCAGGGTCTGCGGCGGATAGATCGCATCCATGTATTTGGCATGTTCGGACGAATATTCGACCATCCCGGCCTGAACGGCGAACTTGACCGGCGTGCCGCGATCAAAGCCGTCAAATTCCGGTGCGCAAAGGGCGGCAAGGATTTCACGTGCGCGGTCCGCCCGGAAATTGGTCATCAGAAGGCCGTCGCCATCCTTCATGCCGTCATAATCGCCAATCACGGTCGGCAGAACAAATTCATCGGTGGTGCCGGCTTCATAGGCGTTGGCAATCGCGGCCTCCGCACTGTCAGCACTGCGGCCATCGGCGTAATTTTTGCCCTGAACCATGGTGAAATAGGCCTGGCTTACACGTTCCCAACGGTTGTCGCGGTCCATGGCGTAATAACGGCCGGTGACGGTGGCGATTTCAACATTGGCATCACCAATCAGGGCGCGGAATTTCTCAAGGAACTTGGCGGCACTTTTCGGTGCGGTATCACGGCCATCAAGATAGGCGTGAATTTTCACCGGCACGCCTGCACCCGCAATGATCTTGGCCAGGGCCGCCATGTGGGCCTGATGGGAATGCACCCCGCCTTCGGACAGAAGACCCGCGATATGGCAAACGCCCTTGGAATCGGAAAGTTTGGCAATGATCTTTTTGACGGTGTCGGTATCGGCGATGCTGCCGGTTTTGACCGCCTCGTCAATTTTGGGCAGTTCCTGCATGACCACACGGCCAGCACCCAGGTTCATGTGACCGACTTCCGAGTTGCCCATCTGACCTTCGGGCAGGCCAACATCCAGACCACAGGCCTTGAGGAACCCGGTCGGATTGTTGGCGTAAAGGTCATCCCAGACAGGCGTGTTGGCAAGGGCGACAGCGTTGTCCTTGCTTTCTTCGCGATAACCCCAGCCGTCCAGAATGCACAGCACCACAGGGCGCGGGCGCTTTACGGAATTCGATACAGTCACGTTCATAAACCCCACAGATAAAGGAAAAGGCTGAATGTCCCGTAAATATGGTGACTTACGGGCTCTTTCGCCATCAATCCCGCCATGCGGACAGGGTGGGTCAGTCTTCGCACACGACAGGTACATCAATTACCCGGGCAATTTAGCACGATTACCGTTGCTTAACAGCATCTGCCGCAGAAAATTTTGCAGATGCAAACCAGTTCTTTTGACAGTGTCTAAAGACGCAGATAGTGTTCAATCTGACGGTGAACCTCTGAGGTGGCAGAAATGTTATCTCGCACCGTGACGGGAGAGTTCGGATATCACGCGATTTGCATGATGTGCGGCGCCGAAGGAGCAATGCCTCATAAACACTCTCAGGCAGATGGACCGTCACGGAAGAGGCTCTGGAGAGAGAAACCAAAAAGCGCCTGGGAGAAAGCTCTGGTCAGGTTTCCACCGAAGGATGAACGCCCCAAGCCGATCTTGATCGGGCAGGGCGGATAATCTCAGGTCAAGGGACAGAGGGGGCAAAAACACCGGTTCGTAAACAGCGCGAAAACAAGCGCGTTATTGAGCCGTGAAGGAGGCCCTTGATGACAAATCCCGCGACCGATCCATCTTCGGGATCGCAAAAGAAATCCCAACATGACGTCAACCTGTCGGTTGTTGACCTTTACACGATTGGTATCGGTCCTTCGAGTTCGCATACGGTTGGCCCGATGCGCGCGGGATATCGTTTCTGCCTTGAACTTGAGGCGCGCAATCTTTTGCAAAAGACCGGCAGTGTCGTGGTTGATCTTTATGGATCGCTTGCCCTGACCGGCAAGGGGCACGCAACCGATACCGCGGTGATCATGGGCCTGAATGGCAAGCGCCCGCGCAATATCGATCCTGATGATATCGTGCCGACTGTGAAGGCGATAGATGAAACCAGCCAGTTGCAGCTTTACGGGCAGTATCCGGTTGCGTTTAATCGCGATACCAATCTGGTGTTTCATTTCACCGAAACCTTGCCGCAGCATCCCAATGGCATGCGGATTACCGCCTTTGACCATGATGGCGTGAAAATCCATACCCAGGAATATTTCTCGGTCGGGGGTGGCTTTATCGTATCCAGTGACGATCACGGTGCGGAATATTCCGGAGATAACATCACCTTGCCATTTCCGTTTTCGTCCGCCGATGAGCTGATGGAAATATGCAAGCGCGAAGGGCGCTCCATCGCGGAAATCATGATGGAGAACGAACAAAGCTGGCGCAGCTCTGATGAAACCATCGCCTTTGTTGATCGCGTTCATGAAGCGATGATGAGCTGCATTGATCGTGGCATCAAAACCGACGGTATCTTGCCCGGTGGCCTGAATGTCAAACGCAGGGCATCGAACCTTTACAAGGAACTGACCGAAAAGCCCGAAGCCGGCCTGCGTGACCCGCTGACGGTGATTGACTGGGTCAATCTTTATGCCCTAGCCGTGAACGAAGAAAACGCCGCAGGCGGGCGGGTAGTGACCGCACCAACCAACGGGGCGGCCGGCGTTATTCCCGCCGTTCTGCGTTATTACGAAAAGTTCGGTGCCAACGCCAATCAGCACAAAATCCGTGAATTCCTTCTGACCGCGGCGGCCATCGGATCGATCTATAAAAAGCGCGCCTCAATCTCGGCGGCCGAAGTTGGTTGTCAGGGCGAGGTCGGTGTTGCCTGTTCAATGGCGGCCGGTGCGCTGTGTGCCGTGCTGGGCGGAACGCCCGAACAGGTCGAAAACGCTGCCGAGATCGGGATGGAACATAACCTTGGCCTGACCTGCGATCCGATTGGCGGTCTGGTGCAGGTGCCCTGCATCGAACGCAACACCATGGGCGCGGTCAAGGCGATCAATGCTGCGCGTCTGGCATTGCGCGGTGACGGCCAGCATACCGTGTCGCTTGATAAGGTGATCGAGACCATGCGCCAGACGGGACTCGACATGCAAAGCAAGTACAAGGAAACCAGTCAGGGTGGTCTTGCGGTCAATGTCAACGTGGTCGAGTGCTGATCCCAACTCTTAAGAATAGGGCGGAAAACCGGGATTTTTGACATCTGCAATGTAAATTAGGCGGTTTTCTGTTCTTGTTTCTTGCGACTTGCGGTTGGTGTTTTGCTATGATTTGCCGACTAAAAATAGGGGCAAAGACCCCAATATCGGTTGGACATAGACATGAGCAAAAAACTGTTCCGCATTTACATCGCGGTCAGTCTGGATGGCTTCATTGCGCGTGCTAATGGTGCGGTGGACTGGTTGGGGGAATATGACCCGGCCGAGTTCGGCTTTGATGACTTTCTGGACTCCGTCGGTACGCTGATCATCGGGCGAAACACCTTTGATCAGGTGATGGAATTTGGCGACTGGCCCTATGAGGCCCGCCGCACAATCGTTTTGACTTCACGCGAACTGCCCAAAGATCGGCCTGCCAATACTGAGGCCTATGGCGGGAGTATCATCGAACTGGTCGATCAATTGCGCGACCGGCGGTCGGCAGATGGTGATATCTGGGTCGTCGGCGGGGGCAGTGTGGTCACACAGTTCCTGTTTGGCGGTTTCGCCGATCAGCTTGATATCTTTACCATCCCGGAAGTGCTGGGGTCCGGCATTTCATTGTTCGGGCGTGACGCCGGGGGGATCAAACCCCGTCTTCTGGCGTCCGAACGGTACAATTCCGGCGTCGTGCGCAGCCAATACGGTTTGGCCTAAGCCCGAAAACAAACAAGCCCGCATCTGGTGAACCGGATGCGGGCTTTGTGTTCCTGTGCCGTTTTTGGCGCAGGATGAAGGCTTAGATCTCTTCAAGTGCCTCAAGCGATTCTGGCAGGATCTGCCCGCCATCGACCACGATCTGCTGGCCGGTGATATAGGCCGCTTCATCGGATGCAAAGAACAGGGCAGCATTGGCGATATCCTCGACACTGCCCAGACGTTTCAGCGGGATCGAGTTCGCCATCGAGCTCAGATAATCCTCGCCAAGATCGGCTAGGCCCTCTGTCATGATGTTGCCGGGCATGACGGCATTGATTGTCGTGTTATAGCGCGACAATTCCATGGCGGCCGTCTTGATAAAACCAAGCTGACCGGCCTTTGACGCACCATAGTGCGACCACCCCGGATAACCGGTGATCGGCCCGGTGATCGAGGACGTGATCACCACGCGGCCCTTGCCGCCTTTTTCGAAATAGGGAATGCAGGCCTTTACGCACAGGAAGCTGCTTTTAAGGTTGGTCGACATCACCTGATCCCAGTCATCGGCTGTCATATCGACCATCTTGACCTGCGGAAAGATGCCGGCATTGGCACATAGGATATCAATCCCGCCATAGGTTTTGGCCGTGTAGTCGGCAAGCGCGCTTACCTGATCAAAATCCGAGACATCACACAGGAACATGTCGGCGGTGCCCCCGGCGGCATTGATTTCATCCACCGTCGCGGCCGCGTCCTTTTCGGTGCGGGCGGCGATCATGACCTTTCCACCCTTGCTGGCAAATACCTTGGCGATGCCCTTGCCAATGCCCTTTGAGCCACCGGTGACGATGACGCTCTTGCCGGAAATCGAAGTCAGCATGGTCGATCCTTTCGTGAAGTCATTGGGCAATGCGTCAGCTTTGCGGTGTGCTGCGGATTGCCGGTTCCCTGATTGTGCGCTGCGTTATGTTTTCTTGATGATTGGTCGAAATATTCCGTGATGCAACAAAAAATGTTGCAAGTTACACATTTTGTGCCGCATTATTCACAAAATGACACTGAGATGGTCCTGAAACGGGGCGTAACTTCCGTTTCAAGGCGGTCACTAGATATAGACAGGAGGCATCAATTGGGCGGCATTTACGATGACAAGATGATTGATGTCCTGAAAGAGGGTGCCATATCGGTCCTGCCCGGTTGGGGTATGGGGCCGGATGCCGATGTGTCGCTTCTGACCGTTTCGGAAAATGCGACCTTTTTGGCAACCGATCCAAATAGCGGTGCAAAACTGATCCTGCGCGTTCATCGGCCGGGCTATCACACGCGTGCGGAAATCGAATCTGAACTCGCCTGGATCAATGCGCTTCGGGCCAGTGACATTGTCGACACACCCAAGCCACGCATGCGCAGCGACGGGTCACTGGTTGCCGAGTTTGATCAGGGCGGGGTCAGTCGCCATGTGGTCGCGTTTGATTTTATGCGTGGTGCCGAACCCTCCGCTGATGAGGCACTGGTTGATGGATTTTTCAAGTTGGGCGCGATCAGTGCGCGCCTGCATGGTCATGCGCGGCAATGGACCCGATCGGTTAATTTTGTGCGCAAAAGCTGGACGTTCGATACCACCCTTGGCGCCAATCCGCATTGGGGGGATTGGCGGGACGCACCGGGACTTGATGACGATGGTCTGGCGTTGCTTGAGCGTCTATGCAGCCATCTTGATCAAAAGCTTGCGTCTTTCGGGATGGGCAATGATCGCTATGGTCTGATCCACGCCGATTTGCGTTTGGCGAATCTTTTGGTCGATGGCGACCGGCTGGGTGTGATTGATTTCGATGACTGCGGTTTTGGCTGGTTTGGCTATGACTTTGCAGCCGCCATCAGCTTTATCGAGCTTGATCCGATAGTCCCGGCATTGAAAGAAGCCTGGGTCGAGGGATACCGGACCGTTGCGCCGTTTTCAGCCAGTGACGCGGCGATGCTTGATAGCTTTGTAATGCTGCGTCGCCTGCTTTTGACTGCCTGGATTGCCAGCCATCCGGAAACACCGACCGCGCAGGAAATGGGCACAGGCTTTACCGCCGGGACCCTGCAAATGGCGCAGGATTATCTGACAGCCGAGAATGCGAAATGAAGCCTGTGCGCCCCATCCTTGATATGAACGCCTATGATGGCAAAACGTCTTTCGCGCAGACCAAAGAGGGTGACGACCTTTTGTCGCGCCGCACCCGGAACTTTGGCGCGGCATCGGTTCTGTTTTACCGCGATCCAATTGAAATGGTGTCGGGATCAGGCTGCTGGATGACAGCAGCGGATGGCACCAGCTATCTGGATTTCTATAACAATGTGCCCTCGGTCGGGCATTGCCATCCGCGTGTGGTCGCGGCTATGGCGGATCAGGCCGCCAAGCTTAATATCAACAGTCGTTATCTGCATCAGACGACCGAGGAATATCTCGATCGTCTGAAGGCGACATTTCCGAATTACCTTGAAAATATCGTCCTGACCTGTAGCGGCAGCGAGGCCAATGACCTTGCTCTGCGCATTGCACAGCGTGCGACGGGTGCCAGTGGTTTTATCGTGACTGAGTCCGCCTATCACGGCAACACGGCGGCGGTGACGGACATTTCGCCATCGGCGTTGAAACGTGGCCAATTGCCTGATCACGTGATTGCCATTCCGGCCCCCAGCAAGCTTACATACGGCGATGATATTGCCGCTGGTTTTGCCGATGAGGTCAATAAGGCCGCACTTGTTTTGCAGGATCGCGGATACGGGGTGGCGGCCCTGATCGCCGATAGCATTTTTTCCAGTGACGGTGTGTTTTCCAACCCGCGCGGTTTCTTGCGTCTGGCTGTCGCGATTGTGCATCGGGCGGGCGGGCTGTTTATTGCCGATGAAGTGCAGCCGGGTTTTGGCAGAACCGGCGATGCCTTCTGGGGCTTTGCCCGACACGATGTCGAACCCGATATCGTCAGCATGGGTAAACCGATGGGCAATGGTTTCCCGATGGCGGGCATCGCGGTGCGGCCGGAATTGCTCAGCGCATTTTGCGACGATGTCGGATATTTCAACACCTTTGCTGCAAGCCCGGTGGCCTCGGCGACGGGGCTGGCCGTTTTGAATGTTAACCGCGATGAGAACCTTCAGGCCAATGCGGCCCTATGTGGCAAATCGCTGCGTGAAGGGTTGCTGCATCTGGCTGATATTGATGGCCGTATCAGCGACGTGCGCGGGGCTGGGTTGTTTATCGGTGTTGATCTGTCACCTGATGGCGATCCGACCAATCCCAGCGGGCAACTGGTCAGTGACATCATCAATGCCATGCGCGAGAACCGGGTTCTGATCGGTGCGGCCGGGAAATACGGCCAGACATTAAAAATTCGCCCGCCGCTTTGCCTGAAATCGTCCGAGGTTGATTTCTTTATCGAGGCGCTGGCGAAGTCGCTTCGCGCCTGTCGATAAGCGCCCGAACCGGCTATTGAGGGATCAGTTGCGCGTCGCGGCCTTGATCGTGCAGCCACCGGCACGGATGGTTTCATCAAGAATCCCCATCGGGCTTTCATCAGTGACCAGAACATCGACCGACGTCCAGTCGCAATAGCGCGCCGGGAAGGCCTGATTAAACTTGGTGTGATCGGCAACGATCATGCTGCGTGTGGCGCGTTCCATCATGACGGAATAGACATCAGCCGCCTCGATCAGCGCATCGCTGGCCCCGTCACCGTCAAGGCCACTGGCACCCAATATGGCCCATTCCACCCGATAGTTTTCAAGAAAACGCACGGTCTGCGCGCCATGCATCGCACCTTCCTGTGCGTGATAAAGGCCCGGCGCCATGATCACCCGGATCGTCGGGTTGATCGCAAGAACCGTGGCAACACCGAACGAATGGGTGATGACGGTGAGATCCGTCATGGTCACCGCCAGTCGTTTGGCGACATGAACCGTGGTGGCCCCTGATCCGATCATGATATGGCGCGCGCCGGCCAGAACCGGCACGGATTGTTTGGCGATGCTTTCGCGTTCGGCAATGTGAAGCTGATGGCGTTCATTCAGGCCCGGTTCGCTGGCCTGACGGCGGACGGCACCGCCATAGGTACGGTTGATCAGCCCTTGCGACGTCAGTTCGTCAAAGTCGCGCCGAATGGTTTCATTCGATACATTCAAACGTTCGGCCAGATCCGCGATCCGCAATGACGGTTCGAGGTCCAGTTCACCAAGAATGCGTTGTTGTCGAAGGGATTTCTTGTTTGCTGCCATGACGCGATGATAGTGCCCGGACCATCATCGCGCCAGCCGTTTTAAGCAATCCGTCAATCGGAATTCAGCCCGTATTTACGGCAATGGGCGTGGTAGCTGCTGGCAAGTTCATCCGCCCCGATCAGATTGCCGGCTTCGTCCTTGTAGGTCAGATGATGTTCAATCGGCTGACCCTGCCAAAGCTTTTCAATCTCGGCCCGTTTCGGCGTCTTGCGGAAATCGGCAATGAAGTCGTTGATGGCGCAAAGCAACGGATAGGACGCAGGTTCCGCTGCGACCGCCGCGACATAGAAGAACGGGTGCGGCAGGATCGGCTTGGGCAGAACTTCCAGACGACCATGCCAAGGGCTTTGCGGGTTTTTCGATGCCCAGTAAAACACAGGATGGTCCCCGGCAAAGGCATCAATCGCCCCGTCGGCAACCGCGTCATGCACACGCGAAATATCGCCATAGGCGATCATGTTCGAAAGCTTGGCAATACCACCGGGTTTGTTTTCATTATCCGCCCAGCGAAGACCAACATCTTCAAGCACGGCAAGGGCGGCGGGGTCATTAACCGTGCCCAGTACCTTGCCCTCAAGATCGGCAATGGTGTTGATTGATGTGTTGTCCGGGCGGCGGATCAGCGAGAAGTTCAGATAGGTGTAGGTATCTGAAAACGCGACACCCTTATAAAAATCGCTGGGCGGCAAGGCGCACCAGACAACATCGGCGGGCGGTTGTCCGGCCTTTTTGCCAACAAACAGAAGTTCGGTCAAAAGATCCCACGGATGTTCAATGAACTCGCACTCAACGCCAATTGATTTGGCAAAGGCCTCGGCATAGTCGATATCAATGCCATGCAGCGGGCCACCTTTTTGCGGGCGGAACGATGCCCCGACCAGTGCCGGGTCAATGGCGATGCGGATTTTACCGCGCGCCTTGATATCGGCAAGGCGGTCATAGGCCGGGTCTTCTGGAATGTAACTGGTGGCCAGAAACTGCGAAAGCTTGGTTGTTACGTTTGCTGTATCGGTGGTGCAGTTTGAAAGTTTGGCGATTTCGCCTGACGCCCAGCTTACTTTGCTGCGTGTGCGGGCTGAGGAGTCTTTGCTGGCATCGAGCAGTTCAAACACGACCTGATTGTGGCCGCTGATATGTTCAAGGCGTCCCGACATCTGGGCAAAGCGATCCTTAAGCCCGCCCAACGCCTCTTCGATTTCACCACCCAGGCTATCAAGGTCATTGCCGATATTGCCCATGCTTTCGCGCAGGGATTTGGTGACATCGGACAGATCGATTAGATCGACGGCCTCGTTGGTGCGCTGCATGGTGCTTTGCGCCAGATTGCCAACCTCCTTGGCAACAACTGCAAAGCCGCGCCCATGTTCGCCGGCGCGGGCGGCCTCGATCGTGGCGTTAAGGGCGAGCAACTTGATCCCCTTGCCGATATCTTCAATCGCACTCAGAACCTTTGCCGCACCTTCGGCCTTGGTCTCCAAGTCCTGACTGATCTTTTCAAGATCGCCACGAATGGCATCGGTTTTCGACGATACCGTTGCACGCGTGCTTTCCTGCACGTCGTTGGCGGTATGGGTGCTTTCTTCGATTTCGCGGCGCGTCTGCTCAAGGCCGGTGCGCAGATTGTTGGATCGCACATCGATCTCGCGCATCAGGCTGTCTTGGGTTTCACCCGCCGTGTTGGCGAATTTCAGCAGGTTTTCAATGTAATCAAGGGCCGTGGAAATACCGCGCATCAGCGCGTCAAGTTGGTCGGCTTGTGGTGATGCATCCGCCTGCATGGGCTTTGTGTTTGATGATTGTTGCGGCCCGTCTTGATCGACCAGGTCCGCACGCGGCGCCAAGATGGTTTCTTCCATTTTTCAAAGCCTCACCACTGTCACTGAATTTTGTGAATTTTTATTTCTTATAAGGAAACTCTATCGTCGGGTGGAAAATGTTGCAAGGCAGCATATTATGAAAGTTGATAACAGGTGTTGTGATGCCTTGAAGTTGCAATGCTTTTCAAAAGCCACAGGACGTTTGGTGCCTGCACACCGGAACTTTGTGTTGCGTTGCAATGCCTAGTGCTCAGCAATACCGAACTTGCGGCAATGAGCTTGATGCAGGGTTGCCAGTTCATCTGCCCCGATCAGATTTCCGGCCTCGTCCTTGTAGGTCAGGTGATGTTCAAGCGCCTGGCCCTGCCACAGTTTTTCGATATCGGCGCGCGCAGACGTGCCACGGAATTCGGCAATGAATTCGTTGATCGCACACAGCAATTTCCAGGATGCCGGTTCGGCGGCCACGGCGGCAGTATAGTAATAAGGCAATGGCAGGATATTACCCGGCAGGACTTCAATACGGCCATGCCATGGGCTTTCCGGGTTATTTGCCGCCCAGTGGAAGATCGGCTGATCAACCGCGAAGGCATCAACAGTCCCGTCGGCCAAGGCATCATGCAGGCGTGTCTGGTCGCTATAGGCAATCAGGTTGGAAAGCTTGGCAATGCCGCCCGGCTTGCTTTCATTATCCGCCCAGCGCAGCCCCTGTTCTTCAAGAACCTGAAACGCCACCGGATCATTGATGATACCCAACACCTTGCCATCAAGGTCCGAAAGGCGATTGATCGCGGTATTTCCGGCACGCCGACAAAGCGCGAAGTTGAGGTATGTGTAGGTATCTGAATAAGCGACACCCTTGTAAAAGTCGCTGGGGGGCAGGGCACTCCAGACCACATCGGCGGTCGGTGCACCGGGCTTTGCGCCCACAAAAAGAAGCTCTGTCAGAAGATCCCAGGGATGTTCAACGAATTCACATTCAACGCCCAGCCACTTGGCAAGTGCCCTTGCGTAATCGGCATCAAGACCGCGCAACGGATCATTTGGTTTCAGGCGGAATGACAGCCCGACAAAGGCCGGTTCAATGGCGATGCGGATTTTGCCGCGCGCCTTGATATCGGCCAGTCGGTCATAGGTTGGATCATCATGCAGGTGATGGGACTTCAGAAACTGTGCAAGGTTGTCTTGCGCCAGTGCCGCATCCGAAAGGCTTGTGCTCAGTGCCTTGGTGTCATTATGCGCCCAGGTGACCTTGCCGCGTGTGCGGGCCGATGCATCCTTGCTGCCCGCCAGCAATTCAAACACCACCTGATTGTGCTCGGAGATGTCAGATAGCCGTTCCGACATGTTGGCAAAGCGTTCCTGAAGGGTGGTAAGCGACCCTTCGATTTCATTGCCAAGGCTATCAAGGTCATTACCGATACTGGCCATGCTTTCGCGGAGCGCCTTGGTAACATCCGAAAGATCGATCAGATCGACCGCCTCGTGGGTGCGTTGCATGGTGCTTTGCGCCAGATTGCCGACTTCCTTGGCAACAACGGCAAATCCACGGCCATGATCACCGGCGCGCGCAGCCTCGATCGCGGCGTTAAGGGCCAAAAGCTTGATGCCCTTGCCGATATCCTCAATCGCGCTCAGGACCTTGTTCGCACCTTCGGCTTTGGTTTCCAGTTCGGCGCTGATGCGTTCAAGGTCGGTTCGGATGGCATCGGTCTTTGCGGCGACCGTGGCGCGGGTGGCTTCCTGAACGTCATGGGCAACAGAGGTGCTGTTTTCGATCTCGCGCCCGGTGTCATCCAGACCGGCACGCAGATTGTTTGATCGCACGTCAATTTCGCGCATCAGGCTGTCCTGGGTTTCGCCCGCCGTATTGGCAAATTCCAGAAGATGCTGAATGTAATCCAGTCCGGTGGAGATCCCGCGCATCAGGTCTTCGATGCCAGCATTGGTTTGGGCGACCTTGCGTGCAGTTTCGCCGTCCTGCGTAGCCAAAACGGTTTGTTCCATATTCAACGCCTTACCATTGCCCAAGAGTCATTCTTTGATTTTGGGAATATTTTTTTCTTGTGGGGAATGTTAGCGGCGCTGTTTGTATGTTGCAAGGCAACATGGGCTAAAACGAGAAAATATCTTTATTTTCTCGGGCATAAGTTGAGCTATGGTATAGGGTGCCTTGCACTGCAGGTAGGGCCTGTCCCTATCTTTATGCCGCGGTGCGGCATTATTCGCGGTGATAAGGATGGTTGGTCTGAATGGCGTGGGCGCGAAACAGCTGTTCGGCAATCAGGGCGCGGACTAGCATATGAGGCCATGTGGCCTTGCCCAGCGACCAAAGCGTATTGGCCCGTGATTTCAGGGCTGCGCCATGGCCGTCCGCCCCGCCAATGGCAAAGGCGACATTGCCGGCATATTGATCCATCCAGCCTTCAAGCTTTTGCGAAAACTCGATCGATCCATATTCCTTGCCGCGCTCATCCAGCGCGATCAGGAAGGCATTTTCAGGAATGACGCCAAGCAGGAGATCTGCTTCGCGGTCTTTAAGCTGATTGGGGGGGAGTTTCTTTTTTTCTTCGACTTCGCGCAGCTCAAAGGGCCAGCGCAGTCGGGCGGCGTAATGGTCAAAAAGATCTTTCTCGGGGCCGGCTTTCATCCGTCCCACCGCAGCAAGGGTGATTTGCATGTCGTCGATCCAGACCGTTACGCAAGATACCTGTTTGGCGCCGTTACCCGCCTTGGGCAGGCGCCAAACAGCGCGGGCTGTTAGTACAGCCGCGCTGCCTGCTGTTTCAGAGCCGGGTTTTCAACGCCCCACATCTCTTCGATGTTGTAGAAGGCACGAACTTCCGGACGGAAAAGATGAACGATGACATCGCCCGTATCGACCAGAACCCAGTCACCCTGTTCCTTGCCTTCGGCCAGTGCACGGCCCTGACCGGCATCCTTGATGGCTTCGACAAGGTGTTCAGCCATGGATGCGACCCGGCGCGATGACGAGCCGGTTGCGATGATCATGTGATCGGCAAGGGAGGTTTTATCGGTCAGATCAATGGTAACAAGGTCTTCGGCCTTGTCATCTTCGAGGGTTCTCTGGATCAGCGAAAGCATTTCGCCGGAGGTCAGAGTCTGTTTTGCGGTACCTATGGTCGCCACCTTAATGTTTCGCGCGATGGCCGGACTTCCCCGGCCAAATACATCGCTGCGATGCTTACACCTGCCATCTGCCTTCGGCGCGAATTGCGGTCGAAGAGGCCGGATGGCGCTTGATTGGCAGGTATACCCAGGCCGGAACATCCAGATCGGCCAGCAAACCCGCCCTGTCCATGGGAATGCGCCAGCGTTCCATACGGCGCGCGGCGGTCCCGGACAATGCCTTGTTAGAATACCCTTCACGGTCGAGAACCGCAATGGGAGCACGTAAAATCAACCTTTCCCACCATTTCCATTTATGGAACTGGGCCAGGTTGTCTGCTCCCATCAGCCAAACGAACTTTGTTCGGGTAAAACGGCGTTGCAAGGCTGCAAGAGTGTCGGCCGTATAGCGGGTTCCAAGCTCGGTTTCAATTGCAGAAACAACAATGCGGGGATGCTTTGCCATCATCAGTGCCGAATCAAACCGGTCGGCAAGGTCGGCCATGCCGGTTGATGACTTAAGCGGGTTTTGCGGCGACACCAGCCACCAGACCGCATCAAGCTGCAGGCGTTTCAACGCTTCGAGCGATATGTGAAGGTGACCTTCATGGGCGGGATTGAACGACCCGCCCAATAGGCCGACCCGTGGTGGGGCCGCATGTGATCTGGGGGCAGATGACGTCATGGACGGGTCTGACCGTTACCACGAACAATGTATTTATAGCTGGTCAGCTGTTCGACTCCGACCGGGCCACGAGCATGCAGCTTGCCGGTCGAAATGCCGATCTCGGCCCCCATGCCAAATTCTCCGCCATCGGCAAACTGGGTTGATGCGTTTACGATGACGATCCCGGAATCCACCCCGTTGAGGAAGGTGGCCGTTGCGGTGGCGTTTTCGGCAACGATGGCATCGGTATGGTGCGATCCGAACGTGTTGATGTGATCAACCGCCTCTTGCACGCCCGACACAACCTTGATCGACACAATCGCATCTAGATATTCGGTGACCCAATCGTCGGCCGTGGCCGGTTTGATGCGACCATCAATCGCCTGTGCGGTTTCATCACCGCGAAGTTCGCAGCCCTTGGCAACCAGTGCCTCGGAAATGCGGGGCAACAGACGGCCTGCGACCGAACTATCGATCAGGATGGTTTCCGTCGCACCGCAAATCCCGACGCGGCGCATCTTGGCATTGACGACAATGTCGACCGCCTTTTGCGGATCGGCACTGGCATGGACATAGGTGTGGCAAAGCCCTTCCAGATGCTTGAACAGCGGAATACGGCTTTCATCCGTGATACGTGCAATCAGCGACTTGCCCCCGCGCGGAACGATGACATCAATGTAATCCGACAGTTTCAGCATCTCGCCAACGGCGGCACGATCCGTCACCGGGATCATCTGAAGGGCATTTTCAGGAAGGCCCGCTTCGCGGATGCCAGCCACCATGCAGTCAAAGATCGCGCGTGATGAGTGGAAGCTCTCAGACCCACCACGCAGGATGGCGGCATTACCCGATTTGATGCACATCGCACCGGCATCGGCTGTCACGTTCGGGCGGCTTTCATAGATGATGCCAATCACGCCAAGCGGGACGGATACGCGCGCGATATCAAGGCCGTTATGTTCCGGGCTCCAGCGCGCCAGCTCACGGCCGACGGGATCGGGCAGCTCGGCAACGGCCTCAATCCCCTTGGCAATTCCTTCGATGCGATCAGAATCCAGTGCCAAACGGTCCAGCAAGGCTGCCGTTAGGCCCTTGGCGCGACCGGCTTCCATGTCCTTGGCGTTGGCGGCAAGGATGGTGTCTGCGTTTTCGCGCAGTTTGGCGGCTGCGGCCTTAAGGGCGGCTTCCTTTGGTTCGGCCGGGACCTGTGCGAGTTCGAGTGCCGCCTTGCGGGCCTTGATTCCCATATCGCGCATCAGTGCTGCGATATCCTGGCTTTCGATACTGGCAAGCGCCGTCATGGTCCTGGTTCCGTTCCTGTCATTCTGGCCAGTGCAAAACGCACTTGGTCAATTGTTCTGAGATTTTATCAACAAATTGGCAAAATAGACATCAAACCGGCTATCTGCAATGTCCTTGAATGGACAAAGCACGCTGAATGCTTGCCAAATAGTGCGTAGCGGTCCATCTGTTGATGACACAAAGAGATGACATGCCGTGCACATACCGCAATGCTGCCCGGTTGCTGATTGGGGATAAGGTTTTGAAAAATATGGGTTCCGATCAACCGACTGCGCGTGCAGAGTTCGGCGTCGTGAAGACGTTCCTGCCCTATTTGTGGCCGCGCGGCGAGTTTGAGCTCAAGGTGCGTGTTGTTCTGGCTCTGCTGTTTCTGGTCGGTGCCAAGGTGGCAAACGTCTATATCCCGGTGCTGTACAAGTACGCGGTCGATGCCCTTGGCGGCGGTGACAAGGCCGGCGATGCGGCGGCAAACGCCGCCCAGTCGGGATCAACAGATACCACAGCCCTGATTGTCGTTCCGGTGGCACTGATTGTCGGTTATGGGCTTGTGCGGATTCTGGTTTCAGCCTTTGGCGAGATGCGCGATGCGGTCTTTGCCAAGGTGGCCCAGCGCGCCATCCGCAGATCGGCGCTGAGCGTTTTTGAGCACCTGCATGGATTATCCCTGCGCTTCCATCTGGACCGTCAGATGGGCGGGCTTTCGCGTGCGATTGAACGCGGGGTGAAGGGCATTGAATTTCTTCTGTCCTTCATGCTGTTTAACATCCTGCCGACCTTGCTTGAGATCTTCATGGTCTCGATCATCCTGTGGGCGCTTTATGATGTCTGGTTTGCGCTGATCACCTTTACCACCATCGTGATTTATATCGTCTTCACGCTGGTGGTGACCGAATGGCGCATGAAGTTTCGTCGCGAAATGAACAAGCGCGATGACGAGGCCAATACCAAGGCCATCGACAGTCTGATCAACTACGAAACCGTCAAATATTTCAACAACGAAGCCCATGAATCGACCCGCTATGACAAGGCGCTACGGGGCTATGAAGTTGCCGCGGTGCAGTCGCAAGTCTCGCTTTCCAAGCTCAATGTCGGGCAGGGTGCGATCATTGCCGTCGGCCTTGTTCTGAACATGTTTCTTGCCGCCCAAGGGGTGAAGGACGGCACCATGACGGTGGGTGACTTCGTTCTGGTGAATACCTATTTGCTGCAGCTTTACATGCCGCTCAACTTCCTTGGTTTCGTCTATCGCCAGATCAAGCAGTCGCTGACCGATATGGAACGCATGTTCTCGCTTTTGGATGTCGAAAAGGAAGTCGAAGACAAGGCGGGTGCCAAAAGCCTTGCCTGTGATGCGGCAACCGTCCGGTTTGAAGATGTGCATTTCTCCTACAACCCGGATCGCAAGATCCTTAAGGGGGTCAGTTTTGAAGTGCCGGCGGGTAAAACCGTTGCCGTGGTCGGGCCAAGCGGGGCGGGCAAATCGACCCTGACGCGCTTGATGTTCCGGTTTTACGATGTGTCGGGTGGCAAGATCACGATTGATGGTCAGGATATCCGCGATGTGACGCAAAACTCGCTTCGTCGCGAAATTGGCATCGTGCCGCAGGATACCGTCCTGTTTAACGATACCATTGCCTATAACATTTCCTATGGCCGTCCCGGTTCGGAACAAGGCGAGATCGAAAATGTCGCCAAGCTTGCCAGCATTGACGGATTTATCGCAGGTCTTCCCGAAGGCTTCAAAACCATGGTTGGCGAACGTGGCCTGAAACTTTCAGGTGGTGAAAAGCAACGCGTGTCGATTGCGCGCATGTTGCTCAAACGTCCGAAAATCATGATTTTTGACGAAGCCACATCCGCACTTGATACCCGCACCGAAAAGGATATCCAGCAGGCGCTTCGTGAAGTATCGCGCGGGCATACAACCCTGATTATTGCGCACCGATTGTCCACCGTGATTGATGCCGATGAAATCATCGTGCTGCGCGATGGGCAGGTTGCCGAACGTGGCCGCCATCAGGAATTGCTGGATCGTGATGGCCTTTATGCCGAGATGTGGGCCCAGCAGCAGGAAATCCGCCAGGCAGAGGAAATCCTCGCCCACGCGGGTGAAATTCAGGGGTAATCACGCCGTCGGGTACTTTCAGACTGGAACCTTGCGACGTTATCGCCAAATAATGGGGATGACGTCGCAACTGGTTTGGGGGGAAGTCCAGTGTCGAAATTAACACGAAGCGATCTGCACGCACTTGAAGGTTCGCCATCACAAAATCACCACCATAGCCATCTTCATGAACCTATGGATGAGGGCAGTTATGCTGGCGATACGCGCGAGGAAGTTGACCGCATGCGGCGGAACATGCTGGTGGGCATGGGGATGTTGCCGCTTGCGGGGATGATCCTTAACCCGGTCAAACAGGCTTGGGCGCTGTCAAACGAGGTCAGCATGCGTGAAGACGGGCGGTATCGCTATATCCGCTCCAACGCGATCCCCGATCATGCCACCGGAAGCTTCCCAAATCGCAAGAACCCCAATTCCATCAAAGCACAATCGCTTGAATTTCGTTTGCCGCTCAATCCAACGCGTGCAGGGCGGTTTTCATCAATTGATCACATGTCATTCGGTGTGGCTGTCAACGGGGTGCCGTTTGATCCCTTCACTGCCGAATACTGGCAACGCGATCGTCAATCCGGTTGGCGCTATGAGGCGATCTCGCCGACTGTCGATCTTGGTCTTGATCAGAATAACGCCCATGTTCAGCCCGACGGGACCTATCATTATCACGGCCTGCCAAAGGGGCTGATCAAAACCTGGTCGCCCGATCAGCATTCCATCCGCATTGGCTTTGCCGCCGATGGTTTTCCGATCTATGCGATGTTTGGCTACTCCGATCCGAATGATCAGGCATCACCTGTGGTCGCAGTGCGCAGTTCGTGGCGGGTGAAGGCGGGGACGCGCCCGAATGGTCCCGGGGGCAAGTATGATGGCACCTATGGCGAGGATTTCGAATTTGTTCCGGGATTGGGTGATTTGGACGAGGCCAATGGCCGTGAAACGATCACGCCGGAATATCCGCAAGGCACCTATGCCTATTTCGTAACAGAAAACTTCCCGTTCATTCCGCGTATGCTGGCAGGCATGCCGGATCGCAGTTTTGCGAAAGGCCCGGGCGGGATGGTACCAGGCGGGATGGGGCCAGGTGGTCCAAGTGGCTCAGGCAATGGTCCCGGTGCCGGACCCGATCAGGGGCGGCGCCCACCACCTGGTGGCGGTTTCCCGGGGCAGCGACCAAAATTCGGACAGCCGCCGCGATAATCAGGGCAATGGCCCGAATACCGCGGTGCTATCAAGCAACCAAAGTGCAGTGCTGATGGTGATGAAGGACAGCGATGTGGCTGCCATCAGGGATGCCGCGCCCATTGCTTCGTGCCCGTAGCGCTGACAATAGATCGGGTAGACGCTAAACATCGGGGCACAGGCATAACCGACAGCAGCGATCTTCATCACCGGATCAAGATTGGGGACAAGTCCCAGCAAAAGGAAAATGATCAAGGGGTGCAGCACAAGTTTGCCAAACACGATGCGTGCCATGTCGAAACGCAAACCGCGCAGTTTGAGCCCAACAAGCCCGCCACCGATGACAAACAGCGCCACTGGCCCTGACGCCGATGCCAGCATATCAATCACGGAAAAGATCGGACCGGGCAATGTGATCCCGGAGATCGAAATGCTCATTCCGATCACGATGGCGACAATGATCGGATTGCGCGCAAGCCGGGTAAAGGTCTTGCGCAGAATTTGCCAACGACTAGTGCCCTCTGCCTCGGCACTATCGCCCAGTATCAGGGTTAGTGGCGTGATCACCAGATTTTCGATGATAAAGCAAAGTGCCAGTGCAATACCCGCCGTCGGACCAAGCAGCTGCAGAACAATCGGATAGCCGATAAAGCCGCTGTTGGACATCGACATACCCATACCCTGCAGGGCGGCATTCTGTTGGCTTTTCTTGGCGATCAATCGGGCAAAGAAATAGCCCAGCGCAAACACGATCAAGGACCCGCCGCCATATGCCGCCAGATAGTTGGTGTCGAACACCTTATTGATGTCATGAGCAATCAACGTGCGGACCAAAAGGCATGGCAGGGCAAAGTTAATCACAAATGCCCCCATGCCGCGCGCGACCGTTTGCGCAACGATGTTGCGATAGACAGCGATATAGCCAATGGCGATGATCAGGAATATCGGCAATGTAACGGCAAGGATATCAAGCATCTGGGCCAGAGGCTTTCATTGTGGTAAGGCCTTCATCAGCTAGCCCCCTATTGGCCCAAGGTCAAGAAACAGAATGATTTCAAACAAGAACCAAACGGTAATGGATTGGCCAGAAGGACTGGATGGCAATAGCTTTTCCGGGGTGGCCCGGCTTGCGAATGCGTCTCCACGTGGGGCACAGGCCGCCGAAATTCTTGACCGTCACCGGCTAATTGATTGTTTGGCGGCGTATCAGCCCGAGATTGTCGGAACCTTGCCGCTTGCGATTGATACCCCGGAATCTGACATTGATATCCTGTGCAACGTCGCTGATTTGACGGCGTTTTCTGAATTTTCAGACCGGGTTTTCGGTCATTTTGACGGGTATCGTCTCCGCCAGCGCCCCGCAACCAGACATGTGGCGGCAGCATTGGTTGTGCGATTTGAGTGTGAAGGCCTTCCTGTCGAAATCTTCGCCACTAATTGTCCGACACGGTCGCAATACGGTTTTGTCCATATGCTGATTGAGGCGAGGATACTATTTGTGATGGGGGACGAATTTGCCCGTCAGGTGAGGGAACTGAAGCAGTTAGGCATCAAGACCGAACCGGCCTTTGCCAGACTTCTGGGATTGTCTGGCGACCCGTATATTGAACTGGCTGAACTTGTCAGCCTTTCGCCACCACAGCTTTGCCAACGACTTGGTGTTGGTGGAAACTAGGTGTTCTCAGTCACCGGATCACCAATGGTAATTGTGCCACCCACGATCACGCGACAGGGCACACCACCCCGCCAGTCTGGTCTCAAAGCTTCTTGCAGTCCCATGGCAACCGCATCCATGCGATTGCACGGGTCTGTTTCGCCGGTAATTTCAAACACCACATCGCCGATTGAAAGTTTGCTGCCTTTGCTGCGTGGTAAGGCAATCCCGCGGACAAAAAGGTTGGCACGGCGTTCGGTCCAGTGAATGTCATCTCGACCGATTTCATGGCAAGCAGCCTGCCAGTCTTCTTCTGCCAGAATGGTGACCTGACGTCGGCGCAGCTTGCCGCGAAAATCCCCGTCGATACCAAGTTCGGTTGTGGCGGAAACGCTTTCAAGGCTTTCCATCGCGGCACGCGGGCGTGCCTTGCGCGCGATACCTACAAGTTCGGCTTTATCGAACATTCAGGTTTTCCATTGACCGGAAATCACCCAGCGACCTGCGAAGTTTTCCGGCACCAGAATGGTCTGGCGCGGCGTGCCACTTTCATCAAGATCAGGGTAATCGGTGGTGTAATGAAGCCCCCGGCTTTCGCGCCGCCACAGGGCAGACTGAATGATCAGCTTGGCAACGACAGACAAGTTACGCAGTTCGAGAAGGTCATTGGTGACACGGAAATTGCCGTAATATTCATCGATTTCCGATAACAGCAAATCTACCCGGTGCTGGGCGCGTTGCATGCGCTTGGTGGTGCGTACAATGCCGACAAAGTCCCACATCACGTTGCGCAGCTGTTCCCAGTTATGGGCAACAATGACTTCTTCGTCGGAATCCGTGATGCCAGTTTCATCCCAGTCCGGGATCGGTTTGAAAAGATCCTCGACCGGCAGGGCTTCGATAATGTCCTTTGCCGCGGCCTCGCCAAACACAAGGCATTCCAGAAGCGAGTTCGATGCCAGTCGGTTCGCGCCGTGCAAACCGGTGCCAGCACATTCACCAATGGCATAAAGCCCGGTCAGATCGGTACGCCCGCGCAGATCGGTCAGAACCCCGCCGCAGGTATAATGGGCCGCCGGGACAACCGGGATCGGTTGCTGGGTCATGTCGATGCCGTAGCTCAGGCAATTTTCATAAATGGTCGGGAAGTGTTCCTTGATGAAATCAGCCCCCTTGTGGGTGATATCAAGGTAAACACAATCCGCACCCAGACGTTTGAGTTCATGGTCAATCGCGCGTGCAACGATATCACGCGGGGCCAGTTCGCCACGTTCATCAAACCGGTCCATGAAGCGTGTGCCATCAGGCAGCAAAAGCTTGCCGCCTTCACCACGTACGGCTTCGGAAATCAGGAAGGATTTGGCTTGCGGATGATAAAGGCATGTCGGGTGGAACTGGCTGAATTCCATATTCATCACCCGGCAACCCGCACGCCATGCCATGGCAATACCATCGCCCGTTGACCCGTCCGGGTTGGAGGTGAACCGGTAAACCTTACTCGCTCCGCCGGTGGCAAGAATTACGGTGCGCGCATTGAATGACTTGACCTTTCCGGTGCCAAGATCAAGCGCATAGGCCCCGATGCAGCGGCGACCTTCGCCACCGAACTTGCGATCAGTCACCAGATCAATCGCCAGATAGTTTTCAAAAACATCAATGTTCGGATGATTGACTGCCTGCCCCTGAAGCGTCGTCTGAACCGCACGCCCGGTGGCATCTGCCGCGTGCACAATGCGCCGGTGGCTATGGCCACCTTCGCGGGTCAGGTGGAACGGCTGATTGTTATCCCCATTGGGATCACGGGTCAGTTGAATGCCAAGTTCATCAAGCCAGGCAATTGCCTTTGGCGCATTGGTGGCGACGAATTCGACGGTTTCACGCTTGCACAGATCAGCACCGGCAACCAGCGTATCGCGAACGTGGTTTTCGATGCTGTCGGCGGCATCAAGTACGGCGGCAATACCGCCTTGTGCCCAGTTGGTCGATCCATCATCGATCTTTCCCTTGGAAAGAACGGCGACTTTTACATGCGGGGCAAGTTTGAGTGCCGTGGACAAACCGGCAGCACCACTACCGATAATAAGCACATCATACTGGAAAGAATTTTCGGACATTTTTTCCCATCGCTTTCGGGCGGTGCCAGATGGCGGAAACTGGCGCGGTGGCGTCAACATCGGGCTCCGAACAGAGGCGCAGAATAGGACTGCTTTTCTTCAATCTCAAACATATTTGTCTGAAATGGTGTGATGATTTCTGTCCGCTTGTGTCAGATTTATTGCGCGTTGCTTGCAAATGGCCGCCAAACAGACAGATTAAAAAGGACCACCCAACACCAACCAGGGGAGTTTGCTGTGGGCAATTCTGCGCACAAGGAGACGGTTTATCGCGGTGGATGTCATTGCGGCGATGTCCGTTATGAAGTTCACGGGCCGGTTGACGATGCGGTGATGTGTCACTGCGAACTGTGTCGCAAGCTGCATGGACATGTCAGCTCTTATGCCCGCTTTGACCGCCATCATCTGAAACTGGCCAAGGATGACGGGCTGCGGTGGTATCGCATGTCCGATAAAACCGATCGCGGATTTTGCAAGGAATGCGGCACCGCCCTGTTCTGGCGCCCTGTGCGCAACGATAATATGGCACTGATGCCCGGAACTCTAGATGATACAAAGGGTATGACCACAGTCGGGCAGATTTATTGCGCAGATAAAGGGGATTATTATCCGCTTGATCCGGCAATTCCCCAACATGATCAATCAGACAAGGCCGACAACGCCGGCGTTGCCGATCAATCCTGATCGGTAACGCCGGGCACCTTCATCCAGGTCAGTTCGTGCTTGTTGTTATAAAGATGCACGACCTTTGATCCGGGGATATCGGCGAACTGGGTGATTGCGGAATAGTCCGTATCGCCCTGCAATTTGATGGTGCAGATGAAATTGGTCGCCATTCCGGCATCCATCCACTGATTGACCAGCGTAAACAGGCGATCCGGATAGCAAATCACGTCCGAGCAAAGCCAATCAATATAGCCGATTTCTTCCGGGTTCAGGCCAAAGGCGCTTTCCTGTCGGAAATCAACGCGGGGCAGATTGGCGATCTTGGCATCTAGGCGGGCCTTGTCGATGGAAATGACGTCGGTACCAAATTCATGCAAAACCCAGGTCCAGCCGCCCGGGCTTCCGCCCAGATCCATGGTGCGATCACCGGCCTGCGGATAGGCGCCAAGGCGGGTGAAGGCTTCCCAAAGTTTAAGGTAGGCACGGTTTGGCGGGGTCACCTTGTCTTCTTCAAACTCGACTTCGCCGTTTTTCCACGGGCTGGAACAATCGGCCGATGCGATGATGGTGTCGGGATCAATCAGCGTCCATGATCCAAGCGGTGCGGTCGGAGCCGGTTCACCGAAAACCTGACGCTTGGCAGACACATGGGGCAGGTGGCCTTCGATCAGTTTGGCGCGCGAAAAATGGTCGAACTTGAACAGGGCCCAGTTGCGCTGATTGAATTTCAGGATTTTGGCCGCACCCTTGATCGACGGGATGGCAATGCGTACCGGATTGCGCCAGACATTCTGCGCCCAGAATACGCGCCGTTCCGGACCGGGCGCGAACATCAACCGGTCATGGCGTTCAATGACGTCGCCAAGTTCGGCTTCAAGTTGATCCTCAAAGCCGACAGGGGCGAGGTAGCCGGTGGCATCCATCGGCTCGATTACGGCATCAACGCCGTCCGGGGTATCGAATGTCTGTGTGTTTTCCATCATGGGCCTGCTTTTACGCCGTTTTGACCCAATAAAAAAGCGGGAAAGCTGCATGACAGCTTTCCCGCCTGTGATTGTCGAGAAGTAAGACGACAGATCAGAATTTGTCAGCCTGAACCAGACCGTCGATCAGGATAACCTTGGTCGGATCGCCCTTGATGCCAAAGTCATTGTCGTTGATCATCGCAAGTGCACCGTCGCCCATGATGGCAAGGCCTTCAAGCTTGTTCGGGGCTTCCGGGTAGTCCGCGCTGTCAAAACGAAGTGTCTTGGAAACTGCAGTCAGATTGATGCTGCCAAGATCGTTTTGCTGTTCCAAAGTCGGGCTGGTCGACATGTCATCCCAGCGGGTGGCCAGGATGTTGGTCGCACCTTTAAGTTCGACTTCATGCAGCTTCGTGGTCTTGTCAGTGCGTTCAAGCACCAGAAGACGGTCATTGCCAAGGGCGAGGACCTCGGAAATGCGCGGTGCGTTCTGTTTCTTGGACGGATCGTTGCGGAAGCTCTGCGGATCATCCAACTGATAGATATATTCACCGCTCAGTTTTGACGCTGCGCGATCATAAACGAACAGGCGGGTGTTCTTGGCCGCCTTGTAGGCATCGGCATTCGGGTTGGCCAGCGGGTTCTGAACCATGAAGTACAGCTTGGTTTCGTCTGGCGATACCGCCATGGATTCAATGCCGCGGTTGGTCTGACGTTTGACCAGAATGGCCGGAAGGCCACCGGTGACTTTATAAGCCGAACTTTCGAAATCCTTCTCCGAACCGGCCGGAACGATACGTTCGATAACGGTGCCGTCCGCCGACGCATGCAGGATCGACGGGCCGTTTTCTTCACCAATCCAGTAAGACCCGTCAGATAAACGAATAATGCCTTCGGCATCGATCGAGGACACCGACTGTTCAAGCGGATTGCCATTGGCATCGACCGGCTTTTCGGTTTTCGCCACGGTCAGCTTGTTGGTCAGGCCGGTCAACGGCACACCATTCTGGTCTTTCAGCGTGATGACGTCCTTGACGTCAAAGCTGCCATCATCATTCAGGAAGATGGTATAGATCGAAGGCGAGTAATCCGGGGTCGGATAAACGCGGACTTTCTGCCCCTTACAGACCTGATCGGCAGAAACACCAAGGACGGCTTCAACATCGCCACAGACAAAGTTCGGGCCACGGTCAGAAACGGCATAGAACATGTTGGCCGGATCGCCCGGGCGGCGATATGCGCCGGAACCAAAACCGACGGTAAGCGGGCGTGCCTTGCCGCCGTCAACCATGACGGTTGAAAGGTTGTTGATCGCGCTTTTGGTTTCAAAAACCTTGGCATCACCTGCCATGGCAGAACCCGCCATCAGCATGGCGGTAACACCGAAAAGACCGGCTGCAAACGTCCGTTTCATCACTGGGAATTCCCCGAAAAATTTCACAAAAACACTCAAGCTCAAGCCCGCAATGTTCGGGCGAACTGTGTTCCTGTTCACATTAAGGGTTCTGTGTGACAGTTTGTTTGCACTTGAGCGTCGCTTTGATGAAACAAATCAGACGCTTGGCTAGGTTTGGAATGTACTACTTCCAGAAATCCTCGCGCCGGACCGTGAAGGTTTCCGAAACGCTGGCATATTCCTGATAGCCAAGCCGCGCGAGCGGTTCAAACAGGGTGATATCAACCATGCCATCGCGAATGATGTCATCATCGATATGCAGGCCGACAACAGTTCCAATCACCATCGCGCATGGGCGTTCGGGATTGGCGCTTGGCAGGTCGACAATCTGGAACACTTCGCATTCCATATGGATCGGCACACCCTTGATCAAATGCGGTTTGACGCATTTTGCCGGCAGCTTTTCCAGCCCGGCATATTCAAACTCATCTTCGCCCGGCGGCAACGGGGCCGAGGAAAAATTAAGTTCTTTCAGCATCGCCTTCGGCGCAACGCCAACAACAAACTCGCCGGTATCGCGCGCATTGCGCAAGCTGTCGACCGACCCGCCCGATGAAAACATCACCATCGGCGGATTGCCATGCACCGCATTGAAAAATGAATAGGGGGCAAGGTTGGCCCGGCCTTCCTTATCGAGTGTTGATACCCAGCCAATCGGACGCGGCGCCACACAGGCCTTGAACGGATCATGTGGAAGATTGTGGGCGGTTTTTCCGGGCTCGTAAAACATCGGGACGTCCGTTCTGGTTGGCGGTGTCTTTTATCCGACTGCAAAAAGCAATCAGATCACTTGATCATGCGTCATATTTCATTGTCCCGGCGCGTATTCGTTTTCGCGTACATGATCCGGGCGGTCTGCGAGGTGCAGGCGTGTCTGCGCCATTGGCGTTTCGGCGATGATCTTGCCCCGGCGGATAACGAACAGGCGGTTGGCGCGCATGCGGATGGCCTCAATGGTGTCGCGGGCCTGCAGGATGACGAAATCGGCATTGTTGCCGACTTCAATGCCGTATCCTTCAAGACCCATGATTTTGGCCGGTTCGGTGGTGACCGCATCAAAACACGCGCGGATATCATCGCGCGACGTCATCTGGGCCACATGCAGCCCCATGGATGCAACCTCAAGCATGTCGCCAGATCCCATCGAATACCAGGGATCCATCACGCAATCATGACCGAATGCAACAGTAAGCCCGGCCTTGCGCAATTCCGGCACGCGTGTCATGCCGCGACGCTTGGGATAGGTGTCATGACGGCCCTGAAGGGTGATGTTGATCAGCGGGTTGGCAATGGCGGAAACCTCTGCCTCTGCCATCAGCGCGATCAGCTTGGAAACGTAGTAGTTATCCATTGAGTGCATGGATGTGAGGTGTGAACCGGCCACCCGGCCCTGAAGCCCAAGACGCTGTGTTTCATAGGTCAGCATTTCGATATGACGCGACAACGGATCATCAGACTCATCGCAATGCATATCGACCATAAGCCCACGGTCCGCCGCCATTTCGCAAAGTTCTTTGATGCTTTGTGCACCATCGGCCATGGTGCGTTCGAAATGCGGAATGCCGCCCACAACATCAACACCCTTATCAAGGGCGCGGATGGTGTTTTCCTTGGCGGTCGGGCTGCGCAAATAACCATCCTGCGGGAAGGCAACAAGTTGCAGATCGATATAGGGTGCGACCTGTTTCTTGACTTCCAGCAAAGCATCAACTGCCAGCAACCGGTCATCGCAAACATCGACATGGGTACGGATGGCAAGCAGGCCCTTTGATACGGCCAGATCGCAATATTTAAGCGCGCGCTCAATCACCGCTTCAGGGGTCAGAAGCGGTTTAAGCTCGCCCCACAATGCGATGCCTTCAAGCAACGTACCCGACTCATTCATACGCGGCAGACCAAGTGACAATGTCGCATCCATATGGAAATGGCTGTCGACAAAGGGCGGGCTGACCAGCATGCCACCACAGTCAAGCACCTCGACCGAGGGCACATCGATATGTTCGGCAATCTCGATGATCTTGCCGTTCTGACACGCGATATCCACACCGGTTGGGCCATTGGCGATATTGGCGTTTTTCAAGATCAGATCGGGTTGCATGTGTCATCCTTGGTCTGGTGGTGGCAGTCACAAACGGTTTGCAGTGCTTAACGCTGGCCCTTGAACCATGGCACAAGAAGCGCCTTGGGGTAATCGGCTTTGCGGGCGACAACAATAAGCGCAATGATCGACAGGATATAGGGCATCATCAGGAAAACCTGCGATGGCAGGAATGCGCCGACCTCTGTCTGCAGGCGCACCTGAAACGCATCAAACGCCCCAAACAGCAACGCCCCGATCAATGCCTTACCGGGTCGCCAGCTGGCAAATACGGTCAGCGCAATACAGACCCAGCCACGGCCATTGATCATGCCAAAGAAGAACGCATCAAACGCCGACATGGTCAGGAACGCCCCGCCCAGTGCCATCAGTGATGATCCGACAACGACCGCCCCGATGCGCAGCCCATAAACCGAAAGTCCCTGTGCCTCGACCGAGGACGGGTTATCGCCAACAGCCCGGATCGCAAGACCAAGTGGGGTGCGATACAAAACCCAGCCGGTGACAAACACCAGAACAAGGGCCAGCATCGTCATGGCCGTTTGCGAAAACAGTGCCTGACCGATGAAGGGCAGGTCGGACAGGAACGGGATATCAAGCGGACGGAACGGCTCAATCCGCGGCGGGGACGAAACATCGGGCAATGCCGTGCGATAGGTGAAATAGGACAGACTGGTGGCAAGCAACGTCACCCCGATACCCGACACATGCTGGCTTAGCCCCAGCGGCACAGTCAGGATCGCATGGATCAGGCCAAAAAATCCACCGGCAAGGGCTGCAACCAATACACCACCCCAAAGACCAGCACCCAGCCATACAGCCATCCAGCCGGCCATGGCACCGGCGGTAAAAATACCCTCGATCCCAAGGTTAAGCACACCGGCGCGTTCGCAAATCAATGCGCCCAACACGCCAAAGATCAACGGGGTCGCGATGCGAATGGCGGCTTCCCAGAAGCTGGCGGCAAGAAGAATATCGATGATTTCCATGGTCTTTCCCCTTAGCCCTGCGCCGATTTGCGATCAAAGTGAACCCTAAACCGGGTCAGGAACCCGCCGATCAAAACGCACAGTAACGCCATGGCAACGATCAGATCGGCCAGATAGCTTGAAACGCCAATTGCACGGCTCATGGAATCTGCACCGACAAAGACCGATGCAACAAACAACGCCGATGCAATTACGCCGATGGGTGACAGACGGGCAAGCATAGCGACCACAATTCCGGCATAGCCATAACCAGGCGACAGATCCGTTGCCAGATAGCCACGCGTTCCGGCCACTTCCGACACCCCGGCAAGCCCCGCCAAACCACCTGACAGGGCGGCGACAAGGATCATGGTTTTGGTCACCGAAATGCCGGAAAATCTGGCAGCAGCGGCATTTTCCCCAACCGCACGAATTTCAAAACCCCAAACCGTGCGTTTGACGAAAATTGCCAGTGCGACCGCCGAAACAAGTGCGATGATCAGGCCAATATGAACCCGCATGCGTTCCAGAAGGGCAGGGAAGGCCGCACTATCAATGATCGGTTCGGACTGTGGCCAGCCCATCGACATCGGATCTTTAAGCGCCCCTTCAAGCATCATCTGCACGAACAACAACACGATAAAGTTCAAAAGAAGGGTGGTGACGACCTCGTCCACGCCAAGGCGGGTCTTCAAAAGCGTCGGTCCGATCAGCATAAGCGCACCAGCAATCATACCGGCAATAATCACGACCGGGATCATTACCCAGCTTGGACCGTCAATCACACCAGAACCAACAGCAACGGCGGCCATCGCCCCCATGTAAAGCTGGCCTTCGGCGCCAATGTTCCAAAGCTTGGCGCGGAATGCGATGGCCGCCGCAAGCCCGGTCAGGATCAGCGGCGTTGCACGGGTGAGCATTTCCGAGGTCGAGAAGACGGAGCCAAACGCACCGCTGATCATAAGGCCATAGGCCTCAACGATCGGCGCACCGGCAAGCGCCAGCGGAATGGCGGCCAGAAGAATGGCGATGGCTGCGGCCAAAACCGGCACGCCATAAACAAGAAACGGGCCGGGATTACTGCGGGGTTCAAAGCGGATCATGCCGTTTCTCCCGGATTGGTGGTCGTCGTTGCAGGAGTGGCATCGGGGGCATGTGAGGCGGCTTTTTGTCCGGCCATCATCAGGCCAAGCTCGGACCGATCAATGCTATCGGTTGGCATGGCTGGCGTTATGTGCCCGGCATGGATCACCGCGATCTGATCGGAAATGGTCAGAAGTTCATCAAGGTCTTCGGAAATCAGGATCACTGCCGCCCCGCCCTGGCGGGCTTCCAGCAAGCGACGATGGACTTCGGATTGCGCGCCGACATCAAGGCCACGTGACGGCTGATTGGCAAGGATCAGCTTGGGCGATTTTTCCAAGACACGCGCCAGGATCAGTTTCTGGATATTGCCGCCGGACAAAAGGCGCGCCGGGGCATCGGGACCTGGGCAGCGCACATCATAATCGGCAATCGCATGCTCGGCACGTTTGCGGATGGCTTCAAAATCAAGGAAGCCTAGTTTCTGGTATTCCGGGCTTCGGACATCTTCGATCGCGATGTTCTCAGCCACCGTCATGGATCCGACCATACCGTCGTGATGGCGATCTTCGGGGATGCGCGCTATGCCGTTTTGGGCGAAGGTGTGGGCATCAAACTTGGTGACTTTTTCGCCAAATATTTCGACTGTGCCGCTATCGGGTTTGTCGAGCCCGGCGATGAGCTGTGCGAGCGCCGCCTGCCCATTGCCCGATACCCCGGCGATGCCAAGAATTTCGCCTTCCCGGGCAGTAACATTCACCCCATGCAGGGACCGGCGGGAATCTCCGCGATCAATGGTCACATCGGCAAGGGTGATAACCGGTTTTCCCGGCGCGCGCGGTGTACGGCGGCTGGCGGGAACTTCGCGACCGACCATCAGTTCAGCGATGGATTTATGGTTTGCATCGCTGGTTTTCATTTCGCCAACCTTTGTCCCGCCGCGCAGCACCGCAATCCGGTGCGAAACAGCAAGAACCTCGGCCAGCTTGTGGGCGATGATGATCACCGCAAGGCCGGTTGCGGCAAGTTTGCGCAGGATGGCAAACAGGCTGTCGGCTTCTTGCGGTGTCAGAACAGCGGTGGGTTCATCAAGAACCAAAAGCCGCGCATTGCGATAAAGCGCCTTGAGGATTTCAACGCGCTGCTTTTCGCCAACAGTCAGTTTGTGCACTGGCTGATCAAGATCGACATTAAGCCCCGATCCGGACATCAGGTCGCCAAGCTTTGCACGCGCCGTACTGCGATCACGACGGAGCCTGAAAATCGGTTCGGTCCCAAGGACGATGTTATCAAGCCCGGTCAGGTTTTCAGCCAGTGTGAAATGCTGGTGAACCATGCCGATCCCGGCATCAAGGGCTGCCTGCGGGGCGCCCGGTTCAAGCTGTTCAAGGTTACCATCGCGACCGGCAACCGTAACGGTGCCTTCATCTGCGACATAGTGACCGAACAGAATATTCATCAAGGTGGTTTTACCAGCGCCGTTCTCCCCGAGAAGGGCAACGATTTCGCCCTTGTGAACGGTTAGGTCGATGGCGTCATTGGCAACGAGTGGGCCAAATCTTTTGGTGACACCTGCCAGCGACAGCAGCAGGTCTTGCGACGTTTCGGATGATGTGTGCGCAGCAGATGACATTCGGGTAATCCGTTTTGTTTTTATGCGTCACGCTGTGGGGCAGTGGGCAGCTTTGTGGTGGGTATTATGTCGTAAATGACAAAGGGCAGTTCGATTGTTTAACCGAACTGCCCAGTGATTTCAGCGAAATCTTACATTGATGATTTCGGTTCTTCGTCGTTTACGTCGACCGTGAAGGACCCATCAAGGATTTCAGCCTGTTTGGCTTCGACTTCTTCAACCGTGCCGTCCGGCAGCAGTGCCGGATCGAGAACGACAGAACCGCCGCCATATTCCATGTAGCTGAACTTGCCGTAATCTTCGGCCTTGAATTCACCGGCTTTGACCGCCTCGATGGCGTGGTCAATGGTGGCTTCCATGTGCCAAAGTGCGGAACCCAGAATGGTACCCGGATAATCAGCCGCGGTGTCGATCACGTTGCCAACGGCCAGAATACCGCGTTCCTTGGCGGCATCGGAAACGCCAAAGCGTTCGGCATACATGATGTCCGCACCGCTATCGATCATGGCAAAGGCTGCTTCTTTCGCCTTGGGCGGGTCATACCAGCTATTGATGAAGGTCACCATGAATTCGACATCCGGATTGACCGATTTCGCACCTGCCATGAAGGCATGCATCAGACGGTTCACTTCCGGGATGGCAAAACCGCCAACCATGCCGATCTTGTTGGTTTCGGTCGCCTTGCCAGCCGCCATGCCGACAAGGTAGCTCGGCTCATGGATGAAGTTATCAAAGACCGAGAAGTTTTCCCCGTCCGGCGCAAAGCTTGACCCCATCAGGAACGCGGTTTCCGGATAGTCGGCCGCAACCTTGCGCGCAGCACGTTCAACGCCGAATACTTCACCAACGATCAGGTCGGAACCGTTTTCGGCATATTCGCGCATGACGCGCTCATAGTCGGTGTTGGCGACGTTTTCGGAAAATTCATAGGAAATATCGCCACGTGCTTCGGCAGCATTAAGCGCCTTGTGAATGCGCGATACCCACTGCTGTTCGACCGGAACAGTGTAGATTGCCGAAACCTTGAGCGGATCGGCGGCCTCGGCCGGTGCGCCAAAGCGAAACGATACGACGGCGGCTGCGCCAGCGATGGCCGACAGCATGGCACGACGCGATAGGCGGAAAGTACCAGACTTCATTTTTGTCCCCCTGCGGATTTATTGCCGTTATGCGAAACTCAACCTTTTGCATAGATTGTGAGCAGATTGTATACGCGATCACAAAAGAGGCAAAGCACCTTCTGTCCAAATGGTCAGTTTTCCACTCTTTGGTGTAAGTATTTGGGAATGAACGGGGTTTAGGGTGAATTAACGCGTGCAATTGGCAGGTTTCTGCGCAGCCAAAAGGTGATCGGTGGATATCCCGGTGCCGATTGGTGCTGTTTCGCGCAGGCCCGATACCCGAGTCCGGGCTGTACCAACCGCATTTATGATCATGCGGTTGCAGGGGCAAAATCTTCCGGTTTTTCGGGCATAGCGGTTAAGATTGTCTAAACAGGTGACGCACTTTCTAACACAATGCGAATCCTTGAAAAATTTCGGAGTCGGTTAACTCTTTCATTAACTATTTCGGTTGATGCTTTCATCAAGATTTCAAGGGGGAACCTAGAAGGCATCATGACAAAAAAGACATCTTTACCACTTGATCAGGTGATGGTTGGCGATTGCATCGAGCTGATGAATAGCCTGCCGGAAAAATCCGTCGATCTGATTTTTGCCGATCCGCCCTATAACCTTCAGCTTGGCGGCGATCTTCTGCGCCCGAACAATTCCAAGGTCGACGCTGTTGACGATCATTGGGATCAGTTCGACAGCTTCCGTCACTATGACGAGTTCACCCGTGACTGGCTGACGGCGGCGCGCCGCGTGCTTAAGGACACCGGTGCGATCTGGGTGATCGGTTCGTATCACAACATTTATCGTGTTGGTAACATGCTCCAAGATATCGGGTATTGGATCCTAAATGATATCGTCTGGCGCAAAACCAACCCGATGCCGAACTTCCGCGGCAAGCGTTTCTGCAACGCGCACGAGACCCTTCTGTGGTGCTCCAAAAGCGAAGAGCAAAAGGCCATCACCTTTAACTACGAAGCGATGAAGCAGCTTAATGAAGGCCTGCAGATGCGCTCTGACTGGTTGATGCCGATTTGCTCTGGCTCGGAACGTCTTAAGGATGACAAGGGCAAGAAGGTCCATCCGACCCAGAAGCCCGAAGCATTGCTGCAGCGTGTTCTGATGGCGACCACCCGCCAGGGTGATGTGGTGCTTGATCCGTTCTTTGGCACCGGCACCACCGGTGCAGCCGCACGTCGCCTGGGTCGTCACTTCATCGGTCTGGAACGCGAAGAAAGCTATGCCGAGGCTGCGCGCGAACGTATTTCCAAAGTTCAGATGCTTGATGGCGACAGCCTTGAGCTGACCGAGTCGAAGCGTTCCCTGCCGCGTATCCCGTTTGGTGCTGTGATCGAACGTGGCCTGCTTTCGCCGGGGGACAAGATCTATGACAACCGGGGCAATGTTGCCGCCATGGTGCGTGCTGACGGCTCGATCAGTCACAAGGACAATGCCGGTTCGATCCATCAGATCGGTGCCCACGTTCAGGGCGCACAGGCTTGTAATGGTTGGACTTATTGGCATTACAAGTGCGATGGCCGACTGGTTTCGATCGACAATCTGCGCAGTCAGCTGCGTAAGGAAATGGGTCAGGTCCCCGCCTGATCCAAGCCGAAAAACTTCGGCTAAATCCTTGATGCCTAAAAGAACCGGCGTGGTTGCAAAACCCGCCGGTTTTGCTTTTGGGCAAAATTCTTGCTATATTCCGATCATCAAACTTATCCGCAAGGATAGATGGAGAAGAATATGCAAGCAGGTGCAGTAGGGGGTGCAGCATACGCACCCAACCCGGTACAAATTCAGCAGGCAGCCGCGCCAATTGCTGAAACGGGTAACAACGACCTGAATTCACCGCCGACACAGCGGATCGAGCAAGCAGCAGAAACCGAAACGTCGCAGCAGGCAGCGCCGACCCCGACAGAGGGCCGTGGACAGGTGATCGACATTTACGCCTGATCGCGCCGCGCGAGGTTCAAAAACAAAAGGCCCGTGGTTCCGACCACGGGCCTTTTTTAATTGCGGTGCTTTCATTCGGCACAGCTATTCAGCTCAGGCTGGCCCGTATTTCAGGGCATGACGGACGATCTTTTTCATGATGGTCGGCAGGGCAAAATCCGAAAGCCCGTCAATGGTTGTCCAGCTGCCGTCAAGTTTATCTGCATCCGCAACGGGGAGGGTCGTGGCCAGCACGCTGACATTGAGATGGAAATGCGTGAAGGTGTGTCCGACCGTACCGTCGAGTTCCGACCAATTGGCGGAAACCGGTGCCTCGGACAACATCACATCATCGGGTGCGTCAATCGCGCGCCAGTCACTGCCCGGCACTTCATACAGGCCCCCCAGCAATCCCTTTTCCGGGCGGCGACGCACAAGGATGCGGCCATCATCTTCACGCCGGATCCAAAACGCATAGCCAACCCGGGTTGGTTTGGGTTCTTTCTTGAGTTTCTTGGGAAGGTCGGGCGCGATCCCTGATTTGCGGCCTTCACAATCGGCCTGCCATGGGCAAATGGCGCATGCCGGATTGCGCGGTGTGCAAACCGTCGCTCCCAGATCCATCAATGCCTGGGCATAATCGCCCGGGCGGTCGGCTGGCGTCAGGGCAGCCGACTTTTCCTTGATTTCCGGTTTGACGTCGGGCAACGGCGTTTCCAGCGCAAACAGGCGTGAAATCACCCGTTCGATATTGCCATCCACCGGGCTTGCATGGCGGTTAAAGGCAATGGCGGCAACCGCGCAGGCGGTATAGGGACCGATGCCCGGCAGTTTCAGCAACCCTTCCTCTGTATCGGGAAAAACACCGTCATATTCCGATGCGACAACCTTGGCGCATTTATGCAGGTTGCGCGCCCGCGCATAATATCCAAGCCCCTGCCAGGCATGCAAAACATCATCAAGTTCGGCATTGGCAAGATCGGTCACGGTTGGCCAGCGTTTCAAGAATGCAGCAAAATATGGCCCCACCGTTTGCACGGTGGTTTGTTGCAGCATGATTTCGCTGAGCCAGACATGATAGGGATCTGGCGTATCGCCGGGTTCTGATCGCCAGGGCAGGGTGCGGTGATGGCGGTCGTACCATTCCAGCATGCTTGCTGCGAGGCGTTGGGTATCCTGATGGGTGAAATGCACGTCGATCCCGTGTTATGTTGTTTTGCGGACGCAGAGTTTTGGTCCGAAGGTATGCAGACCCTACGAAAGAAGCGGGCGTGAGCAAGAAAAAAGATAGTGTTGGTACGAAAAGTGGCTCGGTGATGGATCAGGCATCCAAATCGGTTGCGCCCAAAAAGAAGCAGGGCTTTGTCCCGCTGGGCAGCTCGGAACGTCGGATGGGCCTGCGTAATGTTGCACCCCTTGTTGGCAACCTGACCCGGCCGCTGGTGCGCAAGCGCGGCTTTTTCCAAACGGAAATCATCCTGCATTGGGCCGAGATCGTCGGGCGTGATCTTGAACAATACACCATGCCGCTGAAATACAGTCCGCCGCCCAAGGAAAGCATGGCCGGTGGTACCTTGCTGATCCGGGTTGTCGGGCCGGTAGCCCTTGAGCTGCAACACCGCATGCCGCAGATCATCGAACGGGTGAACAGTTATTTTGGCTACCGCGCGATCAACAAGATCACGATGCTTCAGGGTGATATTTCACGGCCCGAACGGACCGTTCACCGCCCGACCGAGGTGCCCGAAGCCGACATCAGCCCAACTAGTCAGGCCGACCTCGAAAAGATCGAAGATCCGCATCTTCGCGAAGTTCTGACCCGCCTTGGTCGTCACATCGCCGGTGCAAGCGGCGGTTTGCGCCCGAAAACAGGCAAAAAATAACGCCCGAACGACCGTAACCCTGGGCATTTGATAACTTGCCCTGCGGTCACGATCTGTTGTCTTGCGCGTCGTCGATAATCGAATCAGTTTCATGAAATGAACGATCACGGAGTTGCCGCAATTGCGCACCACTTTGGCGACTCGTTGGTGGCATAGCCGTTTTCGGGGGTGTGTTGACTCGCGCGCTGCAACAGGCTTGTAATCACAAAACTTTGTTTTAACGGAGGTTTCCTTGCTAAAGGCAGTTAAGTTTCTTGCTTGTGCGTTTTTGATGATGGTTGGGGTCGCAAGCACCCAACAGGCACAGGCAGTTGAATGGAAAGAACATGTGCTGGGCGACGAAAATGCGCCGGTCACGATGATTGAATATGCATCTTTGACCTGCCCGCATTGTGCGTCCTTCCACACCGAGGTTCTGCCTGAGATCAAGGAAAAGCTGATTGATACCGGCAAACTGAAACTGATCTTCCGCGACTATCCTCTGGATGGTGTTGCGCTGCGTGCGGCTGCAATCGCACAGTGCGCGGGCGAAGATCGTTATTTCGGCGTGCTTGGCATGCTGTTCAAATCGCAGATGACCTGGGCACGTTCGCAGGACCCGATTGCCAGCATCAAGGAAGTGGTCCGCTTTGCCGGCATGACCGGTGATGCGGTTGATGCCTGCATGGCCGATCAGGAACTGATTGATGGTATTGTCGGCTCACGCATGCGCGGCGAACAGGAATTCAACGTCAATTCCACGCCAAGCTTCGTTCTTGATGGCGACACCATTGCCGGTTCGCGTGACGCGGAATTCTTTATCGAAAAAGTCGAAGACCTTATCGACTAAATAAAACAATTCTGCCGGACACCGCATGTGTGGTGTCCGGCAACAAGGGACAGGGTCGGACCGGGGGACATGATTGGTCCAGTTTAAATCGCTAAAGCTGACGGGGTTCAAATCCTTCGTCGATTCAACAGATTTATTGGTTGAAGACGGGCTGACCGGTGTTGTCGGCCCGAACGGCTGTGGCAAATCCAATCTTGTCGAAGCATTGCGTTGGGTGATGGGGGAAACATCGGCCAAGCAGATGCGTGGCTCGGACATGTCCGACGTGATTTTTGGCGGCACATCAAGCCGTCCTGCTCGCAACGTCGCCGAAGTATCCGTCACCCTTGATAATAGCGAGCGCAAGGCGCCCGCGATGTTCAACGACTTCGATATGCTTGAAGTCACGCGCCGTATCGAGCGTGGCGGTGGATCGAACTATCGCGTCAATGGCAAGGATGTGCGTGCGCGTGATGTGCAATTGCTGTTTGCTGATGCTGCAACCGGTGCACGGTCAAATGCCATGGTTTCCCAAGGTAAAATCGGTGCACTGATCGGGGCCAAACCGATCCAGCGTCGCCTGATCCTCGAAGAGGCCGCTGGTATTACCGGCCTGCATTCACGCCGCCACGAGGCGGAATTGCGCCTTAAGAACGCAGAACAAAATATGGAACGTCTTGAAGACGTTCTGTTGCAGCTTGATGGCCAGATTGCTTCCCTGCAAAAACAGGCAAGACAGGCCGAACGGTATCGCAAACTATCCGAAAGTGTCCGCGAGACCGAGGCATTGCTGTTCCACATCCGCTGGTCCGAAGCGCAAAAACGCCAGGAAGACGCACGTGAATTGCTGGTCGCGGGCGAAAGTGCTGTGCGTGATCTGACCTCGTCGGTGACCGAGGCGACCACAGTTCAGGCCCATGTGGCCGCAAGCCTGCCCGATCTTCGCAAAAAAGAGGCTGAGGCAGCCGCCGCCCTGCAGCGTCTTTTGATCGAGCGCGAAGGCCTTGATAAGGACAAGGCCCAGATCGAAACCCAGATGGGGCAATTGCGAGCCCGTATTCAGCAAATTGATGCCGACCTTGCGCGTGAGGCCGAACTGGCAAGTGATGCGCAAGGCGCGCTTGAAAAGCTTAAGAACGAGCGTGAAGAACTCCGCGAGGCCCAAGGCGGTGAAGATGACGCCCTTGATGAAGCGCGCGAAATGGCTTCCGAAAAGGCGCTGCGCGTCGAAGAGCTGGAAGCCGATGTTGATCAAATGACCAACAAGGTCGCCGAGGAAGAGGCACGCCTCAAATCGGTGCAACAGCGCCTCAGCGAACTGAATGCCCGCCGTGCGCGTCTGACCGAACGCCATGACGAGGCCGTCGCCAAGCTTGATGATATCCGCATTGAAGCCGACTTCTCCGAGGTGCTTGAAGAAGCAAGCATGCATCTTGAAGAGTGCGAGGAACTGGTCGAGCAGCGCAAAATGGCCGTCGAAGAGGCCGAGATGCGTCTGGCTGAAATGCGTGATCGGGAAGATGGCCTGAAAACCGCCGAAAGTGATGCACGCGATGCCCTGCGTGATGCCGAAAGCCGCAAGGCGCGCCTCACGGCGGAGATCGACGCACTTGAAAGCCTGCTGCGCGGCGGTGACGATGATAAATATCCCGGCGTGATCGAAAACATCACGGTTCAAAGTGGCTTTGAACTTGCGATGGCAGCCGCCCTTGGTGAAGACCTTGATGCCCCTGATGCAACCGATGCCGCAATGCATTGGGCCGCCATTGACCCGGCGACTGATGACCCGGCCCTGCCAGACGGGGTAGCGGCCCTTGCCAAATATGTCGAAGCACCCGCACTTTTGAACCGGCGTCTGTGGCAGATCGGCATTGTGGAAGACGAAGCAACCGGTAACTTCCTTGCCAAAAACCTCAAGGTTGGTCAGCGACTTGTGTCGCGCGAAGGGGCACTTTGGCGTTGGGATGGCTATCGCATTCTGGTCGGGGCGGAATTGCCCGCTGCGGTCCGTCTGCGCCAGCGTAACCGACTTGATGAATTGCGCGGCGAACTTGAAGAAGCCGATGCGGTGGTCGAAGCCGCAAGCGAGCGCGCCGAGATCGCCAGCGAAAATGTCGAACGCCTTGATGAAGAAATCGAAGCAGCCCGAACGGCCGAACAGGAAGCACACCGCGCGGTGCGCGATGCTGAAAACGCGGCGTCATCTGCACGTGAAGAAATCGCCAACATCAAACGCGATGCCAGCGCGATTGAAAGCCGCCTTCAAAACGCCGAAGAGGCCGAAAAACGCGCCAAGCAGGACCTCGATGAACTGATTGCCGAACAGGAAGAACTCGCCGCCCTGCCAGAGGAAAGCAGCGAGGGCCTGATGGAAATCAAGGCTGAGTTGATTGAAAAACGCGCCAATCTTGCCGATGCGCGTGCGGACCATATGGAAGCCCGCAGTCAGCTTGAACGCATGCAAAGCACCATGTCAGGCCGGCGCAAGCGCCTTGAATTCGTTGAAAACGAAATTGCCACATGGAACGAACGTGCATCGGGTGCCGGTGAACGGGTTGCCGAACTGCGCGAACGCCAGGAAGAGGCCCGCATGGAGATCGAGGAGCTTGAACTCAAGCCCGAAGAGATCGAAGAACGGCGTGCCATTCTTTCTGATCGGATCGAACTTTCCGATCAAACCCGCAAGGATGCCGCTGATGAATTGCAGCGCGCCGAAAATGCCCAGCGTGAAGCCGATATCAACCTGCGCGAAGCCGAACAGAAACTGGCCGAGGCCCGTGAAGGTCGCGTGCGCTGTGAAGCGCTGCTTGAGCAAGCCGAACAGCATCGCCGCGATTTGATCGAACGTATCCGCGAACGTGTCAATGCGACGCCGGATCAGTTGGTTGAGCTTGGCAAGATTGACCTGACCAAGGACCTGCCAAGCGAAGGCGACATCGAAGCCCGTCTGCAACGCCAGACCCGCGAACGCGAAAATCTTGGTGCGGTTAACCTGCGTGCCGAGGTCGAACTGGCCGAGATGCAGGAACAGAAAGACACCATGGTGTCTGAACGCGATGATTTGATTGCTGCCATTGAAAAATTGCGCAATGGCATCAATCAGCTCAACCGCGAAGCTCGTGCCCGTTTGAAGGCCGCCTTTGACGAGGTGGACAAGCATTTCCAGCAACTGTTTGTCCGTCTGTTTGGTGGCGGTGGTGCGCACCTGATGCTGACTGATGCGGATGATCCGCTTGAAGCCGGACTTGAAATCATGGCATCCCCGCCGGGCAAAAAGCTTCAGCATCTGTCGCTTCTGTCAGGTGGCGAACAGGCGCTGACTGCGGTGGCGCTACTGTTTGCCGTCTTCCTGACCAATCCGGCCCCGATTTGCGTCCTTGACGAGGTTGACGCCCCGCTTGACGACGCCAACGTTGACCGGTTCTGCAAGCTGTTGGAGGCCATTGGCCGTCATGCCAATACCCGCTTCCTGGTCATCACCCACCACCGTATGACCATGGCCCGCATGAACCGTCTGTTTGGGGTGACCATGGCCGAACGTGGTGTGTCTTCGCTGGTCTCGGTCGACCTGCATCAGGCAGAAGTCTATTCCAAGAAAGAACAGACTGAACTCGACTTCACCAGCTAATCCGTGCCGCTTATTAAGCAATCCATTAATAAACTGATAGGGCACGCGATGTTACACATCATTGAAACTCAATGATGGTGAAGGCCGAATGTCCCAGAAAGTGCGCGAGCTTTACGAACAGTTTCCCTATCCGTTGCGCGATCCAGGGCAGGAGAAAGACCGCCTGTTAATGCCGCCGATCGATACCTTGTCACGGGTCAATCATTACTGCTTTGGCGGGACAAAGGAATTTGATGCCACCTTCCGCGCACTGGTTGCCGGTGGCGGCACCGGGGATTCGATGATCTGGCTGGCAGAACAGTTGCGCGATGTCGGTGGATCGGTGACCTACCTCGAGCCGTCCGCGGCCAGTACCAAGGTCGCCCGTGCCCGGGCCGAGGCACGCGGTCTTTCGAACGTCACCTACGTCAATCAGACCATCTCTGAATTTGCCAAATCCAAGCCTGAGCCATTTAATTACATCAATTGTGCCGGTGTCTTGCACCACCTTGAAGACCCGGAAGAAGGCCTTCGTGATTTGACGTCGGTGCTTAAGGCCGACGGTGCGATGGGCATCATGGTCTATGGCGAACATGGGCGCCTTGCCGTGACCGAGTGGCGCAAAATGATCGAGCCATTGCTGGAAGGCAAAGACCTGCAGCAACAGTTGGCCATGACGCGGACATTGCTATCGGCCCTGCCCGAAGACAACATGCTACTTAAAATGGGCGGTGGTCCGGGCTTTATCAAAGGGTTGCTTGAAAACGATCCGGAAATTGTTGATTTGCTGCTTCATCCCGTTGAATGCGCATATGACGTACACGGGGTGTATGATTTCGCGTCTTCTGCGGGCCTTCATGTTGCGGCCTTTACGGGTTTCTTCGGGTTTGGTGGAACCGGCAAGGCGCATTACAAGATCGACAATCTGGTGCGTGACCCGGCCATTCTGCGCGAATTGGTGGCCAAGCCGCTCCGCGACCAGCAGGCCTTTTGCGAACGGTTCAGTGGCGCGATGCCGCTTCATGCATTCTACCTGACCCGTGAAGACAAGGGCCAAACTGCCGAAATGCTGCCAGATGCGGAACTGGCACCTTACTTCTTCGTCCCGCCCAACAAGACCTTCTTTGATGATCTGGTGGCACTCGCCGGACAACCTGTTCTGATCGAAGACGGCAGCGGCAACGCGGTCGACCTGACCGGTGGACCGGATCTGGCCCGCTTGCTGGCGGTCTTTGATGGCAAAAAGACGGTTGCAGAACTTGTCGCCATTCTGCGCGATGAAATTCTTGATACCCAGCCGATTGATATGAACTCGATTGCGATCAATACATTGGGGGCTGTGTGGGCGCTGTTTCACAAGTTCGATTGGATGTTGTCATCCAAGCCGGGCGGCTGGCAAAAAACCGACGGTGAACGGACACTTGGCGTGCGCAAGATCTGATTGGTTTACGGGGGTAGTGCCCCTGTAAACGTCCTTCGGTGACCGCGGGTGAATCGGGAATGCCCACTGTCTTTAATCCACCGATATTTCATGGTTTTGGGCAAAAACGCTCCTGATTTTGGCAAATTGCCGGGGCCCGGTGAAAAACACCAAATTTGTCATCTGTAGTGTCAAAGGGGATAAAACCGGCAGGAACCAAGGAAAACCGCCGGTTGCAGGCCAGTGGCACAGATCACTATCAATTCTTTTGACTGCGACTATTGCCTAACTCTAAAAGTGTTTTCCTTCACATTTAAGGGGTTAAGTGACTGAAATAATTATTATTATTTCGGTTTTCAAAGGTCCGGGGAGACGGGGTTTTACAGCTTGACAGCCCATGGGGTGCTAAGTATGTTGCCCGCGCATTTCCTTGCGACGTTTGCAGGGCTGCCAAAGCGGGGTTCACGACAATGAGCGATGATAAAGATCGCGCTTCATTAGCAGAGCTTGAGAGCAAACTGGCAGCCGTAGCAGGCAAGCGAGAAGAACTGCACAGCCCGAACCGGGCGACCGGCAAACCATCTCAAGGGATGGCGCTTGGCATGAGGATTTCGGCGGAAATGATCGCTGCGGTTCTTGTCGGCTTGCTGATTGGCTGGGCGCTGGATCGGGTGCTTGATACGACACCTTGGCTGCTTGTTCTGTTTGTTTTTCTCGGAGCAGGTGCCGGAGGTTTGAACGCTTATCGCGTTGCCAAGGGTTTTGACAGTGCTGTCGGACTTGGTCGTGCGATGGGGGAGCGCAAGCAGGGGAACGGGGACAAATCCGAACCCTGATAATATTGAGCGAGGATTACGGTGGCTGGACCGCTAGAGCAGTTTGAAATCAAGCCCTTGGCCGAACTTTCGGTTGCCGGCATTGATATTTCCTTCACCAACTCCGCACTTTGGATGGTGATCGCAGCCGTTCTCGTAACGGGCTTCATGACGCTTTCGATGCGTCGCGGCGCGCTGGTTCCGGGCCGCTGGCAGGGATCTGCCGAGGTGATGTACGAATTCGTCGCCAATATGCTCAAGGACAACGTGGGAAGCGCAGGTCGCAAATATTTCCCGTTCGTCTTTACGCTGTTTATGTTTGTTCTGTTCGGGAACCTGCTTGGCATGATCCCGCACAGCTTTACCTTTACGAGCCACATCGCTGTTACCTTTGCGATGGCTCTGGTGATCTTCCTCGGTGTGACGGTCATCGGCTTCATGCGTCATGGTACGCATTACCTTCGGATGTTCTTCCCTGAAGGTGCGCCGATTGCGACCGCGATCATTCTGATCCCGATCGAAATCATCTCCTATTTCTCTCGTCCGTTCAGCCTGGCGATCCGACTGTTTGCGAACATGACCGTCGGCCACATCATGCTGAAAGTTATCGGTGGGTTCGTCGGCCTGATTGGCATTCTCGGCGTGCTTCCCTTTGCTTTGCTGACGGGGATTACTGTTCTGGAGTTTGGCATTGCTGCGCTTCAGGCTTACGTCTACACAATTCTCACCTGCATCTATCTCCATGATGCAATCCACATGCACTGATGTGTGTGGTTTGGTGTGATCTCTTCTGATTGCCTTTAAGAAATTCGAAAGGGTGAAGTTATGGAACTCGATGCTGCTAAGATGATCGGTGCTGGCCTGGCTGCTATTGGCATGATTGGTGCCGGTATCGGTGTTGGTAACATCTGGTCGAGCCTGATTGCGACTGTTGGCCGTAACCCGGCTGCAAAAGGCGACGTTGAACTGTATGGCTGGATCGGCTTTGCTGTTACCGAAGCTATTGCACTGTTCGCACTCGTCGTTGCGCTGATCGTTCTGTTCGGCTAATCGGCGCCTTTTGCGCGAATACACGGCCCGGCGAGGCACTCCCTCGCCGGCGTCGTTGAATTCGGGAGTAGGCTATGCCGCAGTTTGATATTGCGACGTTCTCAGAACAGATCTTCTGGCTGTTCGTCATTTTCGCCATCTTGTATTTTCTGATGTCGAGAATTGCGCTGCCGAAGGTTGGTGAAGTTCTTGAACGCCGTCAAAAAACCATCGAAGACAACCTTGGCAAGGCTCGGGCGTTGAAAGACGAAACCGATGCCGCCATCGCGAAATACGAGGCTGCTCTGGCAGAAGCTCGTGAAGCCGCTCAGGCTGACATTCGCGAAGCATCGGAAAAGGCTGCTGCAGAGCAGGCTAAGAAAACCGAAGCTATGGTCAAGAAGCTGTCTAAAAAGACATCTGATGCCGAGAAGGCAATTGCGGACGCCAAAGCGGATGCAATGACGGGTGTTGCAGAAGCAGCATCGGAAATTGCCCGTGAAGCAACCGACAAACTTATCGGTGTCAAGGTTCAGGCCAAAACTGCCGACAAGGCTGTTTCGGCAATCGTAGGAGAGTAAGACAATGGCAACCCAAGAGGTTACTTTCCTTACCGATCCATACACCTGGACCACGCTTTCTTTCGTGCTGGTCGTCGGTTTTGGCGGGTTCAAAGCCGTCAAAGGGATCTCGAGCGCACTTGATAAACGTGCACAGAAGATTTCCGACGAACTGGACGAAGCACAGCGTCTTCGCGAAGAAGCCCAGGAGCTTCTGGCCAATTATCAGGCCAAACAGCGTGAAGCGCTTAAGGAAGCTGACGAAATCCGTGCGCATGCCAAGGTGGAAGCCGACCGTATGCTCGAGAACGCCCAGGCAGAACTGAAAGCGGCGCTCAAACGTCGTGAACAGCAAGCTCTGGACCGTATCTCCAACCTCGAAAGCCAGGCTATCGCCGAAGTTCGTGCACATGTTGCCGAAATCGCGGCCAAGGCCACCATGGCCCTTGTCAGTGACAAGGTTTCTGGTGCAAAGGCAGACGAGTTGGTTGATAGCGCGATCGCGGAACTCAAAGGTCGTCTGAACTGATTTTTTCCGGTTTCCGGAAACTGAAAACCCCGCAGCGATGCTGCGGGGTTTTTTATTGTTCGACAGTCTGCCTGACGATCAGGACAAATGTTCGCGGCCATGCGGTTCATCGAGGTCGAGGACCGGGCCCAATGGTACCACGCCGGATGGATTGATCGTCGGGTGGCTTTCGTAATAGTGGCCCTTGATATGGTCCATAAAGACCGTCTCTTTGATCCCCGGGTGTTGATACAGATCGCGGGTATAGGCCCAAAGATTGGGATATTCATTGAGCTTGCGCAGGTTGCATTTGAAATGGCCGTGATAGACCGGATCAAAGCGCAACAAGGTTGTGAACAGGCGCCAGTCGGCTTCGGTAAGCCGGTTGCCAACAAGGTAGCGTTGCTTTGAAAGGCGTTCTTCAAGCCAGTAAAGCGCATCAAACAGCGTGGTGACGGCTTCTTCATAGGCAGACTGCGTGGTGGCAAAGCCGGATTTGTAAACGCCGTTATTCACATCGTGATAAACGCGTTCGTTCACTGCATCGATTTCACCGCGCAAATCTTCGGGATAGAAATCGACCGTCGTTGCGCCAGGATCGTCAAACGCGCTGTTAAGCATGCGGATGATTTCAGCCGACTCATTGCTGACCAGCTTGTTGGTCTTCTTGTCCCAAAGCACCGGCACGGTGACGCGACCGGTGTAATCAGTCATCGCATCGGTATAGACCTGATGCATGAAGTCACGGTCTTCGAGATGGTCGGGAAGGCCCGCGTCCCGATCAAACTTCCAGCCGTTCTCACCCATGTGCCAATGAACAACCGATACACTGATCATGTCTTCCAGTCCTTTAAGGGCGCGGAAGATCAGCGTGCGATGGGCCCAGGGGCAGGCGTAGGATACATACAGGTGGTAGCGGCCCTTTTCGGCCGGAAACTCGGCATCCTGATTGGCAGACACCCAGTTGCGAAAAGCTGAATCCTGGCGTTTGAATTTTCCGCCGTTGCTTTTGGTGTCATACCATTTGTCGTGCCAGACTCCGTCGACAAGTAATCCCATGTCCGTTTCCCAAATTTTGTTAATCGGTTCTGGCAGGCATTCTGCCGCGGTTAGGCTTTATTGTGCTTATTTGCGCGTTGAAGACAATCCGTTGATGTGACATTAATTTGTTTCCAATTGCGCAACAGTACCCCGCTCAGGAGCCGCATAATGCTGATCGGAAATCTTGACGGCATGACCGTCTTTGCCCGTGTCGTCGAGGAACGCAGTTTTTCCGGTGCGGCGCGCAAGCTTGGCATGTCCAAATCCGCGGTCAGCAAACATGTAACCAAGCTTGAAGACAACCTTGGCATCCGGCTTCTGAACCGAACCACCCGTCGGCTCAGCCTGACGGATGCCGGGTCGACCTTCTATCAGCACTGCGCGCGCGTGGTTGAAGAAATCGAAACAGCCGAACATGCGCTGACGGATTTGCGCGGCACGCCGCGCGGCACATTGCGTATTTCAGCCCCCCTGACCTTTGGGCAGATGTATTTGCCGCAACTGGTGACCGAGTTCATGGATAAGTATCCCGGGCTGCATGTCGATATCCATCTGGCCGATCATATGGTTGATCTGGTGGCCGAGGGGATTGATATGGCGATACGCATCACCCGGCTTAAGGATTCCAGCCTGATCGCCCGCAAACTGGCCGATTTTACCGGCCATGTCGTGGCCTCACCGGGTTATTTGGAACAGTATGGCGAACCCAAAACGCCACAGGAACTGGCCGAACACCGAACGATTTCCTACACCAACGTACCAAGCCCGAATATCTGGGACTTTGATGGACCTGATGGTCAGGTCTCAGTCCGGGTTAATCCGGTGATGTCATGCAACAATGGTGAATTCACATCCGTCGCGGCCATTCGCGGCCTTGGCATTGCCCGTGAACCTGAATTCATCGTTGCGGAGGCGCTGAGCGAAGGGCGTCTTGTCCGCATCCTGCATGATTACGATCCGCTTAGCAGTGGTGGTATTTACGCGGTCTATCCCGAACGCCGCCACCTGCCCAGCAAGGTGCGTGTGTTTATCGATTTTCTGGTCGAAAAATTCAAAGGCGGATTGTGTAACTTCCATCAGGAAGCCTGTGCGGAATATCGCGAAGGGCGTGGCCGTCAAAGACCACGGCCCTAATCACTTGCTTTCGACGCGCCAGCCCAACAAACAGATTGCCCCGATCAAAAGCGCGACAAACGGGATCGGCAGCAAGTTTGTAATGCCGCCAATCACGGTCTTGAAACTGTTGGTCTGAAGGAACCCGGCCCAGTTGCTGCCATGCCAGATACGGTCATCGGGCACATGGCGGAAATCGGGCAACCCATCTTCGATCCGGCCGATATATCCATCATTTTCCGCCACCAGCCCGGCCAACAGATCCGGAGTGGAATTGGTGTTTCGGGTTTCGGCGGTCAGGACATCACGATCAACATGCAACGCGGTTTGGCTGCGATCATCCTGATCACGCACCCGAACCCGGATCAGGCCGCGGGTTTCAATCGGAACAGTCGCCTGCCAGGATTGATCGGGCAGTTGTTCGAACGCGGCATTGATCTGTTCGCCGGTTTCCGGATTGATCACGCTGGCTGCTTCGGGGGCCGCGCCGATCTTGCGCCAATTGAGGATAAGGCTTTCGCCATCCGGGCTGCGTTCGGTCAGCACGGTGTTTTCATCAAGGGCTGGTTCCTTCATCAGCCAGTGTGACAACCGCCGCAGCAACTCTACCACAGGACCACCGCCATCATGGCCGCGCTGCCAAAGCCACATCTGATCAGAACTCAGCATTGCCACGCGGCCTTCCTCGACCCGTTGCATGGTCAGAAGTGGCAGGTCATCCACACCGGTCAGAAGCGTCATCGCATCGGGATCAGAAATTCGCGTTTCGATCTGACGATACCATTGGCCCCATTTCGGGGGCGTGTTGGGGGATCCGGCAATGGCGGTTGTAACCGGGTGTAGGCGGCCGGCCTGATTAACACGGGGGACAAAGGCCTGCTCGATAACCCGGCCGGTCGGGGTGGCAGGCATCAGATCATTCAACGCCGTGCTGGCAAGCCCGTCCGGCCCGACATATTCCGGCCCGGCGACGACCAATGCCGCGCCACCCCATTTGACGAAATCAACGACCTTTTCAAGATAGTGCGGCGGCAAGACGCCGCGCATCTGATAGCGGTCAAAAATGATCAGATCAAATTGACGCAGGCGTACTTCAAACAGATCGCGGATCGGAAACGGGATTAGCGCCAGTTCATTGATCGGCGTGTCGTCGCCCTTTTCTGGCGGGCGCAAAATCGTGAAATGCACAAGGTCGACCCCCGGATCAGCCCGCAAAAGGTTGCGCCAGGCCCGCTCGCCCGGGTGGGGTTCACCAGATAATAACAAAACGCGCAAACGATCACGCACACCGGTTGTTTCAAGGATCAGCCGGTTGTTGGATTTGTCGGTTTCTTCCTCAAGCGTATCCATACGCAATTCGGCAAGAACCGATCCGGCATGAGGCACCGGGATGCTGACCCGGCGTTGTTCGTTGGCGGGCAGGGCAATTTCACGTTCCGTACCGTCTTCAAGCAGCATCCGTACCGGGATCGCCGTGCCGGGCGGCAGTTGCGGATCGACCGCCTCGATCATGAATTCGGCATCCTTGCCGACAATGCCGTAATCGGCACTTTGGCGGATGACCAACCGGCGATCACGTTCATCGCGCCCGCCACTGATCAAAACATGCAATGGCGCGTTCAGATCAAGGCTGCTTGGCACATCATGAACCTGCCCGTCGGTAATCATCATGACACCCCCCAGCCGTTCGCGTGGCAACCCGCCCAGCAACCGGTCAAGGACGGCAAACATGCGGGTATCTGTATCGCCAGGAACATCTTCAAAGCGAAGCTCCACCGATGGATCCTCGGCAAAGCGATCTTGCAGTTCGGCAATCGCCGCATCGGTTTGTGCCGCACGGTTTGCGATATCCTGACTAGCCGATCGGTCGACAAGCACCAGAATGATATCGCTTAGTTTTTCGCTTTCACGGTCGGTAAATTGCGGTGCCAGAAGGGCCAAAAGAACCAGCACCATCACCACCCCGCGCCAAACCGTGCCGCGCAGGCGGAAAATCGTGAAGACAATGACGGCAACCAAACACAAAACAGCCAAGCCTTGCAGGATGGTAATGTCGAGGAGCGGGGAAATCTGAAGGTTTTGCCATCCCTGGTTCATCGGCCCAACCTTTCCAGAATGGCCGGGATATGGACCTGATCGCCCTTGTAGCTGCCGGTCAGGGCATACATCACCAGATTGACACCAAACCGATAGGCCATTTCGCGCTGCCGAGGGGATATGTCTTCGCTGCGCAGTTCATCGCGGCCTTCGGGAATGATCCAGGCCGATGCCCAGTCATTACCGCCAAACAGAACCGATGCAACCCCGTCCAGACGTTGACTGGGGCGGGCATCAAGCCACAGAGGCTCGGAAAACCGGCCAAAGGCATGGTCAAGCAGATAGAAACTGCGAAACAGGATGTGATCACTTGGCGCACGATCCAAAAGCGGGACTTCCAACCCGGCCAAAAGACGCCGCAAGCGCGCCGGTTGGACTTCGCGATCCCGGCTGTCGATCAGGATCATGCCACCATTATTCAGATAACGGTTCAATCGTTCCTGTGCGCGTTCGGAAAACGGTTCCTGCCCGTCAACCAACGGCCAATAGATCAGCGGATAGAAACTAAGCTCGTCGGTTTCCGGATTAACGCCATCGACGGTGTTGAGGTCTGCTGCACTACGTCGGCGTAAAATTTCGGTCAGGCCGGTCATCCCGGCACGGCTCAGGCGATCTACCGGCGCATTCCCTGTCTCAAGGTAAGCCAGACGCGGTTGCAGGGCTGCTTCGGGCAGTGTTGCCGCCATGGATGCTGCGGGCATCATTACGCTGGCGGCGGCCACACCCGTCAGGACTGCGGTCAACAAAAGCGATGTCAGGGCATTGCTGCGTCGACTGCGCCGCAGCGACACATTGTTCAGCACAAGCAAAATCGCGGCATCAAACAAGATCAGGATAAAGGCGGCCAACAGGCAAAGGGCGGCAAGGTCAACCTGGCTCTGATCGGTGATTTCGCGTGTGCTGATACCCGATGGCCAAACCACATCGCGGCCGATATCGGAAAGTGAAGGGCCAAGGTTCAGTGCAACCGCCTGTCCGTTCTCGCCGTAAATGCCCGGCGGATGGCGCGGGTTGGGTGTCGGAAGCGGGGTTTGAACTGGCAGGATCAAGGCGTCTGGCTGATGAGGTCGGCCGAAACCGTCCAGAATGGTCTGGGCAGGCAGGCTGCTTTGCAGTTCGGCATCGCTGCGATTGCTCGGACTGGCAAGGGGAAGCAGCCGCTGCCACAGCTCTACAAACAGGCCCGACATCGGAAGGTTCGACCAGTCCGCCCATGGCGTGACATGGAAAAGAACAATCCGTCCGGCATTGCGCGGTGTGCTGGTGATCAGGGGCGTACCATCGGTCAAACGTGCCCATGTCTTGCTGACAATGTCCGGGTCGGGTTCGGCCAGTAATTGTCGCGTGACCGTGATGTCGTCAGGCACTTCGATCCCGTGGAACGGGCTGTTGTCCGGAAAGTCGAGCAACCTTTTGGGCTTTTCCCACGACATTGACCCGCCAAAGTCGCGGTTACCAAGTCGAAGCGTGACGGGCAGGAAATCGTTACCGATCTGCGATGAACTGTCGCCCGCAAACCGCACCAGCATGCCGCCTTCATTGACCCAGCGTTCCAGCGCGTCAAACTGGCTGCCTAGTCCTGAAATCGGACCGGCGGAGACCAGAACATCGACCTTGTCTTCAAGCAACGTTCCAAGCGGCGCATAGGTCACATCGGCATAGGGCGAAAGCGCCCGATCAAGGAAGAAATACTGATCAGACAAAACCCCCGGACCATCGCCAGAACTGACTACGACGCCAACCCGGCGTTGTTGCCAGCGCGCACCGGTCTGAAATACCGATGCGGCACTTTCGACCCCCTCAATGCCCACGGATTGAATGGCGTTGGAAATATCACGCGGCAAAAGAATGGCGACATCGCTTTGATCGCTGTCAGGTGTAATTTCCACCGTGTGACGCAGGATCACATTGCCGCGTTCGCCGCGGGCCAGCAGATTAATCTCACGCGGTTGATCGTCGCGATTATGGGCCAGCGTTGCCAACATGCCGGTACCGGACCGGCTAAGCGACCGGATGGCGATACGGTCGGTAATAGTCGGTGAAATCGTTGTGATTGGCGCGATATCAAGCAACTCGGATGCGATTTTGGTCTTGCCGGGGCTGTCCATCTCGCTGGTTAACCACAAGATGCTGCCGACAGCCCGGTTCATTTCGGGGCGTTCGGAAATCAAATCCGAAAGGGCGGCATAATCCGATGGCCAAGGACGTGGCTGCAAGCGATCAAACAGGTTTTTGGTATCGTTGGGCGATACCGGCCCGACAATGTCTGGAAGTTTCCATGTGGTGGCACCTGCGGCCTCGGGCGCGGTTTGGGCAATATAGACCGTTTGCAACTCGAACCGGGCCTGATTGGCGATCTGTTGCAATGCCGTGCGGTATTGCCGCCAGTTCGCCGCACTGTCCCAGCCATTATCGGCAATGATCAATATCGCACCATCATTGGCGGCAAAATCATTGCGGTTCATCACCGGGCGGGCAGCGGCAATGATCAGAAGCGTCAGGATCAGACAGCGCAGAATGGTTTGCCAGATCGGCGCGCGCTGAATATCGCGGCGTTTGCTTTTAAGACCGCGCAAAATACGCGCAGCCGGGAAGATAACGGTTTTGGGTGACCGCGGTGCCGATCTGATCAAAAGCCAGACAATCGGCAATGCCAGCAGCCCGGCCAGCATCGCAGGATACAGGAATGTGATGGCCGACAGGCTCATGACATCTCCTGCGTGTTATGGCGATGCAGGTTAGGGCGTCCGCGCCCGTTCGATCCGCTTTGATTTTGTCGTTCGCTCAGATGCTGATACAGGGCCAGCAATGTCGGGCTGGCACTCTCGGATGTGACATGCCGGTCATAAAGCCAGTCATTCTGGCGCGCGGCATCGCGGACCAGTGCCCGCCATTTCTGGGCGCGCTGTTTATAGCCCTCTGTGAGGTCTTCGAACTTTTCGCTGCGAAAGATCATCTGATCATCGGTATCAAACAGATCAACCCGCCCCTGAAATGGCGGGGCGATTTCCGCAGGATCAAGAATTTGTACCAGCGCACCGTCATTCTGATACTGGCCCAAGCGCCGCACAGTGCGTCCTGACTGTTCGCTTTGATCCGCAAATTCAAGGAAGTCGCCAAGGATCAGCACCGAATGTTTGCGACCGGGGTGAATGTTTGTCGCCTGGTCCGCGATGCTTTGCGGACTTGCCAGCATCGCGTGACCGAGTTTTTCAAGATGCTCTGCCGATGTGATGCGCGTACGTTCGCCATCAAAGGTGCCAACGGTTTCGCCGTTGCGGATCAGAAGGTCGGCCAATGCGATGGATATGATCAGGGTGCGTTCGGCCTTCGACGGCAGCTTGTCACTTGATGCCCAATAGGTCGATGGCGAAAGTACCGGCCAGATCCAGTAATTATGGCTGGCCTGCCATTCGGTCTGGCGGATGAAGGTATGTTCGCTGCGCGCAGACCGCCGCCAGTCAATCTGGTTGGTTGGATCGCCGGGAACATACGGGCGGAATTGCCAGAAATCACTGCCCGGTCCGACCTTGCGATTGCCATGCAGGCCACTACGCAGACTGATGGCCGTCCGGCGCGACTCATCAATCAGCTGTGGCAGTCTTGCCGCAAGGGCGCGGGCGGCGGCAACATGATCCTGCACGGGGGCGGTGACCAACTAGTTTTTCTCCTGCAGGTGGGCAAGCGCATCGGTAATCAGCCCCTTGGCGGTAAAGCCTTCGGCGCGTGCGCCATAGGTCAGGCCAAAACGATGGCGCAAAACAGGAACGGCAAGTTCTTCGATATCCTCGATCGAAGGGGCAAAGCGGCCAAACAGCATCGCACGCGCCCGGCACGCCAGTGACAAGGCCTGTGCCGCACGTGTGCCCGGGCCCCATGCGACATTTTCGCGAATATCGGCAAGCGATGTGCTTTCCGGGCGGCATTCGCGACACAGGGCAATGATGGTATCAAGAACCCGGTCCGGCATCGGCAGGCGGCGGACAAAGTCCTGTGCCTCAACCAGATCATCGGTTTGAAGAACCTGTCGTGGGCGGGCCGGATACCGTCCGGTGGTCTCGGTCACGATCTTGCGTTCTTCATCGGCATCGGGATAGCCGAGCCGGACTTCAAGCAGGAAACGGTCAAGCTGTGCTTCGGGCAGGGGATAGGTGCCTTCCTGCTCCAACGGGTTCTGGGTGGCCAGAACATGGAACGGTTCGGGCAGTTTGTGGCTGTAACCGGCAACCGAGACTTCGCGTTCCTGCATTGCCTGCAACAGGGCCGATTGAGTACGCGGGCTGGCACGGTTGATTTCATCGGCCAAAAGCAACTGGCAAAATACCGGTCCCTTGATAAAGCGAAACGCGCGTTTGCCGTCTGCCCCTTCTTCAAGAACTTCGGAACCCAGAATATCGGCGGGCATCAGATCGGGTGTGAACTGAACACGTTTGTCAAGCAGGCCAAGAACCTTGCCCAGCGTGTGCGCCAGAAGCGACTTGCCAAGGCCCGGTGCACCGACCATCAGCACATGTCCACCGGATAAAATGCCGATAAGTGTTTGCTCTACGGCATCATTCTGCCCAAATATAATACTGGAAATCATTTTGCGGGCTTCGGCCAGCCGTGCGACACACTCGTCCAGACGGGCTGCATCGCGTTCAAGACTGCTTTCCTGGGAGAAACCCATTTCTTCGGGGAATTGTGGCGCGTTTGTCATGGCGGTTGACTGTGCTTCCTATGTTGCAGTGCAGGCGTTGGCAGGCCAGAGAACGCAGATGAAATCGCATAAGTATAACGGGAAAACGTCTGGTTCAGGATCAACTCTACAGCATGAATGAAAACCAAAAAACCATCGATCTCGCCGAGAAGTTGTGGACGCGCTTGCGCGGGCAGAAGCCCGACACCGGGCGGCACCCACAAATCTGTGGCGATATCCCTATGTCTATAGGTCGGGATGGAACCTGGTTCTATCAAGGTGGTCCGATTGGCCGAATTGAGCTGGTTAAGCTTTTTTCTTCCGTGTTGCAGCGTGATGAGGAAGGCGGGCACTGGTTGGTGACCCCGGCCGAGATGGCCCGGATCGAGGTCGAGGACGTCGCCTTTATCGCAGTTGAAATGCAAAACGAAGGCGAAGGCAAAGATCAGAATATCCGTTTTCGGACCAATATCGACCAGTGGGTGGAACTTGATGATGATCATCCCCTGCGCGTCGAACACGACCCCGAAACCGATGAACCATCGCCTTATGTCGGGCTTGAGCGTGGCCTTGAGGCGCGCCTGAACCGGGCAGTATTCTATCAATTGGTCGAATTGGCCGAAGAAATTAGTGACCCTGACCACAACATGATACGTATCGGTGTTTACAGTCATGGGAAGTTTTTTGAGATCGGTCGGATGGAGGCCACGGAATGACACCCGATGACATCGTTGCCGCCTTGCGCGCGCCAACTGGCGATGTGTTGCAGCGCCGTGGCGACCATGCGGTGGACTTTCCGGGTTCGAAATCGCGCGCACGTGCATTTGCTGACGGGGAACTGATTTCGCGTCCGGCAGCCGTTCTGGTGCCGCTGGTCAAACGCGATGCGGGTTTGCATGTGATCCTGACAAGGCGTACTGATCACCTCAGCGACCATGCAGGTCAAATCAGCTTCCCCGGTGGGCGGCAGGAAGAATTCGACGCCACCCTTGAAGAAACGGCGCTCCGCGAGACAGAGGAAGAAATTGGTCTTGCCCGCCGTCACATCGATCTGGTGGGCCGGATTGATGATTATTACACCGTGACCGGCTATCAGGTGACCCCGGTCGTCGGTCTGATTACACCGCCATTCGATCTTAAGCCCGATGACCACGAAGTGGCTGAAGTGTTTGAAGTGCCGCTCAGTTTCATTCTTGATCCGAGAAATCAGAAACTGCAAACCGTGACATTCGAGGGCACCCGCAGGCGGTATTTTGCGATCCCGTATCGCGAATATTACATCTGGGGCGCGACCGCCGGGATGCTGGTCAACTTCTCTGAAGTCATCCGGGCCAATGCACCATCGCTTAACCGTTAATCCGAATATTAGGACAGAGCTTTATGTTGCGACAAATCATCCAGATCGGTCTTCCTCTGATCCTGCCCTTTGTGATTTACGGGCTGTGGCTGAAATGGGCCCGTGCCAAGGCCATCCGTGAAGGTCATGACATCATCCCGCCATGGAACAAGGGGCCGTGGCTGATGCTGTTTGGTTTGGGCGTGTTGTTGACCGCCGCAATCCTGATTTTCACTGCACTTGGGACTGGTGCGCCGCCCGATTCCATTTATCATGCGCCGGTATTGCGTGACGGCGTGGTCGAGCCGGGCTATTTCGAACCCAAGGAATAGAACAGCCCAGCCACCGTCGTGGCACTTGATATGACAGGTGGCAACAAGGCAGCGATGACAGCACTCGAAGTAACCGGCAGATTGCGGCCATACGGGATCATGGTCGCCGATGATACCGCCCGCGTGTTTGATGCCATTGCGCAGCAAGGCGGTTGTGCGCGCTTTGTTGGCGGTGTCGTGCGCGATGCGTTGCTGAAACGCGATCTGGTCGATGTCGATATCGCCTGTGATCTCGCGCCTGAGGATACGCAGGCCGCGTTGGAAAAGGCGGGTATTCGTGTCATTCCCACTGGCCTGAAACACGGGACTGTCACGGCAATTACCGATGCCGGGACCTATGAAATCACGACGCTTCGTGTCGATGTTCTGACCGATGGCCGCCATGCGGAGGTCGCCTTCACCGACAGCTGGCTTGAAGATGCCAAGCGCCGTGATTTTACCTTCAACGCCATATACTGCGACCTTGATGGCACGATCTATGACCCGTTTGATGGCGAAACCGATTTGCGCGACGGGCGGGTGCGGTTTATCGGCGTGGCCGAAAACCGCATCGCCGAGGATTTCCTGCGCATTTTGCGGTTCTTCCGCTTTCAGGCGTGGTTTGGACGCCCGCCGATTGATCCCGTCGGGGCGGAAGCCTGCCGCAAGGCGGTAAACGGCCTTCATGATATTTCGGTCGAACGTATCCGAGACGAGATGTTCAAGCTTCTGCGCTCGCGCAGTCCTGCCGGCACGATCAATGACATGATCGGGTTTGGCATTTTACCGGCCATTCTGCCCAAACTGATCCACACCGATTGCCTGCGCATCATGCAGTGGCTTGATAGCACCGCCCTTGCCGATCCGGCGATACAGCCCGATCCGTTGCGCCGTCTTGCGGCACTGTTTGCGCCGGGGGGCGATAGACGCAACAGCGACGATGACGAGGACAATCTGGCAGCAGCCGAACGTTTTGCGCGTGATTTGCGACTATCGAACGAAGAAACCGACCGTTTTGCCGAAATGGTTGCGCATGCGCCGCTGATTGATCCGAAATTGAGGCCTGAAATCGTGCGTCGCGATCTGTATCGGATGGGGGCCGCCGCATTTCGTGATGCGGTGCTCTTGGCGTGGAGTGCGCGCGCCGCGGTGCCACCACGTTGCACACGCGCAGAAAATGACGAATGGAAAGCCCTGATTGAGGCTGCTGCAAACTGGCAACCGGTGAAATTGCCGATACAAGGCCGTGATATTCTGAAAGCTGGCCTTGCACCTGCAGGGCCGCGTGTCGGGGTGCTTTTAAGGCAGGCCGAGGAATACTGGATCGATCGCGATTTCCAACCCGGTCGGGATGAACTGATGGACTATGTTGCCCGCCAGATCACGGCAGGCGATGAGGAGAAAGAATGACGACAGGCGCAATTGGACATCGGATTTGCTGTTTTGGCGATAGTCTGGTCAATGGTGTTCGCGATGGTGAAAAGGGCGGCTGGCCGATGCGTTTGGCGCGGCGTCTTCTGGACGAGGCCGGGCGTGACGTCACGATCTATAACCTTGGTATTCGCGCGGAAACGTCCGAGGGGCTCAAGGCCCGCTGGCAGGTTGAGGCAAGCCTTCGCATGGTTGAAGAATTCCCGACGGTCCTGATCTTCAGTTTTGGGGTCAATGACGCCAACCACGCCGAAGACCGCGGCGAGGAGACCACCATGCGGGTGTCGCCGGCAAAGTCGGCTGCCAATGCAGCCGAGATTATCGGGGCGGCTGCCAACCTGGCACCAACCCTTTGGGTCGGGCCGCAGGCCGTTATTAACGGCAGCAAATCCAGTCAGGAAATCAACCAGCGCCTCGAAGGCCTGAACCAGATTTATCTCGAAACCGCGCGCGGGTTTGATGTGCCCTATCTCGATCTGCTTGCCACGACGCTTGAAGACGATACATGGCAACGCGCATTACGGCGCGGCGATGGCTATCATCCCGACAAGTTCGGCTATGACCGGCTGGCAGATCTGATCTGGGAATGGGGTGCTGTGCAAAAGACCATCGGTCTTTCAGCGTCAGACGACTAAGGGTCGGGCAACCGATCAGGTCAGAATATCGAAATACTGACCACGTCCGCCGGCACCGGCTGTCAGATTATTCAGTGGATCACCAGATGCGCTGTATGTCGGAGATGAGATCTTTTCGACATAGCTGTCTGAAATTGTTTTCTGTTCGCCGTCTTTCAGGAACTGCTTTTGTTCATTGCGGTCACGCTGATAGGACTGAACAGCGCGCTCGATTTCCTGATCCGATGTCAGGACAGAGGCGCGTGTCCCATCAATAATCCGGTTTTGCTCGGCAAAACGCTGCTCATCACCACGTTGCTGGGCGATTGGGCTGGTCTGGTGGACGGGATTGGACAGCGAAAGATCAGAAAAAGGCGCGATATTTACCATTGACGGAACTGCTCGTTTGAACCGATTGGTGTTTTTAATTCGGCCGGAATATTACTCAGAGTGACTCGGATTTGAAGCCCTAATTTGCGCTTCAGAGTGACAAAAATGACAAGTCTTTGAAAAAGCGATCAAAGAAGTTTTGGTTCGCTGGCGTTGTTGCTGTCCGGGTCATAAATGCCTGCCGCGAATCGGCGTGGACTGGTCTTTGCAAGCGCCTTGAGTTTTGCCGCTTCGACCGAAATATGATCAAGGGTGATGTCGGTGCGTTCCGCCGGAATCCGGATCAGCGCGGCACTGACACTCATCAGATCAAACTTTGCGGGTTGGCCATCCCGCCCCTTGCCGGTCAGGTATCCACTTTCACGTGTTTCCGGGTCATAGAAGCTTTTGATCTGTGCATCGAACATGGCCTGAACGCGTTGGACAGCCGCGACCGCATCCTCAAAATCAATCGATTGCACATAGGCAAAGAAATCATCACCGCCGATATGGCCAACAAACCAGTCATTCTGGCTCAGGACCTTACCCAGGATATCCTTGAAAAGCAGGATCGCGCGGTCACCTTGGCGGAACCCGTATTGATCATTGAACGGTTTGAAATTGTCGAAATCGAAATAGACGGCAAACCGACGTCGGCGTGGCTCCGCCAGGGCGCGCGCGGCATAACGGTAAATCGCACTATTGCCCGGCAGTCGGGTCAGCGGATTTTCATCGCGTGCATTCAGGGTATTGCGTTCATTGACCGCACGCAAAAGCGCACTTTGATCCAGAACACCCAGATACTGGTCATTTTCCGTCAGGATCACCCCGTCGAGCGCCTCGGTCGCGACAAAGGTTTCAAGAAGCTCCGACAGGCTGGTGCGGATATCGGCAACCGGGCAGCGGCGCAGAAAGCGTTTGATATTCGCCCTGTTGGCCGGATTTTGCAGCAATTCACGGCCAAACGGCGTGTAGATAAACGCCTTGAATTCTGAATCCCGGACAATGCCCAACGGCTTGCCGTCATGGTCGACGACCGGCACCAGCGAGATATCCGGATTTTGTTGAAAGTAGCTCAGGATATCGACCGGATTAATATCAATCGGCAGGGCCGGTGTTTCCAGCAGGTAGGATCTGACAACATCATCATCGCGATCTGACTGGCGGCGCGAATCTGCTGCGATGTCGGCTGCTGAGGACACAATATCGGTCTGTTCGGGAATATCGAGTGACGGGCACGCAATAAAGAAACCCTGCACCAGATCACAACCCAAACGCCGACAACACAGGAACTCCTCACGGGTTTCCACACCTTCGGCGACGACCTGGGCTGCGATCATGTGGGCGAACGCCGTGATTTGCGTAACAAACAGTTCCTTGCGACGGTCACGGTCGATGCCATCAATAAAGAACCGGTCGATCTTGATGATGTCAGGTTCGCATTCATAAAGCGCACGCAACTGGGCAAAGCCGCTGCCGTAATCATCAATGGCAATCTTAAAGCCCTGACTGCGGTAGCGCACCAGAATGTCTTTGAGGTATCCGGCATTGCTGATGTCGTGGCGTTCGGAAATCTCAAGGAAGATGGTATCGCGTTCAAGTCCGGCATCGCTCAGCAGGGCGGCGGTCTGACCGGGTTGGTAATCCTCGGTTTTCACAACGCGATTGTCGAAATTGTAAAAAAGCTTGAGCCGCTTGGCGCCGGGAAAGCGCGCGAATTTCTCAATCGCCTTGGCGCGCAGCATCATATCGACACTGTGCAGGTTGCCAGTGTCCCATGCGGTATCAAACAGGGCCTGAATGGATGTAAATCCGGCTTCTTCCCAGCGCCGCAAAAGCGCCTCATAGCCGAAAACATGACCGGTGTGCGGACTTACAATGGGCTGGAAGGCGAAGTCGACTTTTTCGACGACCTGCTGCCAGTTACGGAGCATGACCGGTTGGGTCACGGGTCGGTCGGATATCCACTGTTCATCTGCATCAAAGGTCAAATGCAGTACCCCGATCTTCAAAATGGTCGGCTTTCCCGGAAGTTGTGAGAATTAGAAGTTCCGAGGTTTGCTGTTATCCCAGATATGACAACAAGTTCATGACAGTGGGGTTACGAATATGTGACATCCGCAGAAAACATCCGCTTTTTTATCAAGAAACGGCTGGATCTCTATACAAAGGGGTTAGACAAATCGGCGAACCCGATACTGCCTCGACTAACCGATAGCCCGTGTGGCCAGCGGATGATGTTCCTGAACCAGTCCGCGCAGGCGTGACTCGAGAACATGGGTATAAATCTGCGTCGTCGAGATATCGGAATGGCCCAGCATCTTTTGCAAGCTGCGCAAATCTGCGCCATTGGCCAGAAGGTGACTGGCAAAGGAATGGCGCAAGACGTGCGGCGATACCTTTGATGGCGGGACACCGGCCTCAATTGCCAGATCCTTGATCATTTTCAGAAACATCTGACGGGTCAAATGCCCGGTTTTCCCCCGTGACGGGAAAAGGTATGAGGATTGCCCGGGGCGATCGGCATGGCCGTTTGATTTGTCTGATGGAATAAAGGCATCGCGCACTTCAAGATAATCACGTAGCGCATCACGGGCCGGATCTGAAAGCGGCACCAGCCGTTCCTTGCTGCCCTTGCCGCGCACAATCAGCATCTGCGGATCACGTGCCGCTGCGGCAAAGGGGAGCTCGACCAGCTCCGAAACGCGCATGCCGGTGGCATACATCAGCTCCACCATCGCAAGTAAGCGCTTGCCCTTGATACCCGGATGGTTTGTTGCAGCGATGATCAGACGATCAATTTCTTCAATCGACAGAAATTTTGGCAGGGTCTGGCCCTGTTGCGGACTGTCGATATTCGATGACGGGTCATCATCGCGATACCCGTCGGAATAAAGGAACTTGTGAAACTGCCGCAAGGCCGACAGGCGCCGCGCCTGCGTACGCGGCGCAAGCCCGGCAGATCCCAGTTCGGCCATATAACGCCTGACATCCGCATCGCTTGCCGATACCGGATCGGCTTTGCCCGCAGTCAGCGATGACGCATAATCTTCAAGATCACGCCGATAGGCATCAAGCGTGTGCACACTGGCCCCGCGTTCTGCGGCCATCATTTCCAGAAAGGCCGATATCAACGAGCTTGTCAGTGCCTTGGCCATGACCGGTCCTGCCAGTGATTAAAGAGCCTACTGATTAAACGACATCAGCAGTTCTGTCGCCAGACGCCGCGCGTCATTTTCCTGCCCGATGATCAGGAGCGACGTAACGGTATCGCTCAGGACCTTGGGGTCGGCATTATCAACGGCTGCGACTTGTTGGGCCTGAATGGCGAGGGCCGCGGTTTTCGCCTTTTGCTGCGCCGCCGCAGCTGCGTTGAGTTGATGCGAAACCGCACTACTGGTTGTCATGCGTTCTTCGGCGTAGGGCGCGGTCAGGATGCTGTCCCACAGTGTATTGGGGACTTCGATGCCGAAACCTTCAAACAGGTTGAAGATCAGTTCGCTATAACGTCGTGCAGCGGCCTGATCGCCGCGCGCGGCCTGCATTTCCTGCCATTCGACCATGCGGGCACGATGACGGGCAAGGGCGGCTGCGCGATCAGATGCACTTTGCACATCCTCGGCCGAGGCCGAGTTGGGCATGACGGTTGCCGATGCCATGCCGCCACTTGATGTCGGTGCGCCCGGCACGACGGCACCGCCAAGCCCGAAGTTTTGCGTCGGGCCGGATTGCGGATCAGGCCCAAAACTCTGCGAAGAACTTCCATCCGTTGCCATGGCTGTCGGTCGAACAACACCTGTTTCCTCAAGGCCGGAAATCGCCAGAACCGGATAAAGCAGGCTCAGGCGTGATGAAATGTCATTCGATGCATTGGCCGATGATTTGGCAACCTGAAGCCAGTTTTCTGCCCGCTCGAACTTGTTTGCGGCAATTGATGCCCGAAGGGCGGGAACAGCAAACCACGAAAAGTCGCCATTCACCGGAATGTCGGTCATCAGCGGCGCTGCCAACCTTGCGGCTTGCATGAAATCGCCTTCAAAATCGGCGGCTTCAAACAGGGCGGCCAGAATTTCGGCCCGTGCGGCGGCAACATCACTTTGTGCCGCGGCCTGATACAGCTTGGCATATTGGCGTGCCTGAATGCCTTCGCTGGCATTATCAAGAACGCTTTCCAATGCCGCCGGTTCGAAACTCACCGACTGATACACATCAGCCAGTTTTTCCGGGCTGATCAGGCCAAGGTTTTCAGCCTTGCGGGCGGCCTCAAGGCGAACATCGGTCGCAGTCGCATCGGCAGTGGTAATGCCAATGATGGCGGCTGGATTGTCGGTTTCAAGCTGGCTGGTTGGGATCGATTGTTTGGCAATCGCCAGAAGTGCCAGATCGATCGGGCGCAAATCATTTAGCAAGTCGGCATCGGCAGTGCCGCCACTGCGGATTGCGGAAACCAGACCAAAGAACGTGGCATCGCTTTCGCCACCCATTTCACGCACAAGATCGACGGTGAAGGCCGCCGAAGTCGGATCATTGGCATAAAACGCGCACATCGCCGCCGCCTTAAGCCAGAAAAGCTCCTCGTAACTTGCGCCGTAACCTTCAATCGCGTCACATGCCGCATCAATTCTGGAGCCAATCAGAAGGGCGTTAACCTCTGCCTGCGCCAGCATGGAGCCGCGCGATCCTTGCGGGGCGGCGCGGACAAGTTCGATGGCGTCATCAAGCGCGCCCATCTCGATCAGCTTTGCGACACGTGCTTCAAGCAGGCTGATATCAGCCGAACCTTGTGGCAGTGCTGCTGCGGACAGAAGCATGCGTCTTTGTAAGTCACGCGCAGCATGGGTCGCCGGGGTCGCGGGCAATTCTGAAATCAGTTGTGCAGCAGACCGGCGGGTGGTGCCGTTCCACATATCGGTGCCAAGGCCGCCACGCGATTGATCAATGGTCCCGACGGCCTCGGCGTCGACCGCGCCAAGCGACAGCGATTGCACCGCGTTCGGATCCGAGGGGAATGCATCAGTCTCGGTGGTGCCAGATGATATATTGCCAAAGCCGCCTGATCGCGGGGCCGATGTGGCCCCCGGATTGGTCGGGTTTGGGGCAACCTGGCGTTCCGCGTCCTGTTCTGCTTCCTGTTTTAAAAACAACGGCACGGGGGCCGAGTTTTGCGCGCTTGCAGGGGCGGAACCAAGTCCCGTTCCCGTCATCATGGCCAGTACACAGGTCTGCATTAACAGGCGGGAACGCAATGTCATCTTAGTTAAACCTCGAATTCGGGATGGTTTCTTCGATTTGGGCGGTCGGGGCAGGAATGTCCCAGGTCACCAGGAAAGTGGCACCGCCGGCAATCACGGCGATAACCAGCAACAGGATGATGCGCGATAAAATTCTCATTTTAATCCAGACTTCGAAGCGTTTAAGCGATGGACGCGAATACCAGTATGCGGACGAAAATCAAAGATGCAAGAACCGCAACCGCCAATCATTCTGGCCGCCCGTCCAAGTATCTTGAACCTGTCATCGCATTGGGGTGGTCGCACTCCAATTCGGCAACTTAAAGGCAGTATAAGTGCCTGTTACTCACAGAGAGTTAATACCATCGCGCAGAACAACCTTGGGCAAAACGATGCATAGGCATGCCTAAAGTGACTGAAAGGGGCAATTTGGCGCAGTATTTTTGTCGTGTTTTCTGTCCGGTTTGCTTGCGTTCGGGGGCAAGCTGGCCTAAAGATTTGGGTAATTTGTATCTCAATGATTGAACCACAGGACTGCAAACCGAACATGGACAGCAACATTGCCGAGTCGGGTTTGCACGAAGACGTGATCGCCAAAATTCGGGACGGCCTCAAAGGCCGGACATTGGTGTTCATTGGACTGATGGGTGCAGGAAAAAGCTGCATCGGCCGTATGGTCGCCAAGGAACTCAAGCTGGATTTTGTCGATGCCGACCGCGAAATTGAAGAAGCCGCTGGCTGCTCGATCGCCGATATCTTCAAGTTGTATGGCGAAGAGGCGTTTCGCGACGGCGAGGAACGTGTAATTGCCCGTTTGCTTGATGGCGAACAGATCGTGTTGGCCACAGGCGGTGGTGCGTTCATTCGCGAACGTACCCGACAATTAATCCTCGAAAAATCCGTATCGGTCTGGCTGCGCGCCGACCTTGATCTGCTGATGCACCGCACCAGCGGGCGGACCCATCGTCCGTTGCTTAATAACGGTGATCCCAGACAAATTCTCGCGGATCTGATCGAGACGCGTTACCCGGTCTATTCCGGGGCAGACATTATTTTCGACTGTGATGAATCCTCAAAGGAAGCCACCCGCGATGCGGTTCTTGAACTGCTTGCCAATTCCTTTGATGACGATGGTCAATTGATCAAGACAGGAACCTGACAGAGTGAGCAATCACGACACCCTTCGCGTCGAACTTGGCGCGCGCAGCTATGACATCCTTGTTGGCAGCAACCTTTTGGCCGATACCGCCAAATATATTGCCCCGTTCGTCAAGAAGGCCGGTGTGGTCGTGATCAGCGATGCGGCACTGTCGGACAATCATTTGCCGACCGTGCTGGCATCCCTTGACGGGGCGGGGATTCCCCACCGCGAAGTCGTCGTGCCGTCTGGTGAAAAGTCCAAAAGCTTTGCCATGTTCGAAAACGTCGTCGAACAGATTTTGGCGATGGGGATCGAACGGTCCACCCTGATCATTGCCCTGGGTGGCGGTGTTGTTGGCGACCTTGCCGGCTTTGTTGCGGCGTCTTTGTTGCGCGGTCTTGATTTCGTTCAGATCCCGACCACTTTGCTGTCGCAGGTTGATAGTTCCGTTGGCGGCAAGACCGGGATCAATTCCAAGTCGGGCAAGAACCTGATTGGTGCGTTTCATCAGCCGCGTCTGGTTCTGGCCGATACCTCGGTTCTTGATACCTTGCCAGCACGTGAATTGCGGTCTGGTTATGCCGAGATTGCGAAATATGGCCTGATCGATGATCCGGAATTCTTTGCCTGGCTTGAAGAAAACGGGCAGGCGGTTCTTGATAAAGACGGGCCTGAGCGCCGTCAGGCCGTGATCAAAAGCTGTGCGGCGAAGGCCCGCATTGTGTCAGAGGATGAACGCGAAGGCGGCAAACGCGCACTTTTGAACCTTGGTCATACCTTTGGTCACGCGCTTGAAGCCGAAACCGGATATGGCGAAAAGCTTTTGCATGGCGAAGCGGTTGCCATGGGTATGGTCATTGCCCATGACGTATGCGGTGCCATGGGCATGGCACCTGCGGGCGAGAAAGACCGGATTGTTGCCCACCTGAAATCGGTTGGTCTTCCGGTGACGGCATCCGAGGTCACAGGCATGCATTTGGATGTCGACAAGGTGATCAGTCACATGTCGCGCGACAAAAAAGTCCGCGACGGCGAGATCACCTTTGTCATGACCCGCGGGATCGGCAAGGCATTTACATCCAAGGCAATGGATGTTGAAAAAATGCGTGCCGCGATCACCCGATCCTGTCGGGGTTGATCAAGATTATTCTGATCCACAATGCGTGTGGGTCGACGGACGTGCATGGTGGCGATCACTTCGCGGTGGTGACTTTGCCGCCAATGTGTTGTTGTTAACTTGTTTAACGGCATTTGACCTTATAGATGAACACAGAACAAACTTGCTCTGTTGCAATCACCGCTTGGAGACGGCCCTGAATGACGATCACGATTGTCGTGATTTTTTTGCTGCTGATGCTTTCGGCATTCTTTTCTGGCTCGGAAACCGCGCTGACGGCGGCGTCGCGTCCGGTCATGCATCACAAGGAACAGGATGGTGACATTCGGGCCGCAATCGTCAACAGGTTGCGCCGGTATCAGGAACGGTTGCTGGGCGCGATCCTGCTTGGCAACAACATGGTCAACATTCTGGCCTCTGCCCTTGCAACATCGGTGATGATCGAGCTGTTTGGTGAAAACGGTGTCGTGTATGCGACGGCGGTGATGACCGCGCTTGTTCTGATTTTCTCGGAAATTCTGCCAAAGACCTACGCGCTTCAGCATGCTGATACCATGGCTCTGCGGGTCGCGCGCCCGATGAGCATCCTTGTCGTTCTATTCGCGCCGATCACCCAGACCATTCAGGTTCTGGTGCAGGCCACCCTGCGCCTGTTTGGCAGTGGCGAGGGCCCCGGTCTAGATAGCGAACGTGAATTGCGTGGTGCCATCGAACTGCATGCCGATGACGTGGTTGTCGGTAACCATCATGCCGAACGCACGATGTTGCACGGGGTGCTTGATCTTGAAGATGTCGGCGTGTGGGAAATCATGGTTCACCGTCGCAAGGTGCAAATGATCGATATTTCCCGCCCGATGGAAGAAATCCTTGATACGGTTCTGGCAAGTCCGCACACCCGTATTCCGATCTACGAAAAGGACCCGGACAATATTGTCGGCGTCCTGCATGCACGTGAAGTTCTCAAGGCGATTGTGCGCGGGGCCAAGCCCGCCAGCGCCGAGGATGTCCGCGAACTGAGTTCCGAACCTTGGTTCATCCCGGATTCAACAACCCTTGCCGACCAGCTTAAGGCGTTCAAGGAACGGCACGAACATTTTGCCATCGTTGTTGACGAATATGGCGCGTTCGAAGGCGTTGTATCGCTTGAAGACATTCTGGAAGAAATCGTTGGCGATATTGCCGATGAAACCGACGTAGAAGTGGTTGGTGTGCAGCCGCAGGCCGACGGATCGGTCATTGTGCGCGGCGATGTCACCATTCGCGATCTGAACCGCCGTTTCGGATGGCGTCTGCCTGATGAAGAAGCCGCCACCGTGGCCGGTCTTTTGCTGTATGAAACCCGGCGTATTCCCGATGTCGGGCAACAGTTCCGTTTCCATGGCTTTGAGTTTGAAGTGCTGCGGCGTATTCGCAACCAGATCACCCGTGTACGTTTGCGCGCGGTGACGGATCCGGCCGGGGAAGAACAGGAATAAAATCTTTTCCCCCGCTTTGCCGGTGTGTTGCCGACAAACCACTATAGCGTAAAAAATTTCAGCTTTATCTACTTATGGGTTAAACTCTTGTTTCAGGGTCTTGACCCAAAGGATTGCAGGGCCACTTGCAAATAAGGGCCCGTCACACTGTGTCATCCAGTGACGTCATTTCTATATGACGTCTGGCAGTGTGAAACCAGATGATCTGATCGGGTTTGGGCATGTGGCAACAGCAACCTGCAGAGAGAGATGCATGGATACTAAAATTGTACCGGGTGTGGTCCAGGAACAATCCATCGCGACACTCAACCCCGCCGATTCCGTGATGGACGCCGTCACCATGATGGCCGAGCGTAAGATTGGCGCGGTCATCATCGTTGATAACAACGCCAGACTGGCTGGAATTTTTACCGAGCGTGACCTTGTCAACCGTGTGGTGGCAAAGGGGCTGGATGCGGCATCTGTTCCGCTTTCCAAAGTCATGACCGCTGATCCTGATACGCTTGGTCCGAATGATTCCGCCATGAGTGCGCTTGATCTGATGAGTGCACGGCGATACCGCCACCTGCCGGTTGTCGATGGCGACAAGGTTGTTGGCATGGTGTCGATCCGTGACCTGTTTAATGTGGTCAAACGCCAACTCGAAGAAGATGTGCGGGAACGCGAAAAGTTCATCTTCGGCTCGGACTACGGCGTGGCCTGAAGCCACCGGTTTTCTGGATAAGGCATATGGCTTCGGTCTGACGGGGAATTCCCCGTCAGGCCTGTGTGCCGTGAAGAATTCCGATGAGTTTCCCGAAATTCCGGTGATCGTCTTTCGCCGCCAGGTTTGGGCGGCGGGAATGACGGAAAATGCGTTTGCGACTTGACAGCATGCAGGTGAACGTCTTTACGTTTACGTAAAGGAGAAATTCCGATGCCACTGTCCCGCCCCGCAGAACGCGAACACATCCATACCCGCACGGTGACCTGTCAGGGGTTCCGGCGCAAAGACGGCCTTTGGGATATCGAAGGCCACATCACCGATGTCAAAACCTATGGTTTTTCCAATCATGATCGTGGTGAAATCCCTGCCGGCGAGCCGGTCCACGGGATGTGGATACGCGTTACCATTGGCGATGATCTTGTGATCCGCGATGTCGAGGCCGTAACCGACTTTGCCCCGTTTTCTGCCTGCGATGCGATTGCCCCGAATTACGAAAAGCTGGTCGGTTTGAAGCTTGGCCCGGGCCTGCGCAAACAGATCCGTGACAGGGTGGGGGGCGTTCATGGCTGTACGCATCTGAATGAATTGATGGGCCCGGTTGCGACCACGGCGTTTCAGACAGTTTTCCCGATCCTTGCCAAGGAATCCCTGCAGGCACGCGATGAAAACGATGACAAACCGCCACGACGCAATCCCTTGATCAATACCTGCCATGGCTGGCGCAGTGACGGGCCCGCCGTCAAACGGATATCTCCGGAACTCTATACCGGTGACGATTAACCGGGGCGTCTTGCAAGTGCATCTGTGCGGTCCAATATCCAAATGGTCCGTAACGTGTAATTGTCAGGTGGCGTGTGTTCATGTTGCGCCGGTGTGGAAACGCCAATAACGAGAAAGATTGCAAAGGCTTCTTGCACCCGTTTGAAAAGGCGGTGTTCTGTTGTTGCGTGACCGCCATTTTGCTTCTGATATCATCCTTGGCGACCGCGCATGATCTTGCATCGCCACAGGCAGAAGCCGGACAAGCCAATGCTGATGAACAGGATGGCTTCCTGATCTTGCAGACCAACCTGCACCCCCCCTATCAGGAACTTCAAAACGGCATACTCAGCGGATATTCGGTCTCGATCCTGAACTGTGTGTTTGATCGGCTTGATATTGGCTATGGGCTGGCGATTGCCCCCCGTCAACGCAACCGCGAAATGGTGCGCACCGGCAAGGCCGACGGGTTCTTTTTGGCCCGCATCAGCGACGCGATGGACGAATACGCCGTGGCGTCAAATCCGTTGGCGCTTGAAAAATGGGTGTGGGTGTCGCCCGCAATCAAATCGGACGATCCCCGTGTCAGTCGGCGGCCAAAGCCCGGTGATTTTTCAACCGTCGGGGCGATACTGGGATCGAACGAGGCCGAATGGCTGCTTGAACAGGGTTACACCGATGTCATGCGTGTACCTTCGATTGCGTCACTGGTCGGGCAAGTCGCAGCAGGTCGGGTCGAATATGCCCTTGTCGATAAGCACAGTTTTGAATTCGCCCGCAAGGAACTGCAACTGACAGCCGATAAGTTCCGGATGCAGTTCGAACGCTATGTGCCACTGGTTGTGTATTTTTCCAAACATTACGTTGCGACTTTCCCGCGGCTGCTTGATGACCTCAATGCCGTTTTGGAATTTTGTGAAACCCGCCCGATGCATTTGGAAGCCTGGGAACGCGAAGCAATCCAGAATGTTCAACTGCCCGGTATTCGCCAGTTTGCAAGTTCCCCGGAACTTTTGGGCCATCTTTTTAACCAGTTGGATGGGACAGAGATACAGAGTGCTGATCAAAAACGCCTGACCGATCAAGAATGGATCACGCTGGCGCGCGAAGGTGCCGCCAGTGCAATCGCGACGGAAATCCTTGGCAATGATTTGTCAAAATACCTTCGCACGTTTCAGGCCAGTATTGGCGAACAAGTGGCAGAGGCATTCGTTTTTGACACCCATGGTCAGATCATCGGCATGAGCCGCCTGACATCGGATTTTGATCAGAGTGACGAAGCCCAGTTTCAGATGATTGATAGCCTTAATCGTGAAAAGGCACTGATCACCGATATTTGGTATGACGCCTCGACCCGTGCGTTCCTGTCGCAAATCACGGTGCCGATCATTGACCCGGATAGTGGTCAGACACTTGCCGCCCTGACTGTGGGCCTAAACGTTTCCGCAGCACTGCGTCCGGAAAGCTGAAATCAGGGGTCGGTAGGCTTCGGCAAATCGCCGGGATTACTTGCCGGGCGGCTCGGAAATTTCAATCGCGATATTGCTATACCAGTCCGCCGCGGCCTGCATCTCCGCATCCGTCAGGTCCTTGGCAATCGGTGTCATGACGTCATGAACCCGTTTGCCGGTGCGAAACGCCTTAAGTTGCGTTTCGATATATATGTTGGTTTCGCCCGCCAGATTGGGGGCGTCTTCCAGTGTTGAAATGCCATTCGCGCTGTGACAGCCAACGCAAAGTTCGGGTGCATCGTTTTCGGATGTGTCCGCGGGCAAGGTGCCTGATACCTCGAAATGGCTGAACCAAAGTGCAACCTTGCTGATCTGATCATCAGACAGGCCGCTTGCGACCACGGTCATCATTTCATGTTCACGTTCGCCGGTCTTGAAGGCGTTCAGCTGGGCGATCAGATAATCGACCGGCTCGCCCCCGATATGCGGGGCAATCGGAATGCGTGCCAGACCATCAAGCCCGTGACAGGTGCGACACATTCCGGCAACCTTGCGGCCATCCTGAAGGGCGTTGGCATCAGGTGCGGACTTATCTTGGGCTGCCACAGCAGCCACGCCCCCGGCGGACAAAAGCCCGCCGAGGAGTGCGATCATAAATCTGCGCATCAATTGCCCTCATACCAGATGCGATACAACGCACCGGCCAGATCGTCGGAAACAAGGATCGAGCCATCACGCAATTGGGCAACATCAACCGGACGGCCAAGGTATTCTTCGTTCTCGTCAATCCAGCCTTCGGCAAATGGTTCGATGGTGGCGTTACCTTCATCGTCAATAAAGGTGACCATCACCCGCGCGCCCACCGGGGTTGTGCGGTTCCACGACCCATGCTGGGCCGAAAAGATCGCGTTCTTGTATTTGGCCGGGAACATGTTGCCGGTATAGAAGCTCATGCCAAGGTCGGCGGCATGGGCCACGGTTTCAACCGCAGGCATGACCACATCATATGGCACTTCCTGACCGGCATATTCATTGGTGCGGACATCACCGCCGCCATACCACGGATGGCCGAAATGTTGGCCTGCGGCGGTTTGATGGTTGATCTCGCCGGGCGGGATATCATCGCCCATGCCATCGACCTGGTTATCCGTCCACCACAGTTCACCTGTGACCGGATGGAAGTCATGCCCGACGGAGTTGCGCACCCCGTATGTGTAGACTTCGCGGCCGGTGCCATCGGTATTGATGCGGATGATGCCACCAATTCCCCACTCGCGATAAAGATCCAGCTTGTCTTCCGGCGCCACGTTGAATGGCTGACCAAGAGAGATATAAAGCTTTCCATCCGGGCCGATTTTGCAAACGCGCGCGGTGTGGTTATAGCTTTCCTCGGCCGGTGGGATCAGATCACCCTGTTTGACGACATTGAACGCGGCAACGTCCGGGCTTTCATAGAAAAACTCGGCTGCGGGGAACACCAGAACACGGTTCTGTTCGGCGATATACAGGAACCCGTCCGACGAGAAGCACGGACCGTTCGGGATGCTAAACCGAAGCGACGGGGCGAAGTCCTTGACCTCGTCGGCGACACGGTCTTTGTTGCGGTCTGTGACCGACCACACCTTATCCTTGCGCGTGCCGACAAAGGTCACAACCCCCTGTGGCCCGACGGCAATATGGCGGGCATCGGGGACAATAGCATAAAGGCCGATCTTGAAACCATCAGGAAGCTTGATGCGCTCAAGGGTCTTTTTGATCCCTTCGGCGTAATCACCACCCTGTTCGATGACGGTGAATTCTGTCGTTCCGGTTGATTGGAAGTTGGATAGTTTTTCAAGATTGTCCGGCGCAGGTGCTTGCGCATAGGCGGTTCCGGACATGGCAAGCGCAATGCTCGCCATTAGAAGGCGTTTCGTCATTACGTAGTCCTCCCGATTGTAGCGGATGCCATTGACCGGCACCCGTGCCGCGCGAACTTCACCATTCGCACGGCTTGTGTATAAGCATTGCGCCTAATCGGGATGAACGTCTAGGTTGATTTCACTATGTGGAATTATTCTTAATTGTTTTTGTTGACCAGGGCGTTTTCGTATTCCGCTGGTGTCATGGTTTTGAGTGCCAGCGCGTGCACGCGATCTTTCAGCAATGCATCAAGCGCGCCATATACAAGGCGCTGGCGATTGACACGGTTCTCGCCTTCGAATTTTTCGGAAACCACAAGAACGGAAAAATGGGACTCGCCACGCGGGTCTGCACCGGCGTGACCGGCATGTTTGGACGAATCATCATTGATCTGTAGTTCGACCGGGCTGAATTGTTCGGTCAGGATGTCACGGATCTGGTTGGTGACCTGCATGGTAAGGGCCTCTGTTTTCTGGTGATGTTTGCAGATTGCTGCAAAAACGTCTCTTTACGTCACGTTCTGTCATGCGGTGACCGTTTTTCAAGCCTTTTATCGCATTTAAAGCGCCCGTATGATATTGCGCGCATCGAATTTTCAGAACATATAGACGCAAATGAACCGAGGACACCGCAACAAGCGCAAGACGCTTTACCATGAAGAACCCGTTCTGCCGGAATGTGACTGGCCGGAATGTGACGGGCATGGGGAATTCCGTGCGCCCAAGGATCGCAAGTTGCACGACTATTACAAGTTCTGTCTGGAACATGTCCGCGAATACAACAAGTCCTGGAACTATTATGCCGGCATGAAGGCCGAGGATATCGAAAACGACATGCGTCGCGATACCCATTGGCAGCGTCCGACATGGCAGTTCGGTCATATCCGCGGATCCAAAAAACCGTTCAACTTCAAATTCAAGGACGGGTTCGGCTTCTTTAACGAAGACGGCGACCAGACCCATCATGGTCCCGGCGCCGAAGCCAGGGCCAATGCCGAACGCAAACGCAAAAGCGAAGAGGCCCAGCGTCGCGCTGGCGCCATGGGCATGCCGGCCGAACAGCAAGAGGCCATGGCGACCCTTGATCTTGGCTGGCCGTTCACCCGCGATGAACTCAAGACGAAATACAAGGCACTTTCCAAAAAGTACCATCCTGATGCCAATGGCGGCGACAAGGCGGCCGAGGAACGGTTCAAGCGGATCAGTGCGGCCTATACGTCACTCACACGCTATATCCGCGATCTTGAAGCGCGTGTGACACTTTAGCTTTCGGGCTAATTTTCTGCGAAATTTGATCGAAACCGGTCTATCTGGTTGCAGTTTGCGTATCTGGAAGGTCTTATCGACCAAACCTTTTGCGATAATAGATATTTTTTGCGCATCTTCCCTTTGTGTGATGCGTCATAACCGCTATTAATGAGCAAGTTTAACGAAACGACCGCGTCACCAGCGCCGGTCCGAAAAACGCGCGAGTACTTATGAGCCAAGGTTACGAAGCGAGCGGTGCAGCGGCAGAACATCCGCTTGATACACCCGACATCACCATTTCCGTCCGTGAAACGTTCGGGATCGATATCGATATGGAAGTCCCGGCATTCAGTCAGGGCAGCGAACATGTGCCGGCGATTGATCCGACCTATCGTTTTGATCGCGATACCACGATGGCGATCCTGGCGGGCTTTGCCCATAACCGCCGCGTGATGATCCAGGGTTATCACGGCACCGGTAAATCGACCCATATCGAACAGGTGGCAGCGCGCCTGAACTGGCCGTGCGTGCGTGTGAACCTTGACAGCCACATCAGCCGTATCGACCTGATCGGTAAGGACGCGATTGTTCTGCGTGATGGCAAACAGATCACCGAATTCCGCGAAGGCATTTTGCCCTGGGCGCTCAAACGCCCTGTCGCGATGGTGTTTGATGAATATGATGCCGGTCGCCCGGATGTGATGTTCGTGATCCAGCGTGTGCTTGAAGTCGATGGCAAGCTGACCCTTCTTGATCAGAACAAGGTCATCCACCCGCATTCGCATTTCCGCCTGTTTGCGACCTCGAACACGGTCGGTCTTGGCGATACCACGGGCCTGTATCACGGCACCCAGCAGATCAACCAGGCCCAGATGGACCGTTGGTCGATCATTGCGACGCTCAACTATCTGTCGGTCGAAGACGAAACCAACATCGTCGCCGCAAAGGTTCCGGCGTTTGATACTGCCGAAGGCCGCCAGAAGATCGAGGCAATGGTTGCCCTTGCCAACCTGACGCGTCAGGGCTTTGTGGCTGGTGATATCTCGACCGTCATGAGCCCGCGTACCGTGATCACGCTTGCCGAAAACGCCAAGATTTTTGGCGACGTTTCCTATGCCTTCCGCGTAACGTTCCTTAACCGTTGCGATGAAGTCGAACGTCCTATCCTGGCGGAATATTACCAGCGTTGCTTTGGTGAAGAACTGCCCGAGGAAGCCATCAATGTGATGGTCCGCTAAGGCGTGGCTCTCAAGCAGATTGGCGAACTGGTTCCACAAGCGAGTAGTGCGATGAAGAATGATGAGGCTCTTTCCGGCTTCTTGCGCGGCACGGCAGCGACGTTTCGTGCGCTTGCCGGGCGCAATGATCTGGAAGTCGGCTTTGTCAAAGGCGGGCGTCCGGGCGGCTATGGTGAACATGTGCGTTTGCCGATGCCCAAACAGTCCATGCCCAAGGATGAAGTCGCCGATCTGCGCGGTGTTGCCGATGGATGGGCGCTTAAGATGCGTCACCATGATGCCACCCTGCACGCCAAACGCATGCCTGAAACTGCCGAGGCTCAGGCTGTTTACGATGCGCTTGAAACTGCGCGTGTCGAAGCAGTGGGTTCGCGGTATTTCCCCGGTGTGCGCAAAAACCTTCGCGAACATGCCGAACAGGATTGCCATGCCAAGAACTATCACCGTGTGACATCACGCGACGATGCCCCGTTTGCCGATGCGATCGGGATGCTGGCGCGTGAAGTCTTTACCGGTGAAAAGGCCCCTGAATCCGCTGGTCCGCTGATTGACCTGTGGCGTTCACATATCGAAGAAAATGCCGGTTCAGACCTGAGCAACCTGCGCGATCTGCTGGATGATCAGGATGCCTTTGCGCGCGGCATGCGCAAATTGCTCGATCACCTGTCGCTTGAAGACGACCTCGACGATGCCCCGCCCGAACAGGAAGGCGAGGATGACGAGCAAAAAGACGGCGAAAACGATCCCGATCAGGAAGACATGGAAAGTCAGGGCGGCCAGCAGGGCCAGAATGACGATTCTGAACCTGATGGCAGCGATGATCAAACCGATGCCGGTTCCGAAGAAGCCGAAGCCGGCGAAGGCGATATCGATGATCAGCAGCTTGAAGCCATGTCGCAGGAAGAAAAGCCTGCCGGACCGGGCGAGCAGCCGGAATTTGATGGCCGCAACGAGCCGGTTGAACGCGGCTATGAGCCATTCACGCGCGAATATGACGAGGTGGTCACCGCAGATGATCTGTGTGAAAACCTCGAACTGTCGCGTCTGCGCGCCATGCTTGATAAGCAGCTGGCCAACCTTCAGAACGTGGTCTCCAAGCTTGCCAACCGTCTGCAACGCCGCCTGATGGCGCAGCAGAACCGTGGTTGGGACTTCGACCTTGAAGAAGGCATTCTTGATGCCGCCAAGCTGGCCCGGATCGTCTCGACCCCGTCGACGTCGCTGTCGTTCAAGCAGGAACAGGATACCGATTTCCGCGATACGGTTGTCACCCTTCTGATTGATAATTCCGGCTCCATGCGGGGTCGTCCGATTACGATTGCCGCCCTGTCGGCTGATATTCTGGCCCGCACCCTGGAGCGTTGTGGCGTTAAGGTCGAAATCCTTGGTTTCACCACCCGTCAGTGGAAAGGTGGCCAGTCGCGCGAAAGCTGGGTCGAGGCCGGAAAGCCGCCGAAGCCCGGTCGTCTGAACGATCTGCGTCATATCATCTACAAGGCTGCCGACACGCCATGGCGTCGGGCACGCAAGAACCTTGGTCTGATGCTGCGCGAAGGGCTGCTTAAGGAAAACATCGACGGCGAAGCGCTGCTTTGGGCGCATGAACGTCTTCTGGGTCGTTCTGAGCAACGCCGGATCATGATGGTGATTTCCGATGGTGCACCGGTGGATGACTCGACCCTTTCGGTCAATTCCGGAAATTATCTGGAACGCCATCTACGCGAAGTGATCGAATGGATCGAAACCAGATCACCGGTCGAACTTCTGGCGATCGGGATCGGTCATGACGTCACGCGTTATTATCGCCGTGCGGTCACGATTAACGATCCCGAAGAACTCGGTGGCACCATGCTGCGCGAATTGTCCGATCTGTTTGACGAACAGGGCGCGCGTCAACCCAAACGCCCGATGCGCCATGTGCCGGCCGATAACGCTAAGGCCCGCGATCACGCCACAGGCGATCGCGACCGCTGGTAAGGGCAGGGGTGCGTAAAGGATGACCGCGATCACCCGCTTTGCACCAAGCCCGACCGGATATCTTCATCTCGGCCATGCGGCCTCGGCCTTGTTTTCTGCAAAACAGGCCGTGCCGCATGGCCGTTTTCTTTTGCGGATCGAAGATATCGACCAAACCCGGTGCCGCCCGGAATATCTTGAAGCGATCTATAAAGATCTCGCCTGGCTGGGCCTTGAATGGGAAATGCCGGTTCGGGTGCAGTCCGATCACTTTGCTGACTACCAAGCGGTGCTGGATCGCTTGTCGGATATGGAATTGCTTTATCCGTGCTTTTGCACCCGCAAGGATATTCAGGCAGAAATCGCGCGCATTGGCAACGCACCGCATGGCCCGGATGGCGCGCTTTATCCTGGTACCTGCCGGCAGTGTTCGCCAACCGAACGCCAGGATCGCATTGCAGCGGGTGAAAGCTATGCACTTCGTTTTGATATGGCTGCGGCGATCAAACAGGTCGGCAAGGAACTGGCCTGGTTTGATCGTGCGGCGGGCAAACAGATCGCCACCCCGGAAATCTTTGGCGATGTGGTTCTGGCACGCAAGGATACCCCGACCAGCTATCATATCTCGGTCACCCATGATGATGATCTGCAGGGCATAACCCTCGTCACTCGTGGTGAGGACTTGTTTTTTGCCAGCCACCTGCATCGTTTGTTGCAGGAATTGCTGGGCTATGACGTGCCGGAATATCACCATCACGGGCTTCTGACCGGGCCGGATGGCAAACGCTTTGCCAAGCGTGACAAATCCAGGACGCTCAGATCGATGCGCGAAGAAGGGATGTTGCCCGCCGACGTGATCAAACTGGCTGATCAATTCTGATTGACCGGGGCTCGGCGGTGATCTCTTAGTAAGCCGTAATATTTTGTGTTTTTCATATTCCCGTTGTCGTTGATTATTACCTCCGTATAGGATGTTTTGATCGAACGATGATGTCGGGGGCACAAGACCAGATGAAAAAAGATGCTGGCTTGGTTAGGGGAATTGCGAAACGCATTCTCGACCCGGGCATAGAAATGAGTGCCGGGGAAGAGTTGAACGGAAAGGTTCAGCGCGACCTTCTTGATCTGGCCTATCGCAACAATTGGGCAAACATTTTGGTCAACCTTGCTGCGGGTGGCAGTCTGGTTGTGATGCTCTGGCTGCTGGGCGATCTTGCACCGATCACTGTGGTCTGGTTGATGGTCGTGACGGTGGTCTGTTTTGTGCGCTTCTGGGGTGGGTATCTGTACCGGATGGAGCGTGAAAACGTCAGTAACTTGTCCGATGCCTTGCTGCGCAAGTGGCGGTTTCGCTACCAGACTGGTGTGGTTGTAACCGGGCTTCTTTGGTCGATGGTCGGGGTGATCGAAATTCCGACGGTCCATGGTGAAAGCCAGTTTCTCACCATGATTATCATCGCTGGTATGGCCGGCGGGGCCACGGGAATTCTGGCACCCGTCTTTTGGGTCGGGCGCATTTACCTTTGCGCCCTGTTGCTTCCGCCGGCGGTTATTCTATCGCTGATGCCAGAATCGAACTACATCCTGTCGGCATTGGGGCTGGTGTTCCTTATGGTGATGCTGGTGACGCACCGGAACAACCATGCTGTCCTTTTCCGATCCTTTGTCCTGAAGCATCAGAACCATGGGCTGGTCGAAGACCTCAGGCAGAAAAACCGGATTACCGAAAACTGGAATGCCACCCTTGAAGCGCGGGTCGAACAGCGCACGGAGGAGCTGCGCAATCTGGTCGAACACGATGCCCTGACCGGTATCCTTAACCGTGACGGCATTGTCGCTTGGTTCGAACATAAAAAGAGATCGGACGCGCTTCTGGATTACGCCGTGCTGTTTATCGATCTGGACCGGTTCAAACAGATCAATGATGGCCTAAGCCACGCGATTGGTGATGAAGTTCTGCGTGCTGTCAGCATGCGGCTTCGGGAATGTGTTGATGACCGCCATGCGTTGGGGCGTTGGGGCGGGGATGAATTTCTGATCGTTCTGGCCGCCCCGCATGAAGAGCTTCACCCACTGGTCGAAACCACGGTTGAACTGGCCCAGCGCGCTGTTAATCAGCCGATCAATATTGTCGGTCATACATTGCATGTCGGGTTTAGTACCGGCGTTGCCTTTTCATCCGGACGTAATCCGTCGATATCGGAACTGATCCACTGGGCGGATCTGGCCGCGGCCGAGGTCAAGCGATCCGGCCGGGGCAGTGTGCATAACTACGACAAGATGCTGCTGACGGAACAGGAACGTCGCCTGAGTGTGACACAGGCGTTGCGCCGGGCGCTGAGTGCCGATGAGTTTTATATCGAGTACCAGCCGGTCATTGATGCAACCCGTGGCGACATCATCGCCTACGAGGCGCTTTTGCGCTGGAATAGCGCGGTGCTTGGCACTGTGCCACCCGATGAATTCATTCCGATTGCCGAGGAAAGCGCGCTTATTGCTGATATCGGGGAATGGTGCATGCGGCGCGCCTGCCAGACCCTGCATGACAATACCGAGATTCCGGGCACCACGAAAATTGCCATCAATGTCTCGATCCGTCAGATCGTGATGCCGAATTTTCCGGATATGGTTTCGCGCATCCTGACGGAAACCGGTCTTGCATCCAGTCGGTTGGTGCTGGAAGTCACGGAATCGATCTTTGAAAAACGCCAGACGTCGCAGATTTCCGCCGTGCTTGATCATCTGCACGCGATGGAAGTTGGAATTCATATCGATGATTTCGGGACTGGGTATTCATCCTTGTCGCGCCTGCACGAAATTCATGTCGATGCGGTCAAGATCGACAAGTCCTTTGTCTTGTCGATGGATGAAAATGCCCGCGTGGTGATTGAGGCGGCAATCCTGATCGCTCATCGCTTTGGTCTTAAGGTCATTGCCGAGGGGATCGAGACGCCGCAACAGCGTGCGGAGCTTCGCGCGATGGGGGTAGATGCCTATCAGGGATACTTCTTTGCCCGTCCGGGACAACTCCCGTGTCGCGACATTCACTGGCAAACTGATCCGGGTTTGCCGGGCTGACGGTGTTTCTTTGGAGCTGACGCAAAAAAAAACGGCCTGCCGCAAGCGTGGCAAGCCGTTCATAGTCCTGTTCTGCTGGGGGACAGAATCAGCGGCTAAAATCAATCAGAACAAGGAAGCTGACCGGCACAAGCGCCAGCGCGACATAAATCCAGAAGGATGCGATCGGAACGCCGAACGCGGCAAGAACATAACCGGCAAGGTAAAGTGCCAAGCCAATTACAGCGACCAGCAGAATGCCCAAAAGCGGCAGAGAAACTTTGCTATCTGATTTCATGTCCCGTCATGCTCCCGAAACGGATTTCTTAACTCATGGTGTCGAACCTACCATGCTGTGCGCGTAGGCGTTTTGATCCGTATCAATAAACGCGACAGTTTGAATCCAAAGGCCTTTGCAGGCGTGAAGCAGGTACTCTTGTTATATAAAGACAGAGAATCGATTGTTCGCACTGTCTCAGAATGGCGCAATTGCCTGTAAATGGGGTCTTTGTTATTGTCGCCCCGGTTTGGAAAACATCAGATTCTGTGCGGTTGAGTTGGGCAAATACCGGCACAAACCAAGGATTATAGTCAAAACAGCTCTGATAAGCGTTTTTGTCGCGGTTTTCGGTTGATGAAGGCTTGACGGCATGGGTTAGAGGCGGTAATAACCCGCTTCCAAGCGCGGGCCTGCATGTTCAGGCCAAGCGTCCTTTTGCGAATTTATAGACCAGGAGATCAGGTCATGGCACGTCGCTGCCCGGTATCCGGCAAAGGCGTTTTGGTCGGCATGAATGTGAGCCACGCCCACAATCGTACCAAACGTCGTTTCCTCCCGAACCTGCAGCCGACCTCGCTGCTTAGTGAGTCGCTCGGTCGTTCGGTGCGTCTGCGTCTGACCACCAATGCTGTCCGCACCATCGAAAAACGTGGTGGTCTGGATGCGTATCTGCTCAGCACTGCAAATGCAAAGCTGCCGGCAGATTTGGTGAAAATCAAACGCCAGGTCGCCAAAGCTGTTGAAGCAAAAGCTGCCTAATTTAGGCTTCTGCTTTACAGACAGAATTTACGAAGGCTCGCTTTTTAGCGGGCCTTTCGTTTTTTTCGGCTCTGGGCTTTGGTAACCGATGCATCGGTTCGGTGCTCCAGACAGGCTGCCAGACATTGTCGGGCGGCTTTTTTTGCGCCGTGTCGCACTGCAGTTATCCAAGGGTTCCTTAGGCTGCGCAAGGGTGCTGTCTCAATAAACGCGACTCGGCAGAACACGAGCTTTGCGCTTTTGGAAATTTGCTCTATACTTTGCTCTATCAGTGGTTTACGTCGCCGTGTCGCCCGGATTGGTGAAACGTCATGATATGTTCATCAACAGCGATTCCCGGACCTGCTAAATAAGGCAAGCGACTCGGTAAACACGGTGGAGCGGATGGTATGCATTTATCGCCCAATGCGTGTCCGGCACTTGTTCTTAACGCCGATTTTCGGCCGTTGAGCTACTTCCCGCTATCTCTTTGGTCATGGCAGGATACGCTCAAGGCAGTCTTTCTTGAACGCGTCGATGTTCTTTCCGAATACGACCGCGAAGTACGCTCTCCTTCCTTTAAAATGCGCCTGCCTAGCGTCATCTCGCTCAAGGAATATGTCCCGCTTAAAAGCAGCCCGGCCTTTACCCGGTTTAACGTCTTTTTGCGCGATGAATTTTCCTGTCAATATTGCGGTGACCGCCTGCCGACAAATGAACTGACCTTTGATCATGTCATCCCGCGTGCCCGCGGTGGCCGCACCAATTGGGAAAACATCGTCACGGCCTGTTCTGACTGCAACCTGTTTAAAGGCAGTCGATCGGTGCGTGAGGCCGGCCTGCGACTGCGCAGGACGCCGGGACAGCCCTCGATGCACGAACTTCAGACAACAGGACGCCGTTTCCCGCCAAACTATCTTCACGAAAGTTGGCGGGATTTTTTATACTGGGATACCGAACTGGAATACGACTTCTAGTCGACACCAAAACTTTTACAAAGTTCAGCTTGGCAACAAAAAAGCCGACGGCAGGACCGTCGGCTTCATTGTATTCGCTGGTTCAAGAAAACTTACAGATCGAGGGTAAGCTTTAGAAGTGCCGTACGTCCTTCGCCATAGCCGCAGGCCGTGGCCGAACTACAACCTGCGACATATTCCTTGTCAAATAGGTTGCTGACATTGAGGCTGAGGTTCCACTGGTTCTCAACGCCGTAGCCAAGGCCAGCGTCAAACAATGTTGCTGCCGGTACTTCGTATTGGTTGGCCTCGTCCGCATAGGATGCGCCTTGATAGCGTACACCACCACCTAGGCGAAGGCCGCTGAGCGTGCCCTGACGGATGGTGTAATCGAGCCCAAGGGTCGCCATTTCAGTCGGGACGGTGACCGGTTGCTTACCAATCACACTTGCGTCTTCGTCCTTGGTAACTTCAAGGTCGTAGGCAGTTGCGCTAGCGCTGAGCAGAAGGTTCTCAGTGATGTTCGCCTTGGCCTCAAACTCGATACCCTGTGAGTTAACTTCACCAAGCTGACGCTCGTTCTGGAAGGTGCCGGTAATCACGTTCTGACGGGTCAGGTCAAATACAGCAACCGTGAAAAGGCCATCGAAGCTATTGGGGACGTATTTCAGGCCTGCTTCATACTGGCTGCCGGTTTCCGGTTCATACACCCCTTGGGAGCTTGAACCGAGAACCGGGTTAAAGAACGTTGCAGCGCTTACATACGGGGTCAGACCATTGTCGAAGGTATATGCCAAGCCAGCGCGACCGCTCCACTCACCTGTGGTTTCGCTATAGTTGTTGTACCGGGAAATCGGATCGTCGCCATCGGTTTTGACATAATCATAACGACCATTCAGCGTCGTGATCCAGCCGTCACCAAATCGGATTTGATCCTGTGCATATACACCGATCTGGTTCATGACAATGTCCTGATCGAGATAGGCAGATCGTGTGACCTGTGCGGTGCCATGTACGGGATTCAGCGGATCAATATCGGTACCTGCGCCGGAATATTCTTTGCGCGACATATCAAACCGCTTTAGGTCAATGCCACCAAGCAATGTGTGATCAAGTGCACCGGTCTCAAAGCGTTGTTCGAGCTGGTTATCAAGACCGATGGATGTGATCTGGGTGCGGTGTTCGAACCCCCAGCGATCAAGGTCGTAATTGGTGGTTGTTGGTGATGTTCCACCGGTGGCATAGCCACTTGGGTAGTAGTAAATCTCATGAATGTCTGCATGTCCGATCCGCGCATTCTGGCGGAAGGTTAGGTCGTCATTGAGATCGTGTTCAAGTTCGTAACCGACCATAACCTGACGGCGCAGGTTTTTATCAAGGTCGGGTTCAGAGAAGTTCGTTTCCGGATCAATCTTGCCATAAGGCGCATCTTTGGCAGTGCCGAAATAGGGCAGGAAACCAAGGCCACCATTATGCTTGCCGTCCACGAAGGTAAAGCTGCTAAGCAGCGTCAGGCTGGTGTCTTCGTTCGGCGTCCAGGCGAAGCTTGGTGCAACCGTCCCCAGGAAACCTTCATTGTCGTCGGCCTGTTCGTCGCCATTGGTAAAGTTACCGGTCAGGCGGTATGCTGCAACGTTACTAAGCTTGTCGCTAAAATCGATGCCTGTGCCATATTTCCCCGTCTCGGTGACGGAAAACTCAAGACGGCGCAGTGGCACATCGGTCGGGCGTTTGCTGACATAGTTTACCATGCCGCCGGGATTGGTGCTGCCATACAGGACAGAGGCGGCACCGCGAAGAACTTCTACCCGTTCAAGATTGTAATCATTGACCAAGAATGCGCCAAAGCCATAGGCGTAGTTTTGCAAGCCATCAAGATAAGCTCCGCTCTGGGTTGCTTCAAAGCCACGAATGAAGAACCAGTTGGTATCCGTGTCGGAGCCATAAGGCTGGGTGAATACGCCAGCGGTATATCGCAATGCTTCATCGACTTTGTCGACACCGCGGCTGTCCATCTCTTTGCGGCCGATAACGGATACGGATTGCGGGATTTCCTCAATGGCGGTGCCGGTTTTTGAGCCGGTTGCACTGTGTGTAGCAACATATCCGCTTACAGGAGCATGTGCAGGCTCTGCTTCGGACTCAATGATCAGAGGTTTAAGGGTAGTGCTTTCGCCGTCACGTTCTGTCGCGTCATCTGCAGACTGCGCCAGCGCAAAATCGGGTGCGGCAAAAACCAACGCAAGTGCCGTACCCAGCAAAAGGGTCGAAGACAGTTTCTGTCCTGTAAAACGCATTTGGGATTCCCTGTATTGGTTGTCTTTGACGACGACCTGTCGGGCGGGAACCGGCGGGCCATCTATGATGATGGCCTTTTCGATATCACGCGGTGGGGGATAGAATATTGAACCGGATTTCGGCGTATTGAACGGAATTTGGCTTAAGTTACGCGATCTGTTCCTTGCGCCATGCACCCGGCGTGGTGCCAACGATTTTGCGGAACACGCGGGTCAGATGCGCCTGATCGGCAAAGCCGACCCGAAGGGCGACCGAGGCAAGTGGCGTGTTGGCATCTTTAAGCAGGGTTTTGGCGCGCTCCACACGGGCTTTCATCTGCCACTGTTGCGGCGGCATGCCGGTACTTTCGCGAAAGGCCGAGCAGAAATAGGACTGTGAGAGCCCGGTGAGCTGTGCCAGTTCATCAAGGCGGATGGTACGTCCGCAATTCTGTTCAATGTAGTCGACCGATTTGCGCAAATGGTAGGGTGCCAGTTTGCCGCGTTTGCGTTGCGGTTCACTTGCCGCGCGCGGTTGCAGCAGGGCCGCGGTCAGCGCGCTGATCAAACCTTCGCCATAGATTTGCGGGCTTTGATGTTCGCTTTGCAGGTCGTCGGCCAGCAACCGGACCAAGGTATTGATGCGTGGATCGCAAAAACCGATACGCGGTGTTTCCAGGGTCGCGCCGTCAAGTGGCAAGCCCATGCTGTTTTCAAGGGCATCGACATCAAGATGGATATCAAGATGTCGCAGACGGCACGCGCCGAAAACCTCGGATGAGACCTCCATCCCGGCCGGGATATAGGACAGGCATCCTTTGCCGCGACGTTGCTGATCTGCCGCGTCATCTGAGGAGCGGACGTTGATACGCCCATCGCCCACGCAATCAAGGATCGCCACCAGACGCGGGGCTTGCGAAACATAGGTTCCCCCGGCCTCTGCTTCACATTCCACATGCCATAAATCGGAAATGGCGGTGTTCCAGCGACGGAACCGCAGGTCATCAAGAAGAGAAATACCTTCGATGTGGCTGGTCATATGCGGATGGAATGCCATGGCGCTCACGACAATGGGGTCCTTTGTGTGGTCGAAACTTATGGTGCGAATGGGTCTCAATATAACCGGGAATTTTCTGCAAACAATAACAATTCTCATTATCATGCGAAGAATTGTCAGATTCCTGAGCAATTGTTCGCGCAAAAGGTGATCCTCGGAGATGCAAAAACCCGCCTGACGTGTCAGACGGGTTTTGTGAGGATTGGTTTCAGCAGCGTCGAAGGTGTTCGCGGCTACTTTTTCATCCAGCGCGACGGTGCGATCAGGCAGAAAACAGTGAGCGCTGCTGAAAAGAACACGTTGACGGTCGGCATGGTGATGCCAAACAGGGTCCAGTCGATCTTGTCACAGCGAATGATCGGTTGCGCCATAAGCTGCGCCTTGAGGTCTGCCAAGGATGCGGCACCGCTTTGAACACCGCCACACATGGCGGGCCCTTCCCACCACAATTCCTGAACACCAACGTGGTAAAACGCGATTGCTGTCCCGACGGCAAAGGTCGCAGCACACAGATAAACCACCGCCCGTGCGGCGGCAGGAAAGCGGATCAGCAACAGCGCGACGATCGAAAGACCGGCAACCACATAGAACGGCACACGCTGATAAAGACACAGCACACAGGGAAGCAACTTCTGGACATATTGCGCATAAAACGCAAATCCGATGCTGCCCGCTGAAACCAACAGCAGGGCAAGGGGCGGAAAGGCCGGGATGAAGCGTGGGCGCAGCAAATTGAACATCAGTGGGTCCGTTTATTGGCGTGCATCAGAATTTGGTGTCGGGTCAACCATGCGGGATCAGCTTGATCGCGGCAAACCCACCGACAAGAACCACAATAAATATGGTGAAAACGAGGCCCAGTCGACGTTCGATGAAGTCGCGGATGACAGGGCCGAATTTCCAGATCAGGGCGGCAATGACAAAGAACCGCAATCCACGCGCCAGGATCGATGCGAGTGTAAATACAACCGGGTCAAGTGCTGTCACACCCGACAGGATGGTGATCACCTTGTAGGGGAATGGTGTTACACCGGCAATGAACACCGCCCAGGCACCCCATTCATTATAATAGTCGCGGAACTGATCAAACTTGTCGGCATAGCCATATAGCTCCAACACAGGCTGTCCGACCGTTTCAAACAGGAAGAAGCCGATACCGTATCCGACAAGCCCGCCAAGCACCGACCCGACGAGGCAAATCAGTGCATAGCGCCAGGCGCGCGTCGGGGCGGCTATGATCATCGGGATCAGCAGAATGTCAGGCGGGATCGGAAAGACAGAGCTTTCAATTGCTGCAATGAAAAACAGGGCCCAGCCGGCATGGCGGTGGCCGGCAAGGTTCATGGTCCAGTCATAGAGGCTGCGGATCACGGCAATAGCGCCTTGTCATGTTGTCTGCGATTTGGGAGCGGCGCTTGGCCTTGAAAACAGGCCAGATCAAACCGCATTTTGCCGGCAATCGCAATGGCGCAGTTTATCCGCATCTACGCAGACGTATTTTTGCACAAAGCCCCATTGACCCGGCGAAATTTACGGCTATTATCCCGCCCGTTGATGGAGGGTGCGCACACGCACCCGAATTGCCTGCCCCTGTGGCGGAATTGGTAGACGCGGCAGACTCAAAATCTGTTTCACTTAGTGAGTGGGAGTTCGATTCTCCCCGGGGGCACCATCACTTTTCCCAAAAGATAGAATGACAAAAATTGCGAGCTTGGTGAGGCAGGCTGATCGCCTGCATGTTTTGCTGGAGCGATAATCGATCATGTCAGGTGTTCGATTGATCGGTTGCCGCTCAAATTCCTTTTGACGATCGCCGTTTTAAGCCATTTTTTTGTTGGCATTAGAATTGCTGTTCCCTGAGTCCTTATCAACTTAGGGAGGAAAAAATGCAAAAAGCAAAAATGCTTGTCTCTGCATCCATGATGCTTGGTCTTATCGGCGCAATTGGTACCGCTTCGGCCGATGACCGGTTTACATCACCGTTTGGACCTGATGATCAAATCGGGGCAGCGAACTATCTGACTTCGGAAGTAACACTTGCAGCCAGTAAGCTGATTTCCGAAGGCAAGGTCTATTCACTGGGGATGGAAATTTCACGTGATACGCCGGCCTTTGCACCACGTGGTGTCGCTGTGACGGTTTTCTCGCCAGGACAAAGCGGTAACAAAACAATCGGCAGCAATGCAGGAACCTATAACGATGACATGTTCACCGGCTGGCTCGGTGTCGGGACACAGATTGATGGTCTGGGCCATCTGGGTGATCATCATACCTATTATAACAATAACCACGCCGAAGACATGGTCGCAGCCACCGGCCTGACCAAGTTAGGAATCGAACATGTGCCGCCGATGGCAACACGTGGAGTCTTGCTCGACGTTGCTGCGATCAAGGGGACTGACCGTCTTGAAGGTGGCTATGTCATCACCCTTGAGGACATCATGGCGGCTCAAAAAGCTGCGGGTACCGAAATTCGCAAGGGAGATGTGGCTCTGATCCATACCGGATGGCTCGACCTGGTTGGGAAAGACAATGAGCTTTACGGAACGACCGAACCGGGCCTCGGTCTGGAAGCAGCGGAATGGTTGGCAAGTCAGGGTGTTGTGGCCGTTGGTGCCGATACGTGGGGGCTTGAAGCTGTTCCCCATGAAGATCCCAGTGCTTTTTTCCCGGTCCATGTGAAGCTTCTGGCAGAAAACGGTGTCTATATTCTTGAAAATATCGTCACTAGGGACCTGGCCGCAGACCGGGCGCACGAGTTCCTGTTCGTTCTCGGGCAGGCCAAGCTTAAGGGCGCTGTACAGATGATCATCAACCCGGTTGCCATTCGCTAAGCCGGTCTGATCATTTTGAAAACTTTAGAACCGGCGGCCAAGCGACCAAACAGGCCGCCGGTTCTTATGCCACGATACAAACCGAAGTTTGCAGACGGGCAAATTAATAGACGCTGCGGTAAATCGCCTCGATTTCCTTGGCGGTCATGTCGCGCGGATTGCTGTCGATCAGGCGATGGATCTTGGTAAAGACTTCCTCGGCCATTTCCGGCAGGGACTCTTCGGTGACGCCAAGATCGCGCAGGCGGATTTCAAGACCGCTGGCCGGGACCATTTCCTCGATCCGTTTGACGAACGCCTCGGCGGCGGCGTCTTCGCTGTCGAAATCGACCCCTTCGATCAGGCACGGTGCGAGTTCGGCATACAGCTTTTTCGCGGCTGGCAGGTTAAAACGGATCACCTGCGCCATGACCAGCGCATTGGCATGACCATGCGGGATGTGGAAACGTGCGCCCAGCGGATAGGCCAATCCATGAATGGCGGCAACCGATGCATTGGCAAATGCCATCCCGGCAATCAGCGATCCCTGCAACATGGCAGAGCGTGCTTCCTTGTCACCCGGATTTTCAATCACCTTCATCAGGTTCTTGCCAAGCAGCGAAAGGGCAGTGACCGCCATGCCATCGGCAATCGGGTTTTTGCGTGTGCGGCTGGTATAGCCTTCGATCGCATGGACCATGGCATCAAGGCCCGTGGCCGCTGTGACCTTCTGCGGCAGGTCATAGGTCAGTTCCGCATCAAGAAGGGCGATATCGGGCATCAGTTGCGGGGTGTAGACAACCTGTTTGAGGTGGTCGTTATCGGTAATCACCGACACCCATGTAACTTCCGATCCGGTCCCGGCAGTGGTCGGGATCTGGATCAACGGCAGGCGATCACCGGTTGCCTTGTTCACCCCATATATCTCTTCGATGGTCTGATCGCTGTTGGCAAGCAATGCAACCAGCTTGGCGCTATCAAGCGAGCTGCCGCCGCCAAGACCGATTACGCCATCCGCCTTCCAGTCACGTGCACCGGCAATGGCGGCTTCGACGATTTTCTGGGGCGGGTCGGCTTCGACGTCAGAAAAGATCTGAACCGCGATACCGGCGGCCTCAAGTGCATCTTGCGCCGTTTGCGCAAAGCCCAGTTTGACGATGCCCGGATCGCAGACAATGGTGACACGGCTGGCGCCGAGTTCTTTCATCAAGATACCGGTCTTGGCAATGCCACCGGCTTCGCAGACGATGCGCGGCACGCTTCGGAACATGAAACTCATGATGTGTCTCCTTATCCGGGATCAGTTGGCATTCCCGGCGAGACCGCCGAGGCACATATATTTAATCTCGACGAAATCATCGACGCCGTATTTCGACCCTTCGCGGCCGATGCCGGATTCCTTGACCCCGCCAAACGGTGCGGACTCGGTCGAAATGATGCCTTCGTTGATGCCAACGATGCCGTATTCAAGCGCCTCGCCAACCCGCCAGATGCGGCCGATATCGCGGGCATAGAAATAGGCCGCCAGACCAAATGGCGTGTCATTGGCCATGCGAATGGCGTCGTCTTCGCTGCTGAACTTGAACAGTGGTGCAACCGGACCAAAGATTTCCTCGGAGAAAATCCGCATATCCGACGTAACCCCGGTCAGGATGGTCGGGGTAAAGAAGTTGCTGTCGGGCTGAGCGCGATCACCACCCAGAACAGCCTTTGCCCCACGAGAAACGGCGTCTTCGACCAGTGCTTCGACCTTCTCAATCGCCTTGGCATTGATCAGCGGGCCCTGGGTGATGCCTTCCTCGGTGCCCAAACCGACACGCAATTTGCCAACGGCCTCGGCCAGTTTGGCGGCAAAGGCGTCATAGACACCTTCCTGAACCAGAATGCGGTTGGCACAGACACAGGTCTGCCCGGCATTGCGGTATTTCGAGGCAATCGCGCCTGCAACCGCCGCATCCAGATCGGCATCGTCAAAGACAATAAACGGCGCGTTACCGCCAAGCTCCAGGCTGACTTTTTTGACGGTATCAGAACATTGACGCATCAAAAGTTTGCCGACCTGGGTGGAGCCGGTGAAGGACAGCTTGCGCACGATCGGGCTGGCAGTCAGTTCACCACCGATTTCCGCCCCGTGTGATGCGGTGACGATATTGATTACGCCATCTGGGAACCCGGCGCGTTTGGCCAGTTCGACCAGTGCAAGCGCAGTCAGCGGGGTATCTTCTGCCGGTTTGATGACGACCGTGCAACCCGCGGCAAGGGCCGGGGCACATTTGCGCGTGATCATTGCCATCGGGAAGTTCCATGGCGTGATCGCGGCAACAACACCAATCGGCTGTTTGACGGTGATGATGCGTTTATCCGCGCCATGCGACGGGATAACATCGCCATAAATGCGTTTGCCTTCTTCGGCAAACCATTCAAGGAAGGACGCGCCATAGGCCACTTCGCCGGATGCCTCGGCAAGGGGTTTGCCCTGTTCGCGGGTCATCAGCAATGCAAGGTCGGCCTGTGCCGCCATGCAGAGGTCAAACCATTTACGCAACACATTTGCACGTTCCTTGGCGGTTTTGGCCCGCCAAGTTGGAAGGGCGGCATTGGCGGCATCAATCGCACGATTGGTTTCGGCCGCGCCCATATCGGGCACATCGGCAAGATGTTCGCCGGTGGCCGGGTCAACAACAGCAAAGGTCTTGCCGCTGTCGGATGCAACCCATTTGCCGTCGATATGCCCCTGGGTTTGCCAAAGGCCAGTATCATTTAGCTGGATGGTCATGGTGGCTATTCCTTTTCGTTACAGCACGGCGGCGTAGATCGCGCGTGCGGCGTCGAACGTCATTTCACGCGGGTTGTTGATCAAAAGGCGTTCCACCTTCATCGCATCGGTCGCCAGCATATCTAGATCGCTTTCCGCCACGCCGACTTCACGCAAGGTGCGGCTGAATGGCATGCGTTCGACCATGTCGGTCATGAAAGCAATGAAGCGATCACAGGCAGCATCGTCATTTGCGAACTTTTCATCCGGCAGAATGGCGCGGGCAAGTTCGGCATATTGTGATACGGCCGCATCCCGGTTGAATTTCAAAACCTCGATCAGGACCAGCGCATTACTGTGTCCATGCGGGACATGGAAATGCCCGCCCAAAGGATAGGCAAGGGCATGAACAGCCGCGACCGGGGCATTGGCAAAGGCCATTCCGGCCAGCATGGACCCCTGAAGCATGGCTTCACGCGCTTCGCGTGACGGGGTGGCAGAAACCGCATCATCGATATGGGCGGTCATCAACTGCATCGCGCGGATGGCAAGTCCGTCCGACAGGGCATTTTTCTTGTGCTTGGTGGTGTAGGCCTCAATGGCGTGCACCATGGCATCAATGCCGGTCATGCCCGTGATCGGGGCCGGAAGGCCCATGGTCAGCTTGGCATCAAGCAGTGCGATATCGGGATAAAGCAGGCTGGACACCACACCCTTTTTCTCGTGCGTTGGGGTGGTGACGATCGAAATCGGCGTGACTTCCGAACCGGTGCCAGCCGTGGTCGGCACCTGAATTAGCGGCAGGCGCGGGCCCGTCGCCAGACCGATGCCATAGATCTCGTCAAGTTTCTGATCCTTACCACACAGAAGGGCGACCAGTTTTGCGGTATCAAGCGATGAACCGCCGCCAAGGCCGATGACGATATCGGCCTTGAAGTCACAGGCACCCTTGACCGCGGCAAGGATGCTTTCCTCGGGCGGGTCTGCCTGAACATCGGTCCAGAGCAGGGTTTCAATCCCGGCTTCTTTAAGGGCTGCATAAGGGGCGTCGATCAGCCCAACCTTCTGCAAGCCCGGATCGGACAGGAGAACGGCGCGTTTCGCGCCGAACTCCTTGCAAAGGGTGCCGAGTTGCAAGGCACCGTCGAACTCGCAGATGACGCGAGGGGTGGTTTCAAACACAAAGTCTGACATGGGGACCTCGTCTTTTGACATGTCTGTTATCGGGGCTGTCGTCGGGATCAGGCGGTTTCCAGTTCAGCCTTGGAAACGGTGCCACGTTCGATGCGATAACTGCCCGCCACCAGATCGGCGGAGTGGCTGTCATCAGACTCAGAGATCAGAACGCACAGCCCGCTGCTGCCAAGATCGGAAATGACTTCCGACAGGCGGCGTGACAGGACGGGTGCGACCCCTTCGAACGGTTCATCGAGCAACAAAAGATTGCGACCGGGCATCAATGCACGCCCGAGCGAGACCAGTTTCTGCTGACCGCCGGAAAGCTGCAGCGCACGGCGATCCCGGAACTGGGCGATTTCCGGCAGCAGGTCATAGACCCATTTCAACCGTTCCGCGGCGTCCGCAATACCGTTGGTCCAGGCCGGAAGAAGAATGTTTTCCTCGACCGTCAGGGACGGGATCAGACGGCGATCTTCGGGCATATAGCTGATGCCGGCTTTGGCTCGGGCAAAGTCAGCCATCTTGCGCAGGTCCTGCCCATCAAAGGTGATGGTGCCCTGATCTGCGTCCAGAAGGCCCATGATTGCACGCATCAGCGTGGTCTTGCCCGCCCCGTTATGGCCGATCAGGCCAAACATCTTGCCGGACGGCACCGAAAGCGAGACATCGCGCAGGATCGGAATATTACCGATCGATACATCGAGATTACTGATTTCCAGGGTCATGATGCGCCATTCCCTTGTTTGGTTGTGGGACGATGGCCGGTCACAAGATCGCGGACCTGCTGATCGGCGAGAACAGCCGCAGGTTCGCCATCAGCAATGATTTCGCCGCTATAGAATGCCAGAACGCGCGAGACATAGCGTTCGACGACATCCATGTCATGTTCGACAAACAGCACCGTCACGCCATGCTGACGCACGGCATTCATGACCGTATCCATAAGGTCGGTTTTTTCATCCACGCTGACGCCACTGGTCGGTTCATCAAGCAGCAGCATCTGAGGATTGCCGATCAACGCCATGGCGATATCAACCAGTTTACGCGCACCCTGCGGAACGGCGGTTACCAGTGAATCGCGATAGTTTTCGACACCGAATTCCTTAAGGATTTCCTCAGCTCTGGCGATGCGGGCATCGCTGCGAAGGGGGCTTAGGAAACTCGGACGGGCGCTTTCGGCCGCAGCCAGCGCGACAATCAGGTTGTCGAGCACGGTCATTTCCGGGAACAGCTGCGCAACCTGGAAGGAACGCGCCATGCCGGCCCTCGTGATCGCGCGCGGGGAATGGCCCATGATAGACTTGCCGTTAAACAGGATCTCGCCGCGCGTCGGCTTGAGGTAGCCCGTCACCATGTTGATGAAGGTCGTTTTGCCAGCCCCGTTGGAGCCGATCACACCAACGACTTCACCCTTGTTGATCTGAACGTTCAAATCCTTTGCGGCGATGACCGCGCCGAATTCCTTGTTCAGCGAACGTGTTTCAAGAATGCAGGTCATGCCCGTTCTCCTGTTTTTTCACGGCTAACAAGGCTCCACAGCCCTTTGGGCAGGAAGATAATGACCGCAAGCAGCGTGAAACCGAGGATCATCTGCCAGGTATGGGGAACGAATTCGATGGCGTAGGTCCGCACGAACGAGAACACGATGGCCGCAATAAACGGTGCCGCCACGTGGCCCAAACCACCCAAAAGCGCGATGAAGACAAATTCGCCCGATGTGGTCCAATAGGCCATCTCCGGATCAACGTGGCCGGTGGCAAGGGCCGTCAGACCGCCGCCAAGGGCCGATACCGCAGCCGCAGCGACATAGTTGCCATAAAGCAACCAGCGCGGTGACAGACCAAGATATTCAACACGAACTTCATTTTCGCGAACAGCCTCGCAAATGACGCCAATGCCTGCCTTGGTGTACCGATGGATCAGAACAGCAACGATCAGACCAGAGACCACAGTCATGGTAAAGACGGTGTGCTGGCTGCCAGCGCCTGCTTCGGGGGCCCAGCCAAACAGGGTCCAGTCGTGAACGTTAAAGCCGTCCGTGCTGCCCAGTTCCTGACTTTTGACAAGGATGCCAAACAGGATCATCGAAAATGCCAGCGACAGCATGGCGAAGAAGATTTCTCGATAGCGCGTCAGCAACAGACCCAACAGCATGGCAACAACGATTGCGACAAACATGCCAAGTGACAGGGCGGCAATCGCATCATGAATGCCAAAGAACTGGCCACCCATGCCAACGGTGTAACCACCGATGCAATAGAACAGGCCCTGACCAAAGGATACGAGGCCGGAACGCATCTGCATGACGACGCCCTGGACGACAAGTGCCTTGGCCAGTGCGATGGTCAAAAGAAAGATCAGCCAACCCGGCGAAACGAAGCCGAACAGAACGCAGGCAAGCGCCACCAGTCCGAGCGAGATTTCAGTTTTATCAAGACGCATGTCAGATTTTCCTCGCCAAAGTACGGCCAAACAGGCCTTCGGGACGGAACGCCAGAACCAGTGACATCACGCCATAAATGACGAACAGTTCGAATTCGGGGGCATAGTGAACGGCGGCTGCACGGCTTAGCCCGACCAAAAGGGCACCAACAGCGGCCCCCCCGATGCTGCCAAGGCCACCGATAACCACCACGGCAAAGGCCAGAACGATCACCTCGATGCCGATCCCCGGCACGACAGAGATCGCAGGCGCAGTCAGCGCACCGGCAAGTGCGCCCAGTGTGGTGCCCAGAACGAAGGTGATGGTGAACATCAGTTTCACGTTCACGCCCATGGCAACCGCGATTTCGCGGTCATGGATCACTGCACGCAGGACCTTGCCCTGATTGGTGCGTTCAAGCCACGCCCACAGGCCAAGCCCAAGCAATGCGGATACCCCGACCAGGGCGACGTCGTAATTGGAAACCTTAAGCAAGCCGAGCGATGTTCGCCCAAGTTCGGAATAAGGCTGATAGGCAAAATACGGGCTGACACCCCAGACGATTTTCATACCGTCTTCAAGGATCAGAAGAAGGGCATAGGTAATGATCACCATCAGGATTTCGTCGCGGCCATACATGAGGCGCAGCAATCCGCGTTCGACGATCACACCGACAATCAGACCGGCAACCAGCGCGGCACCAACCAGCAACAAATAGCTGACCCATGCCGGGCCCATGCCATTGTTGAAATACCAGCCAACCAGTGACGCTGCCGAATAGGCGCCGATGGCATAAAAGCTGCCATGCGCCATGTTCAGGATGCGCATCACCCCGTAAATCACGGTCAGGCCGGCAGCCACAAGAAACAGCCACGATGCATAGATCGAGCCATCAATCAGGACGGCAAGAAGACTTGTCATCACAAATATCCAGTGTGCAGGGAAAGGGGCGGACACCCCAAGGGAGACGGGATGTCCGCAGGATCAGGAAGCTCTGTGAAACAGAGCGGGCAACTTAGTTACACTTGGCGCCCGGGAAGCCGTCTGCGATCCAGTCCGCAGCAGCAACACCTTCCGGGGGTGTTACGCATTCGCCATCAAACGAAACAGCGTTCTTGATCGAGGCAACGCCGTCTTCGTAGTGGTATTCACCATAGGTGATACCCTGCATGGCCTGATGACCATTGCCGCGTGCCATTTCAACCGTGCCCGAAACCGACTCAAAGGTTGCACCTTTCATCGCAGCAGCAAGTTGCTCTGCCGACGGGATTTCCTTATCGGCGACACCGGCATTCTCGGCGGCATACTTCAGACCTAGGATCGCCTGGGCCATCTTGGTTGCCGGATAGACCGGCTCAAGGTCATAGGCGTTCTGATAGACACCCTCAAACCAGGTGTTCAGTTCGTTGTCCGGGGCAAACTGGCCAAACGGGCCACGTGCACCGATGATCATGCCGTTCGGGGCCTGATCCTTGTAGGTGGCAAAGGATGCTTCACCGCAGGTCAGAAGGCCGGTTGCATCTTCAAGCAGGCCACGGGCATTTGCCTGCAGAACCAAGGCTTCCATGTCACCACCCCAGAAGGAGCTGTGAACGATTTCCGGGCGTTTCACGGACAGGGCAGAGATTTCAGCACCGTACTGGCCCTGATAGATTTTCGGGAACTGTTCTTCGACAACTTCTGCTTCAGGGAGGAGTGCCGATGCAGCGGCGGTGAAGTCAGCCCAGCTGTCCTGACCCCAGGAATAGTTCTGCTGGATGCCGGCAAGACGGGTAACGTCCGGGCGGGTCGCGGCAAGGTAACGAACAGCACCGATGTTATCGACCGATGCATCAAGACCGGTACGGAACATGTAGGCCGCGTCCGGGTTATCAGCAAACAGGCGGGGAGTACCGCAATCATATGCGATGGTGAAGGTTTTCAGTTCTTCGGCAACCGGCGCAATTGCCAGGCAGTCACCCGAAGAGACATAGCCGATGACAGCATCGACTTTCTGACGCTGAACAAGGTTGCGGTATTCTTCAACCTGCTTGGTTGCACCACCGGCTTCGTCGATGATCACGGCTTCGATTTCAGCGCCATTGATGCCGATCTTGTCGTATGGTGCGGGCAGGTTGCCCTTGTTCAGTTCTTCAACAAGAACCTTGGCGGCATTTGCCGACGGAACGCCGAACGGACCAGCTGCCGGACCGGACAGGAAGGTCACGATTCCGACGCGGAATTTGCCGTTTTCAGCAGCCGATGCAGAACCGGCTGCGCCAGCTGCAAGGGCAAGCGCTGCGACGCCCGATACAAGGTATTTGCTGAATTTTGATTTATTGTTCTTCACTATTTCCTCCCTTGGGAAAGGTCATGGAGTTGGCGGTGGAACTGCCTCTGACCCGCCGGCCACGGCATCGCGGCGACGTTTGACCATCTCTTTCGATGGTTTGAGGTCTTCGGCATCGTAGATCGCCCAGTTCCCCACCATCAGTTTCGATGGCGGAAAGTCTTCGTTGTGGACGACCGTGCCCACGGCTTGCGCCTGGACAATCTGGTGAGTTTCGGGATCGATATAGGATGCAAAGCCCGACGGATCTTCGGGCAGGGCCAGTTGCAATCCTTCAAGTGCGGTGATGAGCGCGCGGTCATCGTCAACGCCGCCAGCCTTTTCAATGGCGCGTGCAATGGCGATGATCCCGGTATAGGCGCCTTCGGCAGCATAGGTCGGATAACGCCCGGTCATGTCGTGAAACTGTTTGACGAACCGCTTGTTACGGCCGGTGTCGGGCCAGTTATTGTGATGGCGCGCCGACAGGATCAAACCCGGATAGGGCTGATCACCAAGGGCCATCATCACATCGTAATTTGCACCGGTATCGAAATTGGCCAGACGGGTGGTTTCAAAGAAACGGGTTGATGCCGCCTGTTTGATAAAGGCGATGAAATCCCCGCCCCAAAGGGCGGTTACGACCACGTCGGCCTTTGCTGATTGCAGGGCGTTGATATAGATCGAATAATCCGGCTCATAGAGCTTCGGCCACAAATCGCCGACGGTTTCATATTCAACATCCAGTTCATCAAGGGCGAGTTGCAGATCCGTCCAGGAAACATGGCCGTAATCATAATCCGGTCCGACAAAGGCAAGGCGTTTCCAGCCGGTTTCCTTTTGCAGATCGCGTAAATAACGCGCACCGGCGGCCATCGACGTCCAGCTGTCATTGGTGACGCGGAAGTAATAATCGTGGCCGGCCTCGATGCTGAGCCGCGATGACGCATGATCGGTACCGACCATGATGATCTTTTCGTTCTTGGCGAGATCGCTTACGGCGTGGGCCACACCCGATGACACGATGCCACAGAAGAACTTGGCATTGTCATTGGTGATGAAATCCTGTGCCAGCCGAACTGCATAGGATGCCTTTGATCGCGGGTCATCGGCGATGACCCGCAGATTGGGCACATCCAGGCCGGATTTTGCTTCGGCTTCGAGGTCCTGAAGGGCGATCTTGATGCCGGAAATACTGTCGCGGCCATAGGTGGCCGACCGTCCGGTCATCGGGTACAAACAGCCGATGACAGCATCTGCGTTCTGTGCAGATGCGCCCAGCTCAAAACGTTCTGCCTGTGCGGTATTGGCCGCAAACAGTGCGAACGTGGCTACAATAATGGTGATGCACCCGGAAACCGGGTGTTTGAGCATCTCCATGACTTTCCTCCCTGCGAATGGTTGTTCCATCCGCGTTTGTACCTTTGTCTCGCTATTCCGCAAAGGCTGTGCCAGTTGCGAAATTTCGGCGCAAAGTCAGGAAAGCCGCGCGATTGACCGTTTTGGGCCAAAACCATGGAGCGGTCTTGAGCGCGAATTTGAGCGTTAGGCGCTCAAACAGCAAAACACTCTTGAGCGGAAACCGCTCAAGAGTGCATCGGAAATGCTTCGGTTTGGGGATAAGTTATTGCAGGCCCAGCCTTTGTAGTCGGCGTTTCAGGGCATGACGTGAAATACCAAGTATTTCTGCCGCACGGCCTTTGTGACCGTCGGCCTGATCAAGCGCATCTTGCACCAGATGACGCTCGGTGTTGTCCATGCGGTCCTGCAATTGCGCATTACCATCGGAAAATCCGCCATGCAGATCATCCGGGTTATCATCCGTGACGTGGAATTCAGCCGGTAGCAGGTCCGGCGAAATCTGTTTGGATGGATAAAGAATGGTCAGACGTTCAATCAGGTTTTTAAGTTCGCGCACATTGCCGCGCCAGCGATGGTGGCGCAGCAGATCAAGGGTTGCATCGTCAAAATGGATCGGATGGCATCCTTCGGCCTTGGCCTGATGATCGGCGAAATGGTCGACCAGTTTGATAATGTCCTCGCCGCGGTGGCGCAGTGCTGGAATATCAATGGTGATGACGTTCAGGCGGTAAAACAGGTCTTCACGGAAATTGCCCAGACGGACTTCCTCGGCAAGGTCGCGGTTGGTCGCGGCAATTACGCGGACATCGGCCGATGCTGAATGTTCGCTCCCGACCGGGCGATAGTCGCCGTTTTCAAGGAAGTGCAAAAACTTCGCCTGCAGCGCCAGCGGCAATTCGCCGATTTCATCCAGAAACAGACTGCCACCATCGGCAAGACGGACAAGGCCGGTGCGTTTCTGATGCGCACCGGTGTAGGAGCCCTTTTCGGCGCCAAACAGTTCGCTTTCAATCAGCTGTTCTGGCAGGGCGGCACAGTTGACTTCGATAAAGGCGTTGGAAGCACGCGGGCTTTGGCCGTGAATGGCACGCGCAACCAGCGCCTTGCCGGTCCCGGACTCCCCTTGCAACAGGATGCGGCTGGCACTGCTTTGTGCGACACGGTCGATCGTTGTGCGCAATTCGCGCATCGGCGCGCATTCGCCAATCAGACCGTTGGTCGGGACATTGCGCTTGCGGTGGTAATCAAGCTCAAGCGCGGTGCGGTTCTGATCAAGTGTGGTGTTGATTGTGTGGATCAGCTCATCAAGCTCGAACGGCTTGCTAAGGTAATCGGCGGCACCAAGTTTGACGGCCTTCACCGCCGCACGGGTATCGCCATGGGCCGAAATCATGATGACGGGCACGTCGATATCAAGTTTGCGGATGCTATCAAGGACCTCCATGCCATTGGCACCGGGCAAGCGCAGATCAAGCAAGATGATATCGAACTTGTTTTCACGGACTTGCAAAAACGCATCTTCACCGGAATGGACGCCGGTGACATCCATGCCTTCGGTACGAAGCGCAAAGCTTAGTGATCGGACGAACGATTCCTCATCATCAACGATCAGAATCCTGATCTGGCGGGGCATTTTTCGATGTTTCCTCCTTTGAAGTTTCCGATTTCGTTGCCGGGAACTTCAATGTGATTGTCGTGCCCTCTTGCGGGGCACTTTCAATATTGATTGAACCGTTATTTGACTCGACCAATTGTTGGCTGATTGTCAGGCCAAGTCCGGTTCCTTTGCTTTTCATGGTAAAAAATGGCTGCACGACGTCAAGCAAATGCTCTTTGGGGATGCCCGAACCATCATCGGTGACGCGGATCTCGACCTGATCCTGGTGGCGTTCTGCGCGCAGGCTCACCGTGCCGCCGGGCTGGCAGGCCTGAATGGCATTGATCCCGATATTCAGCAGGATCTGCAGCACCTGATCCGGGTCGACAAAGATCGTCAGGCGGGAATCGCCGCTGGTGTAAAACCGCACCTGGGCCTCTTCGGCGACCGGGATCAGGACGCGTGATGACTGTCGGAACAGATCCCGTATTTCGGTTTCCTGCGGGCAGGCTTCACCGGGTCGGCCATAGGCCAGGAGATCATTCACCACGCGTGACAGCCGATCAATCTGATGGCCCATATCATCCAAAAGTGTTTTGCGCTCGCCATCGGGCTCCTTGCGCACAAGGGCCTGAACGGTGGTTTTCATCGTCGCCAGCGGATTGCGGACCTCATGCGCGACACCGGTGGCAAACTGGCCCAGAACGGCAAGTTTTTCGGCGCGCACTGTTCGATCAATCAGGTCTTTAAGCTGCCATGCCATGGTGTTGAAGGCCTTGGCGACCGTGCTGATTTCATCGCGACGGCGACCTTCGGGCAGGCGGTAATACAGATCGCCCGACGCAATACTGTGTGCCCCCTGAACAAGTGTATCGACCCGTCGACGCAGGCTGCGCGACAGGGCAAAAAAGATCGCCAGAATAACCACAATGATGACGGCGGCTGTCACCGCTAGCCAAAAGCGCGTTTCATCAATCGGTTGCAGGATGGTGCCCGGTCGAACACTCATCACAAGGTTCCATCCCGGAAGGATGCTGGGGCCTTCAATTAGCTCGCTAGTGACCTCGGTCGGGCGCCCGGTCGCATCAAGAACAATACCGCCCGGCGTGCGCAAAAGCGGATCAATCACGCCCGACACCCCGGCACTCGCCAGAAGCTCGGTCAGGGACGCCAGACGCACATGCAGGGCGACAGACGTGTTCTGCCCCAAGCCGGTATCGCGAATGTGTGCGCGCATTAAAATCCAGCCGGAATTGCCATTTTCGGGCAATTTGGGGCCGATAAACTCAATACCTTCGTGCTCTACACGCGGCAGGCCGGAAATATCCCAACCGTTTTTCGACCAATAAGGCGGGCCGGATGCGGCTTGGCCTGCGACCAGTCGATCAAGATTATCGTACCAGTCAAAAAACAGCACGCCATAAAGGTCGGGCGAATCTGCCTCCACCCGAAGCAGCGTCAGGGCCTCTTCAGCCTGCGGGGAATTCGGCGCTTCAATAAAGGCCGGCAGGGCCGGGTGGTTGGACAGCGTAACCAGCTGATAGATGCGCGCATCAAGAAAGGCAGAAAGCTTGTTTGACGTTGCCGCGACCTGCGCGCTGAGCCGTTCACCTGTCAGACGGTCAATCAGTTCATTGGAAAAGCGCTGATAAAAGAAGCTGAGTGCCAGAAGCGCGCACACGACAACACCGACCGATAACAAGGTATATCGGCCCACAAGGCTTAGTCGTTGGTTTCGGGACCAATGAAATCCGGCCACCGGGTGCCTCCCCTAGACGGGAACTTTCAAGACAATTCTAACCGCGGCTTGGCTCTTGTGAAAGCGCTGCTGCTTGTTAAGTTCCTACTTCTTGTTGTGTAGAATTGCCGTAAAAATAGCAAGCTATCAAATAGGCGTCGTCATGACGCGCAACATTGAAGTACGCTTTTCTCACCCCAGCCAATTCGCGGGTGGGGGTGGTTGTATCAGGCTGATTATCTTTCCGGACCTAAATCAAGTCGCGGCAAAGCGCCTGTTGTCCCTATCGATAATGTTGAGAGTTTTCGCTCTGAGCTTTGCAAAGCGCTGTGACTTTAGACGTTGTCACGCGATCTTCAGGCGGGGATTCCGCCCGAAGTCATCACAGAAAAACAGGTTGAACACGATCGGCGAAAATTTATTTTCCTGCCGAAATCGTTGGCTTTGAATGCTTTTCGGGCGAACTAAAAGGTTGAAATATATTTCATGTTGACTCCCGAATTGGGATCAATCCAAATGAATGGTAGATATTTCGATCAATGAAATATCTACCATAAATAACATCGTGCGAACCACACCGTGTCCTGGAAAGCCCGGAAATTGGTTACGCATTAGGGAGGATAACATGAAAATCAAATCAATGCTGCTGGGAACAGCAGCAGCTGCCTTTATGACTCTCACTGCGTCTTCGGCTATGGCGCAGGACACAAAGAAAAGTGCGTTCCAGTGTGAGCCGGGTGAACTTTACGCGATGAATGTCATGGTCAGTGGCGTTGAATACTGGTTCCCGGTCTACGAAATGTTCAAGCAAGCTGCACAGCAGATGGGGTGTGAAACGGTTTATACCGGCACCCCGGAATATGATGTGAACAAGCAGATTGCGACCTTTGAACAGGTCCTGGCGCGTCAACCGGCAGGCATCATGGTCCATCCGATGAACTCCGATCCGTTCATCGCACCGATCAACCGCGCAGTTGAACAGGGCATTGCTGTTGTGACCTTCGCAGCAGATTCTCCGAATTCAAAACGCTCGGCCTACATCACGTCAAATAATGATCGCGAAGGCGCCGCCGCGGCGGATGCCATCGCCGAAGCCATGGGTGGATCTGGCGAATATGCCGTTCTGGAAAACCCGGGGCAGGACAACCACGATCGTCGCGTTTCGGCTTTCATCGCCCGCATGGAAGAAAAATACCCGGATATGAAACTGGTTGCCCGTGCAGCGTCAAACCAGGATCCGACCAAGGCCTATAATGCTGTCCTGACCATGCATCAGGCCCACCCGAACCTTGGCGCGGTCTTCATGCCAGAAGCAAACAGTGCGTTGGGTGCTGCGCAAGCCGCTATTGAAACCAAGGCCGATATCAAGGTCATGACCGCAGACGTCAATGCCAAGATCCTGGATATGATCAAGGCGGGCGAGGTGTTTGGCTCGATCAACCCGAACCAGGGCATTCAGGGATATATGGGCTTTATTTCCCTGTTTCTTGCGGCCCATCCGGATCTGATCGATCCGATGAACGACTACAAGCGCAGCGGCACCAACCCGATGATGGTTCCCTATATCGATAACGGCTATGCGGTGGTGACTGCCGAAAATGCCGATGACTTCTATTGGGAAGCCTATCTCAAGCGTCGCGGTACCAAAGGTATTGAAGAGTAAGGCCATCAAAATCTGGTCGCCATGCCCATGGCGACCAGAGCGCCCTTCCTTTCGATCCTCCCACGTTCAATTGGTCGGAAGGAAGGGATACCCTTCTTTTATCGCAAGGCAGCCGGTTCTATGCAGCCCATTCTAGAAGTCGACGACATTCATAAATCATTCGGTCCGGTGCAGGCATTGCGCGGTGTCAAACTGTCGCTGATGCCCGGTGAAGTCCATGCCCTGATGGGCGAGAACGGTGCCGGGAAATCAACGCTGATGAATATTCTCAGTGGTGTGTTTGCCCCTGACCGGGGACGTATCCATTTCAAGGGGCGCGATATCGTTCTGCCTGATCCGGCAAAGGCACAGGCCCACGGTATCGGGCTGGTGCATCAGGAAATTGCCCTGTGCCCTGATATCTCGGTTGCCGAAAACATTCTGATGGCAGCGACGAATTCGCGGACCGCATTCCTGATGAATGATCGCGAACTGCGTGAACGCGCCAAAAAAATTCTTGCCGATCTGGTGCCGATCCCGGTCGACGAAAAGGTCGGAAACCTGCCGATCGCAAGTCAGCAGATCGTCGAAATCGCCAAGGCGCTGACCCTTGACTGTGATGTCCTGATTTTTGACGAACCGACAGCCGCCCTTACCGATACCGAGGCCGAGGCGCTGTTTCGGATCATTGCCGACCTGAAGGCGCGCAATATCGGCATCATCTATATCAGTCACCGCATGGCTGAAATCTTCGCGATTTCGGACCGCATTACGGTATTTTGGGATGGTACGTTCATCGACACATTGATGACATCTGAAACCAGCCCCGATGAAATCGCGACCAAAATGGTCGGGCGCGAAATCCTTAATCAGTTTCCGGCAAAGAATACCGAACTTCATCATGCGACACCTTCGCTGATGTCAGTGCGGGATCTTTGTGATGACAGCTTCTTGCAAGATGTCAGTTTTGATCTGCGTAAGGGCGAGGTTCTTGGTCTTGCCGGATTGATCGGGGCGGGTCGCAGTGAACTTGCCCATGCGATCTGCGGCCTGAGCCGAAAGAAAAGCGGCACTGTCAGCATGCACGACAAGCTGTTTGACATCAGAAGCTATGCCGAAAGCATTCAAAACGGTCTGGTGTATCTGTCAGAAGATCGCAAAGGATCGGGCGTGTTTCTTGATTTGTCGATTGCGGCAAATATCACGGCCCTTGATCTCAGCCATGTCAGCAGCAGGGGATTTGTACGTCAGCGCGCCGAAGAAAAACGCGCCGAGGAACTGGGGCGTTTGCTTTCGCTACGCTGTGCAAATGTGAACCAGCCGGTCTCTGCCCTGAGCGGCGGCAATCAGCAAAAAGTGGCGATTGCCAAGATGCTTTCCGTGCATCCCGGTATCATCATTTTTGACGAACCGACACGCGGTGTTGATGTCGGCGCAAAAAGCGAAATTTACAGCATCCTGCGCAATCTTGCCGATGACGGGGTCGGGGTTCTGGTCATTTCCTCGGAGATGCCCGAACTGATCGGTCTTTGCGACCGCATCCTTGTTCTGCACGAAGGCAGGATGGCAGGCGAAGTTGCAGGCGACACCATGACCGAAGAAGAAATCATGAAACTGGCATCGGGTATTTCGTGTCAGAAAGCGGTCATGACGAAAGGGGAGGCAGCGTCATGACATTGGTCAAGGCACTGAAATCACAAACCAAATCAAAAGACGAAAACCTGAAAGCGGAGACAACCCAATTGGAAAACGGGGGGCAAAGCCGAATGCTGGGAATCTTCAAGGCCCGTGAAGCCGGGCTTGTTGCCATCATCCTGATCATCTGCATCGCCATGAGCTTTGCCTCACCCTATTTCCTGACCTGGCAGAATTTCCGCGCCATGTTGCTGTCCTTCTCGATCGAGGGGATTGTCGTGGTCGGCATGACCATTCTTCTGATCGTTGGCGGGATTGATCTTTCTGTCGGTTCGGTCGTGTGTCTGGCGATGGTGATTGGCGGCAAGTTGTTCCTGATGGGGTTGGATCCCTGGACGGCCAGTATGATTGCCGTTCTGGTATGCGGTTTCATCGGGTTCCTGATGGGACAATGCGTGACCCGCATCGGGCTTCACTTCTTTATCGTTTCGCTTGCCTTCATGGTGATTGCGCGCGGTCTTTCGCTGCTGATCACCAAGGGGACCCCGCAGTCGCTGTTCAGCCTGCCGCCAAGCTTCAAATTCATCGGACAGGGCGACATTGCCGGGATGCCGTTTGTCATCATTCTGTTCTTTGCACTGGTGGTGTTTTTCGACCTCTTGCTGCGGCATTCCACCATCTTTCGCAAAGTCTATTACACCGGCAGTAATGAAAAAGCCGCGCTGTTCTCAGGGATCAAGACCAAACGGATAAAGATCTTCTGTTCGACCCTTTGCGGGCTTTTGTCCGGTGTGGCCGGGGTTGTCTATATGGCGCGGTTTGGTGCGGCGACCCCGCAATTTGGCATCGGCATGGAACTTAGCGTTATTGCCGCCGCTGTTATCGGAGGGGCCAGCCTGAACGGCGGTTCCGGCACAATCTTCGGGGCGGTGTTGGGGGCGGCACTTTTGTCGCTGGTGACAAGTTCGCTGATCCTTCTGGACGTCCCGGTTTACTGGCAGGACATCATTCGCGGTCTGATCCTTCTGGTCGCGGTATCGGCTGATCATCTGCTTAACCGCCGCAAACGCGGCGCGTCGGCCAAATCGTAATTGCGGCAGGAATAAAAAGAATGACAAACAGCACAGAATTCGAGCGACTACGCCGTTTGCACAAGGTTCTGGTGATGTTCTATCAACAGAATATCTCCCAGGCCAAGATCGCAGAAATGACCGGACTGTCCCACACCACCGTCAATCGACTGGTGAAGGAAGGACAGGAACGTGGTCTGGTTGAAATTACGGTTAAATCGCCATTTGGCAGCATGCTGGATCTTGGCACCCTGATTGCCGAAATGGGGCGGATCGACAATGCGATCGTGGTCCCGGAAGTTTCAACCGATCCCAGAATCACAATCAAATCGACTGCTGATGCAGCAGCGGCTGCCTTGTTTGAGAAACTCGAAGACGGCATGACGATTGCGATTTCGGGCGGTGTTGGCGTCAGCGCAATTGTCGAGGCCATGAAGCCCAAGCGCACCTATGACGTAACCGTTGTTCCCGGAACCGGCGGGGTTCAGGGGAAATATTACACCGACGTCAATCAGGTCTCGATGGCGATGGCAGAAAAGCTTGGCGGGCGGGCACTTCAACTGCATGCACCGATTATTGCCGGATCGCGTGAAGCCCGCGATACCCTGCTTGATGAACGATCCATCCGTGATGTTTTCGACATCGCGCGCAAGGCCGACATTGCGGTGATGGGTATCGGTTCCGTTCGGGCAAGTACATCGACCTACCTTTCACTGGATGACGATATCGATCCGGCAGAAGTCCTTGCCGCCGGGGCGAGCGGTGAATTGCTTGCACATCTGATCAGCAAGGACGGAACTCCCTGTGACTATTCGGGCAATGACCGCGTGGTTGCCCTTACCCTCGAAGAACTGCGTCAGATCCCGCACCGTTTTGCCATTGCCAGTGGGCAACACAAGGCAGAACCGATTGCGGCCATCCTGCGCGGTGATTTCCTGACGACTTTGGCGATAGACGAGCAAACCGCCTATGCGGTCAGCGACATACTAAAAGGAGATGCCTGATGGCACAGCTTATTCGTGAAATTGGAAAATCCGGTGTATCGGCATCCGCAATCGGGCTTGGAACCTGGGCCATGGGGGGCTGGATGTGGGGTGGTCACGATGACGCCAACTCCATCAAGGCCATTCAGGCATCCGTTGATGCCGGTATCACGCTGATTGATACCGCACCGGCCTATGGGCTTGGTCGTGCCGAGGAACTGGTAGGCAAGGCCATTGAAGGCCGCCGTGATCAGGTGGTGATCGCGACCAAATGCGGCATGGTCTGGGATACGGACAAGGGCAACTATTTTGTCGACGAACATGACAAGAAGATCCATCGCTATCTTGGGGCTGAGTCTGTTCGCAGCGAACTTGAAACCAGCCTGAAACGTCTGCGCACCGATTATGTCGACCTTTACATCACCCATTGGCAGGACCCGACAACCCCGATTTCCGAAACCATGGGGGCCCTTCTTGATCTGAAAAAAGAAGGCAAGATCCGCTCGATCGGGATCAGCAACGTGAATGCCGACGAGATGAAGCAGTATCTCGCGGTTGGTCAGCTCGACAGCATTCAGGAATGCTACAACATGCTCGAACGCCAGCTTGAAGATGAGCTGGTCCCGCTATGTGTCGAAAATAACGTCGCGATACTGAGCTACTCATCAATGGCGCTTGGCCTGCTTTCGGGCAAGATCGGCCCAGACCGTGTGTTTGAAGGCGACGATCTTCGTCGGGAAAACCCGAAATTCTCGGTCGAAAACCGCAAACGTGTTGCCGACTTCATGAAGGTTCTGCAGCCGATTGCCGATGCGCACAATGTGCAGCCGGGCCAGATTGTGATTGCCTGGACCATTGCGCAAAAGGGCATAACCTTCTCGCTTTGCGGGGCGCGCAATGCCCAGCAGGCAGCAGAAAATGCAAAGGCGGGTGAAATCGTCCTGGGTGCCGACGAACTGGCCATCATCGATAAGGCCATATCAGCCCATCTTGGCCCTGTTGCGCGCGCCGCCTGATTGATCATGAGATGACACAAAATTCTCAGGATAAAGTCATCCCAAAACGGGCCACTGTCGTGGTGGTCGGGGGCGGGATCAACGGAATAAGTGTGTTCCGTGATCTTGCCCTGCAGGGGGTAGATGTTGTTTTGCTTGAACAGAGGGATTTCTGTTCCGGTGCAAGTGCGGCACTTTCACGCATGGTCCATGGCGGGTTGCGTTATTTGGAAAATGGCGAGTTTCGCCTGGTGCGGCAGTCCTTGCAGGAACGCGACTTCCTGCTGCGCAATGCACCGCATTATGTCTTTCCGCTGCCAACACTTGTACCGATTTTCGATACGGTTCATGGGTCGCTTGCATCGTTGAAGCGCTTCATCGGGTTGCGAAGCGGACCGTCGCGGCGATCGGCAATCATGATCAAGATCGGCCTGATGCTTTATGACTGGTTGTCGCGCAAAAGCCGCACCATGCCAGCGCATCGGTTTGTCTCGCGCAAGCAACTTCAAACCATGGCACCGGATCTTTCACAGGATGCGAAGTTTGGCGCGATCTATTACGACGCCTGGGTGAAGTACCCCGAACGGCTGGGTGTCGAAATGATCCTCGATACCGAGCAGGCCTGCCCGAATGCCAGCGCGCATTCCTATATCGGTGTTGAAAAGGTCGACGGTGGCGAACTCCATTGGCGTGACCGTTTAACCGGCGAAACCGGGACGATTACGCCAGACCTTGTGGTGAATGCCACCGGTGCATGGGTCGATTTCACCAATCTTGCCCTGTCCAGTGGTCAGGAAAACGACACCCCGCGTTTTGTACGCGGGACCAAGGGATCGCATCTGATGATCCGCAATGCACAGCTGGCCAGCGCCCTTGGCGATCAGATGGTCTATTACGAGAATGCGGATGGCCGAATTTGCATTGCCTTTAACTATCTTGGTGTGTCGCTTGTCGGGTCGACCGACATCCTGATCGATGACCCGGAACTTGCCCGCTGTGAGGAAAGTGAAAAGGACTACATGCTTGGCGCATTGCGCTTTGTGTTTCCGGAAATCGAGATCGCGCGCGACGATATTGTTCATGTCTTTACTGGTGTCAGACCGCTTCCTGTCAGTGACGCGGATGCAACCGGCCGGATCAGCCGCGATCATTCACACCGCGAACAGGAAGCCAATGAAAAGCGTGATTTCCCGGTCATCAGCCTGATTGGTGGCAAATGGACCACCTTCCGGGTGTTTGGCGAAGAAATCGCCGATGTTGTTTTACAACGGCTGGGGCGGAAACGCGTTTGCGATACCCGTCGTCTTAAGATCGGCGGTGGGCGAGATTTCCCCAACTCCGAAAGCGATCTAGATGACTGGATCGGTGCAGAACTGATTGATCTTGCGGTTGATCGCCCAACACTTGAACGCCTTGCCGAAAGGTATGGCAGCAGAGCACGCGATATCGCGCTGTTCTGTCAGGCCGAACCGGATGGCCCGCTTGTGGCAGCGGAAACCTATTCGCGCCGCGAGATCGAATTCCTGATCCGCAATGAAAAGGTTCGAAGCCTTTCCGACATCCTGTTGCGCCGCACGGGTATAGGTCTGGAAGGCGGGATCACTCCCAATTTGATCGAGGAAATCGGAACGTTGATGTCCGGCGTTCTGGGCTGGTCAGCAGCTGAACTTGATCATCACACACAATTGCTGCGCGAAGAGCTCGGCAAAAAACACAGCATTGTCTGAAAAAAAATAACCGGAAATGCCGGTCAGAGGAGGAAACATGTATCTATCAAAAAAAGTGCGCCTGAACCGTTTGATGAAAAACGGTCGCTGTCTCGATGTTGCGATTGACCACGGCGTCTGCAATGAGCCGAGCTTTATGGTGGGGCTCGAAGATATCCAGTCAGTCGTCAACACCCTGGTTGATGCCCGTCCCGATGCCATTCAGATGAATTACGGGCAGTCCGATCTTTTGCAAACCCTTCCGGGTGAAAACCGGCCGGCACTGGTGATGCGCGTTGATATGGGTAACCCCTATAACAAGGAACGTCATCGTTCGATGTGGGCGGTGATGCAGAATGAAACCGATCCGATCTTGCCGGCTTTGCGCATGGATGCGGCCTGTGTCGTGGTCAATCTTTTCATGTTGCCAGATGAACCTGATCTTTTCCGTCAATGCGTTAAGAACATTTCGAAGCTTGGCAATGACTGCGAAAAATACGGCATGCCGCTGATGATCGAGCCACTTGTCATGCAGCCAAACAGTGAACGTGGCGGTTATCTGGTCGACGGGGATACCGAAAAGGTCACAACGCTCGTAAGGCTGGCCCGTGAAATGGGGGCCGATATCATCAAGGCCGACCCGACCGATGATCCCGATGATTTCCATCATGTTGTGCAAGCGGCCCGTTGCCCGGTTCTTGTGCGCGGTGGTGGCAAGGCCGATCTCAGAACCGTGTTTGATAATTCAGCGGCCCTGATGGCGCAGGGGGCACATGGCATGGTGTATGGACGCAACATTTATCAGCATGACAATCCAAAGGCGGTTGTTGCGGCCCTGATGGCGATGATCCATGATCAAGCAGACGGCGCCAAAGCATGGGATATCTATCTTGGGCTCAAAGGATAGAACCATGGGACGCTATTTTCTTGGAATTGATGCGGGCAATACGGTCGTCAAAACCGTATTGTTCGATGCCAGCGGGCGGGAAATTGCCCATGCCTCGCGCGAAGCTGTTTCGCGCTGCCCGGCACCGGGATTTGTTGAGCGCGATATTGATCAGATGCGCCATGACCTTTTTGAGGTGGTGGCTAAGGTCATCGACAAATCGGGCGTTGATACCTCCGATGTCGCTGCCATCGGCAGTGCCGGACATGGCAACGGGCTGTATTTGCTTGGTGCCGGTGGCAAGGCCCTTCTGGGAATTCAATCGCTTGATACCCGTGCCAATGTGCTGGTGGATAAGCTTGCGTCCGATGGGGTGGGAGACATCACTTATCCGATTTCCGGGCAACGTCCATGGGTGTCACAAACGCCAACCTTGCTGGCATGGATCAAGCGTGAGCGCCCGGAAATGTACGACGCAACGCAGTCGGTCTTGCTGTGCAAGGATATCGTGACGCATGCGCTGACCAACGAACTGGTGACGGACATTTCCGACATGGGCGGATGTGGCATGCTGCGCATGCCAGAGAACGTTTATGATGACCAACTGCTTGATGCATTCGGCATTCTGGATGCGCGCCAAAAGCTTCCGCGTCTTGCCCATCCAAGCGAGATTGTTGGTCACGTGACAGCCGATGTTGCGGCCAAAACCGGTCTTCGTGCAGGCACGCCGGTTGTTGCCGGCTTCTTTGACGTGATCGCAAGTGCCCTTGGTTCGGGTGTCGCACGGCCGGGACAGGCATCGATGATCGTTGGCACCTGGAGCATCAATCAGATCATTGTCGAAAATGTCGATTTCCAGAACGAGAACGAGATTTTCATGTCCTCGGGCTATGCGGATCGCCGGTTCATGTCGATCGAAAGTTCGGCGACGTCGGCTGTCAATCTGGAATGGCTGGTGCGTGAATATCTTGAACATGATGCCGAAGTGGCAGCGGGAAAATCACCGTTTGATCTTGCCAACGAACTGGTTGCCAAAAGCACCTTTGGTCTCGATGGGCCCTATTACCATCCATATCTTTATGGTGCGCCGTGTAACGGTACTGCCCGTGCCGGCTTTTTTGGCGTTGGTGGATGGCACGGTCGGGCCGATATGTTGCGCGCCATTTACGAAGGTGTGACCTTTGCCCATCTGCAGCATTTGGACAAACTGCGTGCAACCGGGGCGCGGTTTGACAAAATCATTCTGTCCGGCGGTGGGGCGCGGAGCCCAATCTGGCCACAGATCATCGCCGATATTCTTGAATTGCCGCTCAGTGTGGCAAAATGTCAGGAAACCGGTGCATTGGGGGCGGCGATGGCAGCGGCCGTCGGGGTTGGAATGTATCACGGTTATGAACAGGCCGCCGACAACATGGTTTCGATGGATCGCCATTACAGCCCGAACCCGGATGCCAGCGAGATTTATCGCAAACGCTTTGCGATGTGGCATGACCTTGAAAAAGCGATGTTGCCGTTCTGGGCGCGGTTCGCGGCAGTGAATTCTTGATGCTCATTCCCGCGCCCTGTCGTGCGATGGCGTGACAGGGCGCAGGTGACTGATTAACTATCCGCGTGCCTTGCAACAGGCCAGTGTGACACGGCCCCATTCGATTACCTGCGCCAGGCATTTCTCATAGCGGCTGGTTTGATCGACTGAAAGTCGATCCGCCAGTTCCGTCCAAAGTGCCACGCCATAGGTTGCCGCGCTGATCTGCATATAGTCTTGGGCAAACTGATCTGGCGTGTCGCTGGCGATGATTTCTGATGTCATCTGTTGCCAGTATGTCAAAAGCTGCTTTGCCAACTCGGTATCACCGCGGGTGCCCGCAATCAGTTCGCTGATCAGGGCCTCGAACGCCTTGGCACTTGCGCCGTCCTTGTGGCGGGTCAGGCGACCGGCAAGGGTCAGGGCATGAATGCCGTTTGTGCCTTCGTAAATCTGGCAGATGCGCGCATCGCGCAGTGTTTGTTCCACCCGGTATTCGCGCAAATAGCCATAGCCGCCAAGGACCTGTATGCCGATCTGGGCGGCTTCAACCCCGGCATCGGTACAGAAAGATTTGCAAATCGGGGTCAGAAATTCGATCAGGTCGGAATTTGTACCCGTCTCCATCAACGCAAAGGTCTTATAGGCCATCAAGCGGCCGGTCATCGCCAGCATGTCCTGGCGGGCCAGCATGCGCGCAACGTCATGATGCTGATCGATGGAAATCGGTTGGCCGGTTTTTCTGTCGCGGCCCTGCTTGCGCTCCGCGGCATAGCTTTGGGCGATGTGATGGGCACGCGTGGCTTGTGCCACCCCTTGTAAGGCGACATCAAGGCGGGCATGGTTCATCATGGTGAACATGCACATCAACCCCTTGCCAATTGGGCCAATCGGGGTGGCAGTTGCGTCGTCAAACGCCAGTTGGCAGGTGGGTGACGCATGCAAACCCATCTTTTCTTCGATCCGGGTGACCGTGATGGTGTTGCGTTCGTTCTCGCTCGAATGTGACGGACAGAGAAAAAGGGTCAGCCCCCGAACGCCGTCTTCGCGAGTACCGGTCCGCGCCAGAACCAGATGCAGTATTTCATCACTCAGATCCTGATCCCCGCCGGAAATAAAGATCTTCTCCCCGTTCAGAACCCAACTGCCATCTTCTTGCTGGCTTGCGACCGTGCGGATATCCGAAAGGTCTGAGCCTGCTTGCGGTTCGGTCAGGCACATGGTGGCAAGGTGGCTGCCCGATGCCAGTTTGGGAAGCCATGTCTGGCGTTGGTCATCGGTGCCAAATTGGGCAATCAGTCTGGCCGCACCGGGGACTAGTCCGGTGACCATCTGAAAGGAATGACAGGCCCCAGCCAGTATTTCGCTGATCGCGCCACAGACGGTGGGCGGGGCACCCTGACCACCAAATCCCTCAGCCAGTGAAATCGACTGCCATCCCTGTTCGACATAGCTCTGATAGGCGTTGCTGAAACCCGATGGCACCCGGACCCGGCCATTTTCGATCCGGCAGCCTTCCTGATCGCCCGGCTCATCAATCGGGGCGATGACGTCTTCGGCAAAGCGGGCAAAATGATCCAGAATTTCACGGGTGATTTCCGCATCAAAGCCGTGTTCTGCAGCACCGTTTTCATCGCCGGTCACTGACAGGGCAAACAGAATATCGTCAATCGGCGCTTTGAAGGGGATCACGACGGCGTCTCTTAAACTTGCGTTTCCTGATGGAGTGTCAGGCGGATAACCTTGTTTTCTGACAAGGCGGCCTTGACCGCATCGGGCACGGGAACGGCAACCAGACTTGCGGGGTTGTCCGGGTTGGCACGGCCCCAGACGCGGGTTTGCGATCCTTTAAGCAAGGTGGTTTCACCCAGCGTAAAGCGATGGGAAAGGTCGAACGATTTGCCGCCCCAGCGTGATACTTCGACATGATGCACGATCAAATCCCCGACCCGGGCAGGCGCCATAAAGCTGGCATCACCACGCACCAGCGGCGTTCCGCGAAAATCGGCATCCTTTGCGATCATTGTGGCAAGGTCGAACCCGGCAACTGACAGCAAGGCCAGAAGGCCGCCTTCCATCCAGTCATAAAAGTTCGGGTTATAGACAATCCGGGCCGGATCGCAGTGACCCCATTCAACACGGATTTCACGGGACAGTCGCAACATGGAACCTTACCTGATCTAAGCGTTATTTGACCTGCTGAATACGGATCAGCATCTCTACAAGGTGTGCGCGTTCTTCGGGATCAAACCCTTCAAGAAGCTTGTCTTCGTGCTTTTGAACCGCACGGCTGGCCTCAAGGAAAAGCTCGATCCCCTTTGCGGTGGTGCGCAGCGCATAGACACGACGATCGGTTGGCACCTTATTGCGCACGATTAATCCGCGCGCCTGAAGTTCATCGACCATGACGACAATGTTCGACCGTTCCATGGCAAGAGCCCGCGCCAGGTCGGTCTGACTGATGTCGGGGTTTTCATTGATGATGGCGAGCGCACTATAGGTCGTCGGCTTCAGATCAAGATGCGTCAGGCTGGCGACAAAATCGCTATGGATCGACATATAGGCACGCTTGAGGTTATAGCCGACAAAGCCGCGCAGCGGACTGTCGGGCGACAATCCCGCAATACCGGTATCCGTATCGTTTTTCTTCTTTTTGTTTGCTTGCAACGGTGTCTCCATCTTTTTGGACGCGGCTATCCTGTGACGATATCCACCAGCCAGAATGTCAGTACCGGGAACGCGACGATGATCGCGATGCGCAGGCACTCGACCAGCAGGAACGGCACCGCCCCGCGGAAAATCTTGCGGGTCGGAATATCGGGTGCCATCGCCGATATCATAAACAGATTTAGCCCGACCGGGGGTGTGATCATCCCCAGTTCGACAACAATCAGGGTGATGATACCAAACCACAGCGCCTGATGGGTCGGATCCATCCCGAAATCCATCGCCATGAAGGCCGGGAAAAACACCGGCACGGTCAAAAGGATCATCGACAGGCTGTCCATGATGCACCCCATGACGATGTAAAACAGGATCACCACCATCAAAACCGTCATCGGTGCGATCCCGGCCGTGCCGACCCACTCGGCCGCCATGGTCGGCACCCGGGTCAGGGCAAGCGCGACATTGAAAAGATCCGCGCCAAAAATGATGGCAAAGATCATCGCCGTGGTCCCGGCAGTCTCGATCACGCATTCAAAAAGGCCTTTCACCGAAAGGCTGCGCATCAGAAAGCCGGTCAGCGCAATGAGCACCACACCAACAGATGCCCCCTCGGCCGGGGTGAAGACACCGCCATAAATCCCGCCCAGAACGGCAATGAAAACAAGCGCAACATGCCAGATCCCGCCAAGCGACCGGATGCGTTCGCGCATCGGAAGCCCCGCATGGGCCGGGCCTTCTTCGGGGAACAGGCGAACGTAAACGCCAATCGCCAGGATAAAGCCAAGCACGGCCAGAAGCCCCGGAATGGTCGCGGCCAGGAACAGTTTGACGATGTTCTGTTCGGTCAGAAGGGCGTAAATGATCAAAACCACCGACGGCGGGATCAGAATGCCAAGCGTACCACCCGCGGCAAGTGTTCCGGCCCCAAGTGCGCCGGAATATCCGTGGCGCCGCATTTCCGGCAGGGCCACCCGGCCCATGGTGGTTGCGGTCGCAATCGAGGATCCGCAAATCGATCCGAACGCCGCACAGCCGGCAACCGATGCCATGGCAAGTCCGCCCCGCCAATGACCAAGCCAGGCATTGGATGCGGTAAAGATCGCCCGGCTGATACCGGTTCTGGTGGCAATCTGCCCCATCAGGATGAATAGCGGAATGACCGCAAGGTCATAGGAAATGTATTTATCGACAATCGCGGTCTTGAGATAGGCCGACAGCGGCATCCATCCCGACAGGACCACATATCCGCCCGCCCCGACAACGGCCATCGCCAATGCAATCGGCATGCGCAGGAAAATAAGCGCCAGCAGGACGACGACCATAATGATGCTGATTTCAACCGGGCTCATTGTGGGGCATCCGTTTGCGATGGGGTGGTTGGGCGAACAAACTGTTCGATCACGTTCGACAACGCGGTCAGGGCTGAAAGCCCAAGCCCGAACAGTGCGAAGCCGTAGATAATCCAGGTGGGCATTCTCAAAAGCATGCTGCGGTCGTTATAATCAAACATATCAATCAGGCCGTATGCGACCCGCCAGGAAATAATCACCCAGCCACAACAGAACAGGATCTCCCAGAGTTGATCCAGAATGGTGCGGGTGCGTTGGGGGAAGGCCATGCTGAAAATGTCGACCATGACATGGTTGCCCTTGCGTTGGCACAACGGCAAAAACAGAAACGCGGCAATCCCGCATCCCATTTCGACAATTTCAAAGTCACCACGAATGCCGCCAATGCCGATATATCGCATGGTCACGGACAGCGTTACCGTGACGGCGACAGCAAGCATGACGGCACCCGCAACAGTAGCGGATGCAATGCAGGCACGATCAACAAATTGACCAAGAAAATGAATGGGCGCAGCGCGATTGCCGCGCCCATTGTGATCACGGGTGGCTCCTGACATGTCAGGCGGTCTCGGCGTCGATCAGCTGATTAAGGCGATCAATCATCGCCTTGCCATCATGTCCGGCATCATTGAGGGTCTCGATCCACTCATCGACGACCGGCTGGGTGGCAGACTGCCAGCGTTCGATTTCGTCTTTGGGAATCTCGACGAACTTGTTGCCGCGATCGGCACACATTTTGTATCCAACCGATTCAAAGCTATCGAACTGTTTGCCGATCTGGCGTGACAGATCGATACCGGAATTGGCGTCAATCACCGCTTTCAGATCATCGGGCATACTGTCATAGGCATTGCCCGCCATCAAAAGCGCAAACGAGTTGGCATAAAGACCACGTCCGCCTTCTGCCGGGGCGCAATGCACCGATGTCAGTTCATGCAGTTTGAAGGCCGGAACCACTTCATAAGGCAGGCAGGTGCCATCAATCACGCCATTAGCAAGGCCGACGGCCATTTCCGTAACCGGGAAGAAGACCGGCTCAGCACCCAGAATGGACAGGGCTTTACCGACATTCTGGTTTGGGGCGCGGATTTGCAGGCCGTCAAGATCCGCCTGATTTTCAATCGCCTTGTCGCGCATGTGGAACTTGCCACCGGCATGAACATGATAGGCCAATGGCTTCATGCCACGGTATTCGTCCTGACCAAATTCATCCATGAACTTGTGCATGGCAACCGATGTTGCCTCGGCGGTTGTCACCATGAAGGGCAGGCTCAGCGTTTCGGAAATCGGATAGCGACCCGGTGTGTACACGGTCAAGGTCCAGGCGATATCAACAACGTTGTTTGCCACCTGTTCGGCAAGCTGCGGCGGTTTGCCACCAAGCTGCATGGCCGGGAAAATCTGAATATCGATACGGCCATCGGACTGTTCGCGGATGGTCTTGGACCACGGTTCGAAGAACGCCTTGTGCATCGGGGCAACCGGCGGCAACATATGATGCAGACGAAGGGTGACTTCGGCTGCACGTGCCTTGCCAATGATTGCAGGGGCTGCAAGTGCGCCGCCCATGATGCCGAGCATCTGGCGGCGATTAACGGAAAATCCTGACATCGAACGTCTCCTCACATTATGGGCTCACCGGTTTTGGTCGGGCGGCCCTGTTCCTTCCTGATTGTTCTGGCGTCCGCTTTGTGCGGTTTCTTGCCGATCCTTGATCTTATGTTATGCGATCTGATGGCCGCAATTATCTGCGGCTCTGTTATAGGCGGTTACTTGAAATTAGGTGCACGTTTTTCAAGGAACGCCTTCAATCCTTCCTGTGCATCTTCGCTGGTTTGCGTCAGGGCGGCACACAGGCTTTCAGTAAACAGGCCATCGGTTTTTGCCATGTCTTCGATCCGTGACAGGGCCTGGATCATGACATAGTTCGAAAGCTGCGCATTTTCGGCAACTGTATTGGCAAGCTCGATGGCCTTTGCTTCGGCGGCTTCCTCGCTGTCACAGACATAATGCGTCAGGCCAAGGCGAAGGCCGTCTTCGGCGTTGTATTTGCGCCCGGTCAGCATCATCTCGATCATGCGATCCGCGCCTAGAATACGGCCGACCCGGACCGATGCGCCGCCGCCAACGAAAATGCCACGGCGCCCTTCGGGAAGCTGGAAAAAGGCGGTCTCATCGGCAATACGAATATGGGTCGCACTGGCCAGTTCAAGGCCGCCACCGATGACCGCCCCCTTAAGCAAGGAAATCACCGGCAATCCACCATACTGGATCATATCCATGATGCGGTGCCAGTTGCGTGAATGGCGCATGGTATCGGCCGCATTGCGCGCAACATGCTCGGCCAAATCAAGCCCGGCTGAAAAATGCCCGCCTTCACCAGCCAGAATAACAACCCGCACCCCTTCGGGCGGATTGGCAAAAAACGCCTCAAGTGCTGCCATCAAAGTATCGCTGACCGCGTTACGCTTTTCAGGTCGCGTGATGGTCAAACGGGCAATCGATCCGTTGATTGCGACGTTCAATACGTCATTCGCGCCGTTGGTCATGTTCTTGTTCCTTACGTAAAGCAATCTGGTCTTTATTTTGCCTGCAGGCGAACCGCGCCGTCGATCCGGACGACGGTGCCATTCAGCATGGTATTTTCGACGATATGGCGGGCAAGGTCGGCATATTCCTGTGCCTTGCCCAGCCGCTTGGGAAACGGAATGTTGGCTTCAATCGCCTGACGGGCTTCTTCAGGCAGGGTGTCGGTCATTGCGGTGGAAAAGAGTCCCGGCGCAATCGCCATCACCCGCACACCGATCCGCGCCAACTCGCGCGCGGCTGGCAAGGTCATTGACGCAATCCCGCCCTTTGATGCCGCATAGGCGCACTGGCCGATCTGCCCGTCTTCATACCCGACCGATGATGTATTGATGATCACGCCGCGTTCGCCATCGTCATTTACCGGGGTTGCTTCCGAAAGCAACTGCGCGGCATAGCTCATGGTGATGTAGCTGCCGGTCAGATTGACGTTCAGTGTTTTGATAAAATCATCAATCGGAAGGCTGCCATCGCGCGGCAAAATGCGATTGGCGGTGCCAATACCGGCGCAATTCACAAGGATGCGCGGCAGGCCAAGATTTTGTTTCACGGTCTTGAATGCAGCTTCGACCGAGCTTCGGTCAGAGACGTCGACTTCCAGGCCAATTCCGCCGGTTTCACTGGCGACTCGTTTGGCGGCGTCACCGTTGCGATCAAACACCGCGACCTTCGCGCCCGCAACCGCAAATGTGCGTGCGGTGGCGGCACCAAGGCCGCTGCCGCCGCCGGTAATGATGGCGGGAACCTGATTGAGCTGCATTTCCTTACCCAAAGTTTGTTATGTTTTATAACAATTATGTTTACACAGTAAAAGAGCGGCGTCAATCGTCATTAGTCAACTGAAATCGCATCGAAATTCGCACCTCTCGCGCGCGAGCATAAATATACTCAAGGTCAAATTGTTGGGTCCGCGTACACGCATAAAGATATTGCGCTTGATGTGATGAATTATGATTGTTATGAATTATAACAAATAAGAAAATGAAAACTGGAGGTTTCGTCTCATGCCTATGATTGCTGAACCCGGACTCCGTCCGGTTCGCATGGGAGATACGCGTGTCTCGATGTCCAAAAAGGACAACGGCACGATCTATATCCGATCAACGGAAACGCCGGATGACTATCCGCGCGCCATCACCGACAAGCTTGACCATTGGGCGAAACAAACACCCGATCATCTGTTTCTGGCCGACCGTGACAAGACCGGCGGCTGGCAAAAACGAAGCTTCCTTGAAACCCGAAACGAGGTCCGCAGTCTTGCGCAATACCTCATCAAACAGGACCTGTCCGAAGATCGCCCGGTCCTGATCCTGTCGGGCAACAGTCTTGAACACGGGCTTCTTGCACTGGCGTCGATGTATGCCGGTATTCCCTATGCGCCGGTCTCACCGGCCTATTCGCTGGTGTCGTCCGATTTTGCCAAGCTGCGCCATATCTGTGATCTTTTGAACCCCGGTCTGATCTTTGTGGATGATGGTGCCAAATATGCCAAGGCACTGGCCGCCGTCATGCCAAAGGATGCCCGTCTGCTGGTTCTGGAAAACCCGTTATCGCAATATGATTGCGATGTTTTCAAAGATGTTCGTCAGACCACACCGACCGATGCGGTCGATGCCGCCAATGGCAAAATCACCGAGGACACAATTGCCAAATTCCTGTTCACGTCCGGCTCCACCGGGATGCCGAAGGCTGTGATCAATACCCAGCGGATGCTGTGCTTTAACCAGATGATGCTGCGTCACGCGCTGGCGTTTTTGCAGGATGAACCACCGGTGATGGTCGACTGGCTGCCATGGAACCACACCGCAGGCGGCAACCATAATTTCGGCATCGCGCTTTATAACGGCGGCAGTTTCTATATCGATCAGGGCAAACCGACCCCGGACGGTATTCATGAAACCGTGCGCAATCTTTGCGAAGTATCGCCCAACATCTATTTCAACGTTCCCAAGGGGTACGAGGCACTTGTCCATCATCTGCGCGAAAACAAAACACTCCGCGAGATGTTCTTTGCCAAGCTCAAACTGATGCAATATGCCGGTGCCGGTTTGTCGCAATATGTCTGGGACAATCTGGAAAAGATCGCCGAGGACACGGTTGGCGAAAAGATCGTCATCGTCACCGGTTATGGCTCCACCGAAACAGCCCCCTTTGCCTTTACCACCACCTGGGCGGTTGATCAGGCGGGCAGTGTCGGTCTTCCGGCCGTCGGGCTTGATATCAAACTGGTGCCCAATGCCGAAAAGCTCGAAGTCCGCCTTAAGGGACCGAGCATTACACCCGGCTATTGGAAGCAACCTGATAAAACCAGCGAGTCTTTTGATGATGAAGGCTATTACCTGATTGGTGATGCCCTGAAATTTGTGGATCCGGATAATATCGAACGGGGCTTCCTGTTTGATGGTCGGGTCTGCGAAGATTTCAAACTCTCGACCGGCACATGGGTGCATGTTGCGGCCATCCGCACCGCCATTGCCCAGACCTTTGCGCCTTATGTGCGGGATGCCGTGCTGACCGGTTTGAACGAAGGCTATGTCGGTGCGCTGATCTTTGCAGATTTCACCGCCTGCAAAAAACTGTGCCCGGACCTGCCCGCCAACGCGTCCGAGCGTGACATCGCAACCCATCCGGCCGTGCAGGCGCATTTTCAGAAATGCCTCAATGAGCTGGCGACCAAATCGACCGGCAGTTCGAACTTTGTCGCGCGCGCGATCCTGCTGGAAAGTTCGCCGGAACTTGATGCGCACGAAGTCACCGACAAGGGCTCGATCAATCAGCGCGCGGTTCTGACCAAACGCGCTGACAAGGTCGCCGAACTTTATACCGACCCGTCACCCGCCGGGGTCATGATTGCCAAAAAGGGATAAGCAGAATGACTGCGAACGCCAAAGGTCTTCGGACCGAATTTGAAGATGTCTGGCTGCTGGGCGGAAAACGCACACCGTTTGTCGATTATACCGGTGCCTTCGGGCTGGTCTCCCCGATTGATCTTGGCATCAAGGCGGCCCGCGCGGCAATCGAGGATGCCGGGGTGAGCACCGCTGATATCGATTTCACCGTCGCCGGTTCCATGGCCCAGGCATCCTATGATGCCTATATGACGCCGCGCCATATCGGGATTTACGCCGGTGTGCCGGTGGATCGCCCAGCACACCTTGTGCAGCGTATTTGTGGTACCGGGATCGAAGTCATCCTGCAGGCCGCCGATCATATTTCACTCGGTCGTGGGGATCTTGCCCTTTGTGTCGGCACTGAATCCATGAGCCGCAACCCGATTGCCGCCTACACCCATCGCAGTGGTTTTCGCATGGGGCAGGTCGAATTCAAGGACTTCCTGTGGGAAGCGCTTCTGGATCCGGCGGTCAGTTGCACCATGGGCGACACGGCGGAAAACCTTGCCAAGAAATACAACATCACCCGTGAAGAAGTGGATCGCTTTGCCGAACGCAGTTTTGCCCGTGCCGTCGCTGCGCACGAAAACGGCTTCTTGGCCGGTGAAATTGCGACCGTGACCAACGAAACCTTTGAATTTGCCGACGGCAATCCACGGTCCATCCGCCTGCCGCGCAAGATCGATCAGGTCGACCGCGACAGCCACATCCGGCCATCGCCCTATGACATTCTGGCCAAACTGCGCCCGGCCTTTGGCGGGGTGCAGACGGGCGGCAATTCATCAGCCGTAGTGGATGGCGCCGCCGGCGTTGTTCTGGGCAGTTCCGATTATGCCCGCAAACACGGCCTGACACCGCGTGCCCGCATCATCGCAGGCGCCGCTGTCGGTGTGCCGCCGGAAATCATGGGCATTGGCCCGGTCCCGGCCATCAAGGCCGTTCTTGATCAAACCGGTATGACCCTTGATCAGATTGACCGGATCGAAATCAACGAAGCCTTTGGTGCGCAGATCCTGGCCTGCATCCGCGAACTTGGTCTTGATGAAGACAAGGTCAACGTTAATGGCGGCGCGATTGCCATTGGTCATCCGCTGGGCGCAACCGGGGTTCGGATCACCAATACACTGGCGCGCGAACTGGTCAAATCCGGTCAGCGTTATGGCATCGCATCGGCCTGCATTGGTGGCGGACAGGGCATTGCTGTTCTGATCGAAAACACGAAATTGGCATAGGAACGATCCAGGGTGCGATCAGCTGCGCCGGGTCGCGACAAACGGAGACGTTATTTTTGACCGGGACATTGGTTTTGGGCCCGGTTTGGCGATCAGCCCAACCCTTGGGGCAAAGGCTTCCAAGGGTGGTCTGATCAAATCGAGTTACCGACAGACAAGGCAACAAAAACAAAATTGCCGGTGTCGGTTTTCTCAGGGAGGAAACAATGAAACGACTTAAACTTGGTTCAGTGATTGCCTTGGCGTCAGTTGCCGCCATGTCTGTCATTTCTGGTGCGTCTGCCCAGGAAGTGAATTTCCGTCTGGCCCACTGGCTGCCGCCAACCCATCCGGTTCAAACCATGGGGCTTGAAGAATGGACAAACTCCATCCGCGAGGCATCCGGCGGCAAAATCGACTTCACGATTTTCCCGGCCCAACAGCTGGGCTCCGCACCTGATCACTATGATATGACCCGCGATGGCATTGCCGATATCGGCTATATCAATCCGGGTTATCAAGCCGGGCGTTTCCCGATCTATGGCCTGACCGAGGTGCCGTTCAATGTGAAGGATGCGGTCAATGGGTCGGTCGCCCTTCACAAGTGGTATGCGAACTACGCCGAACAGGAAATGCCGGAAGTCAAACTCTGTCTGGTCAACCCGCATGACCCCGGCACCATCCATTCAAAAATGCCGGTCCGCGTGCCAGAAGACATAAACGGCCATGCGGTACGTCCGGCCCATGCGACCATGGCACGTTTTGTAAACCTGCTGGGTGGGGCCAGTGTTCAGGTCCCAGCCCCCGAGGCCCGCGAAGCCATCGCCAAGGGCACGGCAGATGCGATCACCTTCCCGTGGAACTCGATCTATATCTTCGGGATTGATCAGGAAACCAAATATCACCTTGATATGCCGTTCTATGTCTCCTCGCAGATCCTTGTGATCAATCGCGGTGTCTATGACGGATTGTCAGCCGAAAACCGCAAGGTGATGGATGATCACTGCACGCCGGAATGGTCAGGTCGTTTTTCCAAGGGCTGGGCCGAGAACGAGGCATCTGGTCGCTACAAGATGATGGCATCGGGCGATCATGAACTGTATCAGCCGACCGCCGATGAACTGCAACAATGGCGCGATGCCGCCGAACCGCTTGTTGCCCAATGGCGCGAAAGCGTTACGGCCAAGGGCGGTGACGCCGATGCCATTTACAAGGCCTTCATTGACGCGCTCGAAGCCGAGAACGCCAAGTATTGATGACACTCCCTGTATCGGCGGCATCGCATGTCGGTGCTGCCGATACCTCTGAAAGTGCATAAATCATGCGGGTCCTTCATCGCTCCCTGACATATCTCGAAGCCTTTTCGCGCAAGGTGGAAATGGTCTCGGCCATTTTGCTTGCGGTGATCACGTTGCTGGTTCTGGCATCCGCAATTGGTCGTTACCTGTTTGCATGGCCGATCCCGGATGCATTTGATTTTTCGCGCCTGTTTCTGGGGGTGGTCATCATGTGGGGCTTTGCCTGTGTGGGCTATCGTGGATCGCACATCAAGGTCGATCTGTTTGCCCTGATGCTGCCCGCGCGTGTTCGTCGATGGACGGATTTCTTTGCCTGGATGGTCTTGCTGGGTTTCACCGGCTTGCTGTGCTGGAAGATGCTGGCGCGTGTCACCAGCGCCTATAACAGCGGCGAGACGACATTTGATCTGCAAGTACCCGTCTGGCCGGTCATGGGGCTGATCTGGCTTGGCGTTGCGGTCAGCATGCTGACCATTCTGGCGCGTGCCTTGATGATCGCGCTGACCAATGCCGGTCTGGATGATTTTGAACCCGCCGAGTCAGAGCCGCATATTGCCTCCGACCCGAAAAAACAAAAGCAAACTGGTGGTTCGGGGGGAACTGATGACTGAAGCCGATTTTGTCGCACTGGGCGGGTTTGTTGCGCTGTTTGCCCTGATGCTGCTTCGGGTTCCGATTGGCATTGCCATGGGGATTGTTGGGGTCGGTGGATTTGCCGCAATTGTTGGTCCGACGCCTGCACTCAACCTTCTGGCGCAATCGCCGATCCGCACCATCACCGACTTTAACCTTAGCCTCATTCCGTTCTTTATTCTGATGGGTGTTCTTGCCACCAATTCCGGCATGTCGCGCGAACTGTTTCGCGCGGGGCAGGCGTGGCTGGGATCATTTCGGGGCGGCATGGCACTTTCGACCATTGCATCCTGTGCCGGGTTTGCCGCTATATCGGGTTCATCGGTCGCAACGGCGGCAACCATGACCAAGGTCGCTTTGCCGGAAATGCAGCGCAGTGGTTATCGCGATCATGTCGCGACCGGCGTGATTGCCGCTGGCGGAACGCTTGGCATTCTGATCCCGCCGTCGGTTGTTCTGGCGGTGTATGGCTTTATCACCGAACAGGATGTCGGCAAGCTTTTCATTGCCGGTATCATTCCGGGCCTTCTGGCGATTGTGATGTATATGCTGGCCTTTCGGGTGACCTATGCCCGTGGGTTGCCAGCGGGCGAACCGTTTGATTTGCGCAACGCCATTCGATCCTTGCGTGATGTCTGGGCGGTCCTGGCCCTGTTCATCGCGATTATCGGCAGTATCTATCTGGGTGTTGTTACGGCAACAGAGGCCGCGGCGGTTGGTTCTGTCCTGACCGCCCTGATCGGGGTGATCCGCGGTCGGCTTGGCTGGCGCAGCATTCTTGATAGCCTGGTCGAGGCCCTGCGCACCTCGGTTGCGATCTATACCATTCTGATCGGTGCGATCCTGTTTGGCTATTTTCTGGCCATCACCCAGACCCCGCAAAAGATCACAGCGTGGCTGGTCGGGCTTGATATCGGGGCCTATCCGACGCTTGCGCTGATCCTTGTGTTTTTCCTGTTGCTGGGCTGCATCCTTGATGCCATGGCGATGATCATTCTTCTGGTGCCCATCGTGTTTCCCGTGGTTACCCAGTTGGGGTTCGATCCGATCTGGTTTGGCATCATCGTTGTCATGACGGTCGAGCTTGGCCTGATCACACCGCCTGTCGGGATGAATGTGTTTGTCATCAACTCAATTGCCCGCGAAGTGCCCCTGCAAAAGGTGTTTCAGGGTGTCATCCCGTTTGTCGCGGTCGACATTATTCGCCTGATCCTGCTGGTGTTGGTGCCATCCATCGTTCTTTTCCTGCCGACGACCATGAACTAAAGAGGCCGATATGAAGCTTGAACTTGAACATTTTTGCGATCTGACGGTCGAGCTGGAAGCCCCGATGGAGCTGGGCAACTCAATGCGCGGCACACGCCGGATCATTCCGATCATTGGCGGTCATGTCGAAGGCAAATCGTTGAATGGTCGCGTTCTGGCATTGGGCGCTGACTGGCAAACCGTTTTTGAAAACGGTGTGGCCGAACTTGATACCCGATATTGTATCGAAACCCATGACGGGGCACTGATTGACATCCGTAATTTCGGCTTTCGGCATGGTCCGAAGGATGTTCTGGACGCGCTTGCACGCGGCGAACATGTCGACCCATCGAAATATTACATGCGCACCCAGCCCCGCTTTGAAACCGGCGATGAACGCTATAGCTGGCTTAATCACCGGATCTTTGTCGGATCCGGGCAGCGCGAAAAAAGCACGGTCTATGTGTCGGTCTATGAAGTCCTTTGACAGCCGCTTTGGCCATGACGCAAATAAAAACGCCCCCAGAAATCGGGGGCGTTTTTTCATTTTCAGTTCTTTGCCTAGAACACCACGCTTGGCAGCCAGTTGGCCAGTGACGGCCACAGCCAGATCACGAAAATACCAAACAGCTGAAGCGCGATAAACGGCACCACACCCTGATAAATCTGGCCGGTGGTGATTTCCGGCGGGGCGGCACTGCGCAGGTAAAACAGCGAGAAGCCAAATGGTGGCGTTAAGAACGATGTCTGCAGGTTGATCGCAATCAGGATCGCCAGCCACACCGGATCGTGGCCCATCATGATCAGGCCCGGCGCAATCAGCGGCAGCAGGATCACCGTGATTTCCACGAAATCAAGGAAGAAGCCCAGCACAAAGATCAACGCCATGCAGAAGATCAGCGCCCCTGTCGGACCACCCGGCATCGATTCAAGAATTTCCTCGACATGGTCTTCACCGCCCAGCCCGATAAACACCAGCGAGAACATGCTGGCTGTCAGAATGGTGGCAAAGATCATCGAGCTGACCGTCATGGTCGACGTCAGGGCCGATTTCAGAATGTCGGCTTTCCATGCCTGACGCAGGCAGGCGAGGATCGCGATAATCCCGACAACAGCCAGCGCCACATAACCAGCACCCAATGCATAATCAATACCGGTCAGGTCACTGCGCTGGAAACGCACCGGCGCGACACCGGCCATGATCGCCAGGATCAAAAGGGCCACAGTCCCGGTCAGAACCAGATTGCGGTTCGCCCCCTGACGGACGCCCGCCATCAGGATCGCGCCAATCGCACCCACCGATGCCGCCTCGGTCGGGGTGGCGACCCCGCCCAGAATGGCACCCAGCACGGCAATGATCAGAAGCACAGGCGGCAGAACCGCCCCCACCACTTCGCCCGCGCTGGGGCGGCCATCATCACTTTGAACCGGCGGCATATCGGCCGGACGTATCAGCCCGCGCAGCAGGATATAGATGATATAAATCGCAACCAGCGTCAGACCCGGGATCAGCGCACCGGCAAAAATCTGCCCGACCGAAATGGTTTCGATGGTGAACTTGCCCTGTTCATATTGCGCCTGCTGATAGGCCGACGACATCACGTCCGACAGAATGATCAAAAGCGTCGAGGGCGGGATAATCTGGCCCAATGTGCCTGCGGTGCAAACAAGGCCCGATGCCATTTTCGGGTTATAGCCAGTGCGCAACATGGTCGGAAGCGCGATCATGCCCATGGCAATCACGGTGGCCCCGACAATCCCGGTTGAGGCCGCAAGCAACGCCCCCACCAGCACCACCGAAATACCCAAACCGCCGCGCAACTGTCCAAACAGTCGGCCCATGGTATGGAGCAAATCTTCGGCAATGCGGGATCGTTCAAGGACGACACCCATAACGACAAACAGCGGAATGGCGATCAGGACATCATTGGTCAGCGTGCCAAACACGCGCTGCCCGAACGCCCCCATCAGGCCGATATTCATCGTGTCGGTGACCCAGCCGAGATAGCCAAAAATCACCGCCGTTCCGGCGATTGAGAACGACACCGGAAAGCCCAAAAGGATGCAGCCCATCAGGGCGGCAAACATCAAAAGATCAAGATATTCCATCACTTCGCACCGCCTTGATCTTCAACATTGCCGCGCAGCAAAACCACCTGCCTGAGCAAGCAGGCGACGGACTGGATAATCAACAGAATGCAAAAGGCCGGGATCAGGGATTTCAAAAACCACACGGCCGGAATGCCCCCTACCGAAATTGCCCCTTCCATCATCGAGATCGAATTGATCACTGATGGCCAGGTCCAATACAGCAGGGCTGCCATCGACGGGATTGCCAGAACCACATAGCCAAACGCATCGATCCGCGCCTTGGTCTTGTCGGTGGCTGCGGCATAAAAAATGTCCACCCGGACATGGCCATCAACCAACAGCGTATAGCCCGCCCCCAACATGAACAAAGCGGCATGCAGATACAGAACGCTTTCATTCAGCGCGATTGAACTGAACCCAAAAACATAGCGCAGCAAGACCACGGTAAACTGCAACAGAACCATCAAAAGTGCGAACCAGCGCACAGTCATCCCGGTCCAGTGGTTTATCTGGTCAAGTGCATCAGCAAGGCGTTGCATGACATCTCCCCGTGAAAGGCACGCCTGAAAGAAAAACCGACGCTGGACGTGCCAGCGTCGGTTTCAGTGTTTATCAGAAGCCAAGCGCTTTGGCGCGTGCATTCATCTGACCGTTATCGGCATAGGTCATGTAACCACCGATCAGGTCACGATAGGCAACAAAGCTTTCGGTGACTTTTTTGGTCAGTGCATCGTCGCTTTCGCGAAGCTCCGCAATCACCTCGGCACCGGCTTTGGCCATGGCTTCAACAACTTCGTCCGGAAGCTTGCGAACCTGAACACCCTGTTCTGCAACAAGCTGTTTCAGGGCCATGGCATGCTTGGTCTCGTACTCGGTCCAGACTTCGTTATAAAGGCTGTCTGCCGCGAACTTGACGACGGCTTTCAGATCATCAGGAAGATCGGCATAAGCCTTGGCGTTCACCGCACATTCCTCGGCCGAGGACGGCTCGCCAACACCCGGCCAGTAGTAGTTCTTGGCAACCTGATAGAAGCCAAGCGCACTGTCGCTCCACGGGCCGATGAACTCACCGGCATCAAGCGCACCAGACTGAAGTGCCTGGAACATGTCACGACCGCCCATGGCCTGAACCGCCATGCCAAGCTTCGAGCACATCTCCGATGCCAGACCGGTGGTGCGGAACTTAAGCCCCTTGAGGTCATCGACCGAGTTGATTTCGTTACGGAACCAACCTGCCCACTGCGGGCCGGAGTTACCGCACAGGAACGGCTTCAGACCAAACTGACCATAGATTTCGTCATACAGTTCCTGACCGCCACCATAGTTCAGCCAGCCAACCTGTTCATCGGCACGCAGGCCAAACGGCTGCGACCCGAACAGAAGGATGCCTTTAGATTTCGAACCCCAGTATGCCGGAACCGCGTGATAGATCTCGGCGGTGCCTTCGGCAACGGCATCAAACACACCATTGCCCGGAACCAGTTCGCCCGCGGCATGAAGTTTGACTTCAAGACGACCACCCGAAAGTGTGGTGATACGGTCTGCCAGTTTCTGCGCAGCCACACCCGGCCCAGGCAGGTTTTTCGGCCATGCGGTGACCATGTTCCACTGGCGCTTGTCCTGTGCGATGGCAGGGGTTGCGAATGTTGCAGCGGCCGCTGCACCTGCGCCGGCAACACCGGCGGTCAGAAATTCACGTCTTTTCATGTTAAGAAGCCTCCTTGATTGTACCCTGATTGGGCGATGCAGGGGCAGTCGTCACTGCCCCCACGTGTGAGTTTTAATTACTTGCCGAGAATCCCGGGCAGGTTCAGCCCGTGTTCCCGGGCGCAATCCAGTGCGATGTCATATCCTGCATCCGCATGACGCATCACACCGGTTGCCGGATCGTTCCAAAGGACGCGTTCGACCCTGCGTGCGGCATCTTCTGTGCCGTCACAACAAATCACCATGCCGGAATGCTGCGAGAAGCCCATTCCAACACCGCCGCCATGATGCAGCGATACCCAGGTCGCCCCGGACGCCGTATTGAGCAGCGCATTAAGCAACGGCCAGTCACTGACCGCATCCGAGCCATCTTTCATGGCTTCGGTTTCGCGGTTCGGGCTTGCGACCGAACCACTGTCAAGATGGTCACGCCCGATGACGACCGGGGCTTTCAGTTCACCATTCTTGACCATTTCGTTGAACGCCATACCCAGGCGATGGCGCTGTCCCAGACCGACCCAGCAAATACGTGCCGGCAGGCCCTGGAACGAAATGCGCTCGCGCGCCATGTCCAGCCAGTTATGCAGGTGCGGATCATCGGGGATCAGTTCCTTGACCTTCTGGTCGGTCTTGTAGATGTCCTCGGGGTCACCCGAAAGGGCCGCCCAGCGGAACGGACCGATGCCCTTGCAGAACAGCGGGCGGATATAGGCCGGAACAAACCCCGGGAAGGCGAATGCGTTTTCGAACCCTTCTTCAAGCGCCATCTGACGGATGTTGTTGCCGTAATCGACCGTCGGGACGCCCGCCTCGTGGAAGGCAACCATGGCCTCGACCTGAACGCGCATCGATGCACGTGCGGCCTTGGAAACAGCCTTGGGATCAGATTCCTGTTTTTCGCGCCATTCGGCAACGGTCCAACCCTGCGGAAGGTATCCATGCACCGGATCATGTGCTGATGTCTGATCAGTCACGATATCCGGGCGAACGCCGCGCTTGACCAGTTCCGGGAAGACATCGGCCGCATTGCCGATCAGGGCAACGGACTTGGCTTCGCCTGCCTTGGTCCAACGCTCGATCATTTCAAGCGCTTCATCAAGCGAATGGGTTTTCTCGTCGACATAACGGGTCCGCAGGCGGAAGTCCGCACGGGTTTCATCGCACTCGACCGCCAAACAGCACGCACCGGCCATCACAGCGGCCAACGGCTGTGCGCCACCCATGCCGCCAAGGCCACCGGTCAGGATCCACTTGCCGGTAAGGTTGCCGTCATAATGCTGGCGACCTGCCTCGACAAAGGTTTCATAGGTGCCCTGAACGATGCCCTGTGACCCGATATAGATCCACGAACCCGCCGTCATCTGGCCATACATCGCCAGACCTTTTTTATCGAGTTCGTTGAAATGGTCCCAGTTGGCCCAATGCGGCACAAGATTGGAGTTCGCGATCAGAACGCGCGGCGCATCCTTGTGGGTGCGGAACACACCAACCGGCTTGCCCGACTGCACCAGAAGGGTCTGGTCATCTTCAAGTTCCTTCAGGCTGGCAACGATCTGATCGAAATCCTTCCAGGTACGCGCAGCCCGGCCAATGCCGCCATAAACAACCAGCTCATGCGGGTTTTCGGCAACATCGGGATGCAGGTTGTTCATCAACATGCGCATTGGCGCTTCGGTCAGCCAGCTTTTGGCTGTGATTTCGCTTCCGGTATCGGGATAGATATCACGCTGGTTGTGACGCGGATTGTTGGTCATGACTTGCCTCTTAGTGCTGGGGCCAAATCGGCCAGTGTCTTCAGGATTTCTGTAAGATGCGTGCGCAATTTTGCTGCACGGCTTTCGTCATAGGACCAAGGGGCTTCCTCGGCCGTCAGATAGGTGGATTGCGCCAGTTCCATCTGGATGGCGTGTTGATTGATCTCCGGGCGGCCATAATGGCGGGTGGTCCAGCCACCCTTGAAACGACCGTTCAGAACCGCACTGTATCCTTGGGCCTGCGAACAGATTTCTGATGTCAGCGTCTCGATCATCGGATCGCATGTCGCGCCCAGATTGGTACCGATATTGAAATCGCGCAGGGTCCCGTCAAACAGGAACGGAATGTTTGAGCGGATCGAATGGCAATCATAAAGGATCGCCACACCGTGTTTGGCGCGCACGCGCTCAAGCTCGGCGGCCAGTGCCTGATGATAGGGCGCGTGGAAGGTTGCCGCCCGATAGGCAATATCATCCTCGGTCGGTGCAACGTCCCAGATATCTTCGCCGTCAAAATCGGTCAGCGGCACAAGGGTGGTGGTGTTCTGACCGGGATAAAGGCTGACCCCTTCGGGATCGCGGTTGGCATCAATCACATAACGATGAAACGTCGCGCGCACCGTCGTCACACCATCGAGCAACCCGTCATAAAGGGTATGGATATGCCAGTCGGTATCAGCCAGTTCACGGCCACGATCATTCAGTTTCTCGGCAATGTCATCGGGCACATAAGTGCCCGTATGGGGAAGTCCCAGAACAATCGGGCCATCACCGCGTTTGATTTCAACCGGATCGGTCATGGTTATGCTGCCTCCCCGACGACAAAGCCCGAAAGCTTGGCGGCATTTACAAGTGTACCGCCAGTGACAAGTTCGGCGGCCTTCGCCAGATCCGGCGCCATGTAACGGTCTTCCTTGACGGTCGGGATGTCGGCACGAACGGATTTCAAAACATTGAGCAGCCCCGGGCTGGTCTTAAGCGGGGCACGGAATTCAACACCCTGTGCCGCACAGATCAGCTCGACCCCAAGAATGTAGGAAAGGTTGGCATTCATCCGCGCTAGTCGCCGCGCGCCGTGGGCCGCCATCGAAACATGGTCTTCCTGATTGGCACTGGTCGGCGTGCTGTCGGTCGAACACGGGTTGGCCAGATGTTTGTTTTCACTCATGAGTGCGGCAGTGGTGACCTCGGCAATCATCAGACCGGAATTCAGGCCCGGCTCCGGCGTCAGGAACGGCGGCAAATCGTGCGACAGGGTCGGATCGACCATCAATGCAACACGGCGTTGGGCAATCGCCCCGATCTCGGCAACCGCAAGGGCGATCTGATCTGCGGCAAACGCCACCGGCTCGGCGTGGAAGTTCCCGCCCGAAACAATGCGGCCGTCTTCTTTCAGAACCAGCGGGTTATCGGTCACGGCATTGGCTTCGATCTCAAGCGTCTGACCGGCAAAGCGTAGCAAATCCATCGCCGCCCCGGTGACTTGCGGTTGGCAACGGATGCAATAGGGGTCCTGAACGCGGGTATCGCCTTCGCGGTGGCTTTCGCGGATTTCCGATCCGGTCATCAGATCGCGCATTGCACGTGCGACATTGATCTGGCCCGGATGCCCGCGAAGCGTATGGATTTCATCGACCAGCGGGGCGGTCGAACCCATGATCGCATCGGTCGAAAGCGACGATGTCACAATCGAACTCGCAGCATTGCGCCAGGCCGAAAACAGCCCGACCAGTGCGCAAGCAGTTGAAAACTGGGTGCCGTTAATCAGCGCCAAGCCCTCTTTCGGGCCCAGCACCACCGGTGTCAGGCCGGCCTTGGCAAGTGCCTCGCCACCCGGCAGGGTCGTACCGTCATAGATGGCTTCGCCCGCACCGATCATGACGGCTGCCATGTGCGCCAGCGGGGCCAGATCGCCCGATGCGCCAACCGATCCTTGCGACGGGACGACGGGGGTAACACCCTTGGCCAGCATGCCCTCGATCAGTTCGATCAGATCCCAACGCACACCTGATGCGCCGCGCCCGAGTGAGAGCAACTTCAAGGCCATCATCAAACGGGTGGTCGCGATATCAAGCGGCTCACCCACGCCGCAGCAATGGCTGAGGATCAGGTTGCGTTGCAGGGTTTCGGTATCTTCCGGGGCAATCTTGACCGAGGCCAGTTTGCCAAAGCCGGTATTCACGCCATACACCGCATCGCTGCCGTCGGCAGCCTTGCGCACCATTGCGTGCGCCGCTTCAACACCGTCGCGGGCTGCGGGGTCGAGTTTGACTGCGACCTGATCACGCCAGATGCGTTCAAGCTCTGCCAGTTTGACCGAAGCGGGGATAAGGGTGACAGTCATAATCTATCCTTAAGGTCACATGTTGATGCGGTGGCGCAGTTATCTTTGGGCTCAGGCGGCGGTGCTTTCACCGCCAACAATGCGTTCGAACAGCGGGTTGAACCCGATGCGGTATGCAAGCTCGGCCGGGTGTTTGGCATTCCAGATGGCAAGATCAGCCCGCAGGCCTACTTTGATCCGCCCGGTATCCGACAGGCCAAGGGCGCGCGCCGCATGGGCGGTCGCGCCAACAAGTGCCTCTTCCGGCGTCAGGCGGAACAGCGTGCAGGACATGTTCATGGTCAAAAGGATTGATGCCAGCGGTGATGAACCGGGATTGCAGTCGGTCGCAATCGCCATCTGCACGCCGTGCTTGCGGAATGCGTCAATGGGCGGTAACTGGGTTTCATGCAGGGTATAAAACGCACCGGGCAGAAGTACCGCGACGGAGCCAGCCTTGGCCATCGCCATCGCGTCTTCCTCGGTGGCGTATTCAATATGATCGACGGAAATTGCCCCATATTCGGCGGCCAGTTTGGTGCCGCCGATGTTTGATAGCTGCTCTGCATGAAGCTTGACCGGAATGCCAAGCTCGCGGGCAACGTCAAACACGCGTTTGATCTGATCGGCATTGAACGCAATGCCTTCGCAGAACCCATCAACGGCGTCGATCAAACCTTCGGTGTGGGCGGCCTTCAGGGTCGGGATACAGACCTCATCAATATAGCCATCCGGGTTGTCTTTATATTCAACCGGCACCGCATGGGCGCCAAGGAAGGTGGTCTTGATCCGCACATTACGATGATCGCTAATCATACGGGCTGCGCGCAGCATATTAAGCTCGGTCTCGCGATCAAGGCCATAGCCCGACTTGACCTCGATCACCGACACACCCTCTGCCAGCAGCGCATCCACGCGCGGCAGGGCGGATGTCAGAAGATCCTCAATTGATGCTTCGCGGGTCGCCTTCACGGTCGAAACAATGCCGCCGCCAGCCCGCGCGACTTCTTCATAACTTGCACCCTTCAGGCGCATTTCAAACTCAACCGCACGGTCGCCGCCATGGACAACATGGGTGTGGCAATCAATCAGGGCCGGGGTGATCAGGCGACCTTCAAGGTCCCGCGCTGGACCGTCAAGATATTCGGCCGGGATGGCGTCATCTGCACCGACCCAATCGATCAGGCCGTCCTTGATGGCAATCGCGCCGCACTCGATCAGGCCATAACTGTCCTGATCCTCAATCGTGACGATTTTTGCGTTTCGAAGCAGCATCGCGAAGCATCACCCCTTGATAAGTTTGTTATTAAAGATAATATGTACGTACATAATATTTCTGTCAAGACGGGTAGAAGCAATGAAGGTTCTTTGGGCAAATCAGGCACTTACGACATCAGGCTGGCAGCGCAATGTCCGGATCGAGATTGACGAGAATGGCAGAATTGCTGCGATTCAGGCCGATTCCGAAGCCGCGTCAGATGTCACAAGCAAAACCGATATCCTTCTTCCGGCGATTTCAAACCTGCATAGCCACGCGTTTCAGCGCTCCATGGCCGGCCTGACCGAAAGGCGCGGCCCTGATCCGCGCGACACCTTCTGGACCTGGCGGCAATTGATGTTCCGCTTCCTTGATCAGCTGACGCCAGATCATGTCGAGGCCATCGCAGCCTTCGTTCAGATGGAAATGCTGGAAGCCGGGTATGCCAACAATACAGAGTTCCATTACCTACATCACCGCCCCGGCGGACATTTGTATGACAATATCGCCGAGATGGCCGAACGTATTGCCGCCGCGACCGAAATCACCGGCATCGGCCTGACGCTTCTGCCCGTGCATTATCAATATGGTGGCTGTGACAAGCGCCCGCTCGGTCCCGGTCAAATCCGGTTTGGTAACGATCCCGACCAGTTCACCAAATTGTATGAGGAATCTGTTCGCGCCATCAAAAACCTGCCCGCGGATACGGTGATGGGTGTCGCGCCACATTCCTTGCGTGCGGTGGGCCGTGAAGATCTGCTTGCGACCAGTCTTCTTTCCAAGGACGGACCGATCCACATGCATCTGGCCGAACAACTGGCCGAGGTGGATGAAGTTCGTGAAAGCTGGGGCAAGCGCCCGACCGAATGGCTGCTTGAAAATGCCGATGTGAATGCGAACTGGTGTTTGATCCACTGTACACAGATGGAAGAACACGAAACGCTTGAGCTGGCCAAAACCGGTGCTGTGGCGGGTCTGTGCCCAATCACCGAAAGCAGTCTGGGCGATGGTATCTTTGATGGCGTTCGTTATCTCAATGCCGGTGGCGTAATTGGTGTGGGATCGGATTCCAATATCCGTATTTCGCTGTCGGAAGAATTGCGGACCCTGGAATACAGCCAGCGCCTGCGCGATAATTCCCGCGCGGCTTTGGCAACCGAACAAAAATCGACTGCACGTCGCATTTATGACGCAGCGGCCAAGGGCGGCGCACAGGCCGCCGGGCGCGATGCAGGCCGGATCGAAGTTGGTGCACTGGCCGATTTGATGGCGCTGGATGGTTCGGCGGTTGACCTGATCGGCCGGACAGGCGATACGATCCTCGATACATATATCTTTGCCGGAGATGATCGCATGGTGCGTGATGTCTGGTCGGCCGGTCGCCATGTCGTGACCGAGGGCCGCCACATCGCCCATGACGCGATCACCAACCGGTATCGCAAGGTGATGGAACAACTCAAGGAAGCAGTGTGAACAGCCTGGAACAGCAAAGCTGGCAATCCGTCCATGACGAGGTTTTGCGCCGCATTCATACCCGTGAGTGGAAGCCCGGCGACCTGATCCCCAAGGAAGTCGAACTTGCCGAGCAACTTGGCTGTGCGCGTGCCACGGTGAACCGTGCACTGCGTGAACTGGCATCCGAAGGGTTCCTCGATCGCAGGCGTAAGGCGGGTACGCGGGTCGCGGCCCACCCGGTGCGGCGCGCCAAGCTTGATATTCCGGTCATCCGGCTTGAGATTGAAGGGCGCGGGCAGAAATATGCCTATGGCCTTTTATTTAGCGAACGGCGCACACCGCCGCCGGAAATCTGCGCCAATCTGGGTGTCACGGCCGATAGCGATATGCTGCATATCACGTCGCTCCATCTGGCCGATGGCAAGCCGTTCATGTTCGAAGATCGCTGGGTGTCGATTGCCGCAACGCCGACGATCCTTGATGCCGATCTTGAAAAAATCAGCGCCAATGAATGGCTGGTGTTGCATGCGCCCTATACCCGCGGCGATATCTATTTTTCCGCGGTCAATGCCAGCGCGGCAGAGTCCAAGGTACTGCGCACCGATCCCGGCACATCGCTTTTCTTAATGGAACGTACCACCTGGGAAAATCAGACCGGCATCACATCGGCCAGACTTCTGTTCGCGCCGGGCTATCGCAAGCATTCTGCGATCTGATTTTCAATCCAAAAAGGGCGAGCCGGGTTGTCGTGAAACACGTCCGGCTAGCCCTTTTATGCAGATTAAAGGCAAAATGCTTTAGGACAGGTACTTGTTGAACCAGTCAATGGTGCGTTGCCATGCCAGTTCGGCTGCGTCCTTGTCATAACGTGGCGTGGAATCGTTATGGAAGCCATGGTTGGCGCCCGGATAGATATAGGCCTCATAGACCTTGTCATTGGCCTTTAATGCCTCTTCGTAGGCAGGCCACCCGGCATTAATACGCTCATCAAGTTCACCGTATTGCAACAGGATTGGTGCCTGAATACGGGGGACATCCTCGACCGCGGGCTGACGGCCATAGAACGGAACGGCGGCCCCCAATTCCGGATAGGCAACCGCGGCGGCATTGGCGACACCGCCACCATAGCAGAAACCAGTGATGCCTGTTTTTTCCGTGGTGGCCTCGTGGGCGGTGAGGAATTCGATAGCGGCAAAAAAGTCGTTCATCAGCTTGGTTGGGTCGACTGTGCGTTGCAATTCGCGGCCCTTGTCGTCATTGCCGGGGTAGCCTCCAACCGATGTCAATCCATCCGGGGCAAGTGCGACAAAGCCTGCCTTGGCCACACGCCGCGCGACATCTTCGATATAGGGGTTCAGACCCCGGTTCTCATGCACGACCACAACACCGGGTACCTTGCTGGTCACATTGGCCGGTTTGACCAGATAGCCACGCACTTCACCGTGACCGTTGGGCGACGGGTACATGATGTATTCAGCAACAATATCGGGATCGGTAAAGTCGACCTGATGAGCCATGGCATAGTTTGGGCTCATGGCATTAAGGATCGCAAGGGCGGTCATTCCACCAACCGCATATCGGCCCGCACGATCAAGAAACTCACGGCGATCAATCATGCCGTGGGCATAGAAATCATAAAGTTCGAGAAGCTCCGGAGAAAAATCCTTGGCAGTCAAACGTTCCATCATGCGATCCTTGTGAAATTACACATCAGATTTTGGGGCTTGCTGGTGACGAATATCTGATTATCCGGATTGAACTGTCAGCCTGAATCAGGGGGGCTGAATGTCGCGCTGCATCCTGATTTCCATCTGATTTCCATTTTCGACGAAGTTGGAGAATTCGCAAATCACAAACGTGCTACCTGCGAGATTGGCGTTACCAGGATCACATATGTCGCCGTCTTTCCAAGTCATCTCTCGGGCGTCTGGCGGTGGCTGGTTTTGCCATGTCATCGAGCCCCTTTGAACTTGGAAAATTGTTAAATGCGCTTCTTAAGGCGCGATAACCCGCATCGGTTTGCCGCTGTGCCAGGCCAAAATGGCCTCGACCGTCTGGCCGTAAAACACGTTCCAAGTGTTGCGGGTGACATAGCCAAGATGCGGGCTTAGCAACAGGCCATCACAATGACGCAGGGGATGTGATACGGGCAGTGGTTCCTTGTCGTAAACATCCAGTGCAGCACCGGCAATCTCGCCGTTGTTGAGCGCGTCAATCAGGGCAGTATCATCAACGATCGGGCCGCGTGATGTGTTGATCAGATAGGCGGTTGGCTTCATTTGTTTGAGCTCATTCGTGCCGATCAGGCCATGGGTGCGATCAGACAGGCGTTGATGGATGGTGACGAAATCCGACGTGCGCAGCAAATCTTCCTTGGTTGCCATATGGGGCACGCCAAGTTCGTCGCAGCGTTCCTGCGTCAGGTTGGCACTCCAGGCGCAGACATGCATGTCAAAGACCTGCGCCATTTTCGCGACCTTTGCGCCCAACCGCCCAAGCCCGATAATCCCCAAGGTCGAACCTGCAAGGTCCTGACCGATCCCGACTTGCCATCCGCCGGCGCGCATCGATGCGTTTTCCGCCATGAGATTGCGGGCAAGTGCCAGCATCAGGGCAAAGGTCAGTTCCGGCGTTGCCGTGGATGGGGATTCTGTGCCGCAAACCGTAATGCCCAGTTCACTTGCGCTTGCGACATCAATGGCGTCATTGCGCTTGCCGGTGGTCACGATCAGCCGAAGGTTCGGAAGCGCACGCAAAATGTCACCTGTAAGAGCTGTGCGTTCACGCATGACACACAGGACGTCAAACGGCTCAAGGCGGCTGATCAGGTCGCCTGTATTGCAAACATGATCGTTAAATACGGTGATCTCGCCGTGATTTTGGACGTCTGTCCAATCGGCCGACTGCAGGGCGATGTTTTGATAGTCATCAAGAATGGCAATACGCATCTGGGCTGTGTTTCCAATGGGGCAGGGCTGGGGTTCTGTCGCGTCAGTCTGCGATATGAAGGGCAAGAAATTCGGCTGTGCGGGCATGCGCAACTTCGGCCGCCGCTTCGACATAGGCGGATGGACGTGCTTCGTTGGCAAAGGCATGCCCGGCTTCATACATATGCACTTCCATGCCGGGCAGGGCTGCCTTGGCGTCTTCGATCATCTCAATCGGGACGTGACCATCAGACAGGCCGAAATGTGCCAGAAATGGCCTGTGCAGCGGCTTATCGAGATATTGGTCGATACGCGTGCCATAAAATGAAACACCTGCCGCGATATCAAGACATTGGGCGCTGCGCAGGGCCAATCCACCGCCCCAGCAAAACCCGATCACGCCAACCTTGCCGCCCTTGGCAGACAGGGCGCGGGCGGCAGCATCAATGTCGGTCAGGGTGTTTGACAACTCGGACGCCATCATCAGCGCACGCGCCCGATCAAAGTCGTTAAAGTCCACAACCGCACCACGCTCCACCCGGTCAAACAGGGCAGGGATGGCGACCTCATAGCCAAGGGCGGCATATTTGCGCGCAACTCCCTTGAGCTGCTCGGTGACGCCAAAGATTTCCTGCAGGATTACAATCGCGCCGCGTCTTGTACCAACGGGTGGTTCAAACCAACAATCAAGCTTGTGCCCGTCAGCTGCGGTAATGGTCTCCATCATGTCCTGTCGTTTCCTTTCTCGGCGCAATGGTCTTTTCGGTGATGATATCGAATTACCGGGCGAGAACAATCATCATGGTCACAGCGGATAATGTATCCTCAATTGGCTTGCCCTTTGGGATCATGATGTGACATCACTAAGGTATGAGGAATAAATCGTTCTTTTTGCAGGACTTGGCTTGTGCAGGACGCAAAAAGAACCCGCGTGACGATATCAGGAGAGAGAATTCATGAAGCTTTTGCGCTATGGCCCGGTCGGGGCGGAGAAACCGGGGCTTTGTGATGCGGATGGCGTCATCCGCGATCTTTCCAGCGTGATTGATGATCTTGATCCAACCACGATTTCCGATGAAACCTTTGCCCGTATTGCAGCACTTGATCCGGAAAGCCTGCCGGTCGTGTCGGGTGATCCGCGTATTGGCGCCTGTGTCGGGCGGCCGGGCAAATTTATCTGCATCGGTTTGAACTATTCTGACCATGCGCAAGAAGCCGGTATGGAACTGCCGCCAGAACCGATCATTTTCCTTAAGGCAACTTCGGCCGTTTGTGGCCCGAATGACACGATCGAAATTCCACGCGGCTCGACCAAAACCGATTGGGAAGTCGAACTGGGCGTGGTGATTGGCAAGCACACCAAATATGTCGACGAGGCCGATGCGCTTGATCATGTCGCAGGTTACTGCCTGATCAATGATGTTTCCGAGCGCGCGTTTCAGCTCGAACATTCCGGCCAGTGGGTGAAGGGCAAAAGTGCCGATACCTTCGGCCCGATTGGTCCGTGGCTTGTCACCCGTGATCAGGTTGCCGATCCACAAAACCTTTCCATGTGGCTCGATGTGAATGGCAAGCGTTATCAGGACGGTAGCACCAAAACCATGGCCTATGGCGTCGCGTTCGTCGTCAGCTATCTGTCGCGTTTCATGAGCCTGCAACCCGGTGATATCATCTCGACCGGCACCCCGCCGGGTGTGGGTATGGGGCAAAACCCGCCGGTGTACCTCAAACCCGGCGACGTGATGGAACTGGGAATCGACGGTTTGGGCGCGCAGCGTCAGGAAGTCGTTCAGGGCTAGGCAACGCTGCCATGCAAATATCGGGATGCAGCAATCCAGATCACGTCACAGCAATGTGATCTTGGCTGCACGCCGTTGTTAAATAACGATTTCTCGCGATGATCTGCGTGATCTGGCGGATCGTCACGCCAATATTTCAGAAATTTTTGCCGACAGACTTGCGCTTTGCCCGATTCAGGACATTTTTGTCAGGACAAAGTGCATTGACGTTCTTCTGTGATGTGCGATAAATGACTAGTAGTCATTATTGTTCAGTGCTTAAGCAATGTGAAATGCGTGTCCAAGGGGTATGGGGATACCGTGCGCATAAAGCGCCCTTACAGGATTGGTGATGCACATGTCTAATCTGGCGATCAAAGTGAACGAGTCTTGGCCGGTTTCGGTCAATCCGATGGATGTTTCAGTTGATGAGGCTGGCCCTGTGTCTCGGACTTCAAAGGCACAGGATGGTGTCGGTAGCTTTGCGTTTGCAGATATCTATTTGCGCGGCGCGCCTTGCTTTCTCAAGGGGATGATGCTGCAAGCCCGTGGCGAAGACGTCAAGGGCACCCTGCGCAAACCCGATGCTGGTGTACTGGCATTTGAAAATGGTGCGTGCGAACTGACGGCGACGCCGCTGTTTCTGACAGTTGCGATGTCGGCGACCGATGAACACAGCCTTGCGGACATGCAGGCTTATTTCGAAAACAAGCTTCGGACCCTCTCGCCGCAGACCAAGATCGAAATTGACTGGCGAAATAAATGACCATTTGTCACTTTTTAGTGATCAAAAAGCCCGTTCAGGATTGAGCGGGCTTTTGTTTTGTTTGCCTGGTCGCAACGGGAATGTGATCGCGATCCGCTTTGCGCATTCAGGCCCTTGCCGTTGATTGTAATTGTGTGTTCTCAGCTCATGATAAACCGATCACGAGCCCCACGTACGACGCGCGTTATATGATCGACAATGGCCGCGACACTGCGCGTATCCTTGGTGTCCGGGTGCTGGAGCATCCAGTAATTGCGGGTGAAGCGGATTTCAGGCAGCAGGCGGACGAGGTCGGGGATGCCTTCGGTGGCATAGTCATGCAGGATGCCGATACCATATCCGTTGCGCACCGCCTCCATCTGGGCCACCACGCTGCCGCATTCAAATCGGCGTTTCATCAGCTTGCCAAGGCGGGCGGCGTAATCCAGCGCGCGGCTGTAAATCAGGTCTTCGATATGGGTGACAAACAGGCGGTCTGTCAGATCGGCCTCGGTTTTGACCGCACCAAAACGTTCGATGTAGGATTTGCTGGCATAGACACTGAGTGTGTAGTCGGTGAGTTTACTGATCACCAGGCGCCCTTGCTTGGGGCGATCCAGCGTGATGGCGATATCGGCTTCGCGTTGCGATAGCGAGAATGTGCGCGGCAGCGGGACAAGCTGGATCACAAGATCAGGATGATTGGAGGCAAAGTGAGCCAACTCACTTGCCAGAAAATAGTTGCCCAATCCATCGGGGACGCCAACGCGGACGGTGCCACTGATCAGTTCTGACTGGTTGGAAACGGCGGTGCCAGCGCGTAAAAAAGCCGACTCTGCTGCCTCTGCTGCCTGCATCAATTCCTGTCCGGCCGGGGTCAGGTCCGATCCAGTGGTGCGCCGTTCGATCAGTTTGGTGCCAAGTTCCTGCTCAAGCGCGGTCAGTTGGCGGCCCACCGTTGCGTGGTTCAGGCCAAGCTGCCGGGCAGCGGCAAGGATTTGGCCTTGGCGGGCAACAGCCAGAAAGATGCGGAAGCGATCCCAATCCATGGTGGGTGTGATCCTGTCATGACTTCAATTTTTGCACATCGAATTTGCGGAAATGATAATTGATGTGCATCCCTGTGCATAGTCATAATGGGTGCAGGTTATTAAGGGGGAAGACCCCCACTTATATTAAGATCGTCCCACTGATCATCAGGTTTATCGGGAGAAACCCAATGGCAACCCAACTTACCCATTACATCAACGGCAAACGCGTTGCCGGTAACTCCGGCCGCTCAGTACCGGTTTTCAATCCGGCGACAGGCGCACAGAGTGCAACGGTTGATCTGGCATCGAAGGCCGAGGTCCGCGCCGCTGTTGAATCCGCGTCCGCCGTTGCCGCCGAATGGGCCGCAACCACGCCGCTGCGCCGTGCGCGTATTCTCAACAAGTTCCTTGGCATCCTCGAAGAGCGTTCCGAAGAACTGGCTGCCGCCATCACGGCCGAGCATGGCAAGGTTCTGTCCGATGCGCTGGGTGAAGTCACCCGCGGGATCGAGGTTGTAGAGTTTGCCACCGGCGCGCCGCAGCTGCTTAAGGGTGAGTTCACCGAAAATGTCGGCACCAAGGTGGATAGCCATTCCATCCGTCAGCCGCTGGGCATCGTTGCCGGTATCACGCCGTTCAACTTCCCGGCCATGGTGCCGATGTGGATGTTCCCGGTCGCCCTTGCGTGCGGTAACTGCTTTATCCTGAAACCGTCGGAACGTGATCCGTCTGCCTCCCTTCTGCTGGCCGAATGGCTGACCGAAGCCGGTCTTCCCGATGGCGTGTTCAACGTTGTTCAGGGCGACAAGGAAGCAGTGGATGCGCTTTTGTTTGATCCGGATGTTTCGGCCATCAGCTTTGTTGGATCGACCCCGATTGCCAAATACATCTATGAAACCGCAACCGCGCAGGGCAAACGTTGTCAGGCCCTTGGTGGGGCGAAAAACCACATGATCATCATGCCCGATGCCGATATGGATCAGGCGGTCGATGCCCTGATGGGGGCGGCGTACGGTTCGGCCGGCGAGCGTTGCATGGCAATCTCGGTTGCTGTGCCGGTCGGCAAGGAAACCGCCGATACCCTGATCGAAAAACTGGTTCCGCGCATCAATGAACTGCGCGTGGCACCGGGTATTGATCCGGCGGCCGAAATGGGCCCGCTTGTGACCGCAGCGCACCGTGACAAGGTTGTCGACTATATCAACAAGGGTGTCGAAGAAGGTGCCAAGCTGGTGGTTGATGGCCGTGACATCAAGCTTCAGGGCTATGAAGATGGCTACTTCGTCGGTGGTACGCTGTTTGATGACGTCACCCCGGATATGAGCATCTACAAGGAAGAGATCTTTGGCCCGGTTCTGTCGGTTGTGCGTACCGATGATTTCGAAACCGCTGCCAACCTTGTTGATGACCACGAATATGGCAATGGTACCGCGATCTTCACCCGCGATGGTGATACCGCCCGTGAATTTGCCGCACGCACACAGACCGGTATGGTTGGCATCAACGTGCCGATCCCGGTCCCGATGGCCTTCCATTCGTTCGGTGGCTGGAAAGCATCGCTGTTTGGCGACCATCACATGCATGGCCCGGAAGGTGTTCGCTTCTATACCAAGCTTAAAACCATCACCACCCGCTGGCCGACCGGCATTCGCAAGGGTGCTGAGTTCGTCATGCCGACCATGAAATAAGTATTGCGATCATCGTAATACCAAAGGGCGCGCAAGGATTGCTTTGCGCGCCCTTTTTGTGTCTGAAGGAATTTGTATTAGCTGCCAAAGGATGCCGGTTTGGCGGGCTTGATGGCCTCCATGATGGTGCCGGGGATGAAAACGCGGAACGTTGCCCCGCGTCCCGCAGGGCTTTCGGCCCATATCTTGCCCTGACAATGTTCGACAACATGCTTGGCGATTGCGAGGCCAAGGCCAGAGCCGGATGGCTTGGGTTTGTCATCGGCGTATTTGCCGCCGCGCGAAAACTTGTCAAAGATGATTTCAAGCTCGTTCGGGGCAACGCCCTTGCCGTTATCGGTGATCGAAACCAGATAGCCGCCATCCATGGCTTCCCCGCGCACCGATACTTCGGGGTGATCAGGGGCAGAGAACTTGGCGGCGTTCGATAGCAGATTGATGAAGACCTGCGTCAGGCGATCGCGGTCAACATGCAACAAAGCCGAATTGCGCGAATATTCCTTGGTCAGAACAACACCCTTGGCATCAAACAGGCCTTTGACCGCATCAATGCTTTCATCAAGCACCGTGCGCGGATCAACTTCGACCGCGCGCCAATCGGAATGACCGGCTTCAAGACGGGCAAGGTCAAGATGATCATCAATCAGGCGGGTCAGGCGTTCGCTTTCCCGGACAATGATTTCAAGGAAGTGATCGGCTTGTTTCGGATCAAGGTTCGGGGAGTCGACCAGAATTTCGGAAAACGAACGGATCGAGGTCAGTGGCGTTCTGAATTCATGACTGACCATGGTCAGGAATTCATCCTTGAGCCGGTCCAGTTCCTTGAGCCGTTCGTTGGCCGCACGCAGTTCCGCCGCAGCTTTTTCAAGTTCGCGCGACTTGGTTTCAAGGCGCTGGGAATATTCGATGACGTGTGAGGTTTCTTCGAGAATCTCAAGCACTTCATCAAGGCTGACCATTTCGCCCTTGGCGACAGATGATACCATCACACGGGCCGATGCCGCCCCGATTGAGCCTGCCAGAAGCCGTTCGGTAAAGGCAATCATGTCGGCATCGGCTTCGCCCTTGCCCCGCCAGGATGGATCAATGCTTTGATCAAACTGGCGGAACGACTGATAGGCACGATCCCGGCCCAAAAACCGTTCGACCAGTTCATAGAGATCATTGGCCGAGGCCGATGACCGCCAGATCACGGTGTCCTGCCCCTTGCGGGAAAAGGCATCGACAAACAGGGTGGCCTGAATGCGTTCAAGTGCGCTTGGTTCGGTAAACAGACTGATCAGAACATAGGCCGCTGTATTGAGTGAAATCGACCAGATCAGCGCATGGGTCAGGGGTGCAAAATCCGTCAAACCAAACAGGCTTTCGGGGCGCAACCACGGATGGCCAAACGCACCGTTCAGAATAAGCGACGGATCCATCCAGCCACTATCGGCAAGCGATGGCAGCAAAAGGGTATAGCCCCAAACGGCAAAGCCGAGGGTCAGTGCCACCTGCGCGCCGGTGCGCGTGCCACCCTTCCAGTAAAGCCCGCCAATCATGATCGGGATGAACTGGGCAATGGCGGCAAAGGAAATCAGACCAATTTCGGCCAGTGCATCACTGGCCCCGGCGGACCGGTAATAGGCAAAGCCCATAAACACCACGACGACGATGGACGCACGCCGGATAAAGATCAGAAGCCCGGTCAGATCATCGCGTTCGGTCAGACGCAGCGGGCGAATGCGCAAAAGTGCGGGCACAATCAGGTCGTTACAAACCATGGTCGAAAGCGCGATGGTGGCAACAATCACCATGCTGGTACTGGCCGACAGGCCACCGACATAGGCGAGTAACGCCAGCATCGATTGGTCTTCAAACAGCGGCACGGAAATTACAAAGAAGTCCGGGTCCGACCAGACCGGAAGGGCACCCAGCCCCGCCAGTGCAATCGGCAGAACAAAAAGGTTCATCGCCAGCAAATAAAGCGGGAAGGCCCAGCTTGCGGTGGCAAGGTGACGTTCATCGACATTTTCAACAATGATCACCTGAAACTGGCGCGGCAGGCACAGGATGGCCGCCATCGAAAGCATCATAAGCGTCAGCCAGCGCGAACTGCCCCCTTCGGGCAGCATCAGAAGCTTTGCCGTATCGGCGTTTTCGGCAGATTGGGCAAACAGGTCGCCAAGCCCGTCATACATCACAAACGAGACAAAGAAACCGACGGCCAAAAGGGCAAACAGCTTGACCAGACTTTCAAAGGCGATGGCGGCCACCATGCCTTCGTGATGTTCGTCAGCATCAATGAAGCGCGTGCCAAATAGAATGCCAAACAGGGTCAGGCCAACCGCGGCCCAAAAGCCGCTATCGGAAAAGATGCTGACTGTTTCGCGGACCGGTTCGACCATGCCAAATTCCCAGCCGGTCAGCACGGTGTAACTGGTGGCAATCGCCTTGAGCTGAAGTGCGATATAGGGCGTGGTGCCGATCACCGCGATCAGGGTCACAAGGACCGAAAGCTGCGTGCTTTTGCCATAGCGTGACGAGATAAAGTCAGCAATCGAGGTAATGCGATGGGCCTTGGAAATGCGCAGCATCTTGCGCAACAAAAACCACCAGCCGAGAAAGATCACGGTCGGGCCCAGATAAATCGTCAGATACTCAAGCCCGTTGCGCGCGGCTGTTCCGACCGCGCCATAAAACGTCCATGACGTGCAATATACCGCGATGGACAAGGTATAGACCGTCGGGTTGCGGACCCAGGAATGGCCATCTCGCGCACGTTTGTCGCCCCACCATGCAATCGCATACAGCAGGCCGACATAAATCAGGGACACAAGGATGACCAGTTCCGAGGAAAGCATGGGCTATTTCCTCTCGATCTGGGCGGCACTGCGAAGCGCACGTGTCAGAACGGCACACAGCGCAATCAGGATAGCCCATCCGGCAAAGAAATAGACAAACAGGATCGGCAGGCCAAGGATCGTGCCATCAAGCGAAAACATCCCCACAATCGGCGGCAGCCAGATAAACAGCGCCACCAGCATCAGAACAAGGGCGCGCTCGGTAAGTTTGCGTGGTGGTGTGATGGGGGCCTCCTGCGCATTGATTGGGAACGCAAACGCGCCTGTCAGTTTTCCGCACGTTCCAGCAGGGCTTTGACCCGGGACACAACATCGCGTGTGGAAAACGGCTTGGTGACAAAGTCATCCACGCCAAGTTCAAGCCCCTTGCGGCGGTCCACTTCTCGGGTTTTGGCAGTCAGCATCATGATGGGCATTTGTCGGGTGTTGGGGTCGTTACGCGCTGCGCGCACGACTTCAAACCCGTCGCAAACGGGCATCATGACATCAAGTAAAACCATGTCCGGAATATCGCGCGCAATCATCGAAATCGCCGTACGGCCATCCGTTGCGACACTGACGTCATAGCCTTCCTTTTCCATCAGAAAGCTGAGTGATTCGACAATGGTTTCCTCGTCTTCGGCAATCAAGACCTTTGGTCTCTCATTCAAGGACGTTCTCCCCGATTTTTTGGATTTTTATATTCCCAATCCTAACGACTTACGGGCTGAATGATAATGCTACTTTGGGGTGGTATAGATAAGACGTTGCTTGAAAGCTCTCATCGGATCATTTTTTGGCGGTTTTCGGCGTGCCATCGGCCATTTCATAGGCTCGCTGTGCGCAATCATCGCGCGGGCACTGGCGGCATGAAATCCCGACCGGCACCGCAGATTCAGGACGATCAAGCGATAATCGGTCGCCATAAACCACATCATTTGAAAAGGCGGTGTCGCAGCCGATCATCACCGAATGAACCGAGCGCGGAACACCATATCCCCCCGCCCCGGACCGCAAGGCACGCGCGACAAACAGAAATTCACTGCCATCGGGCAGGCGGACAAATTGCGGAATGACCCGTTCGGGCGCGGTATAGGCTTCATGCACCACCCAACGCGGGCAGGCCCCGCCATAACGCGGCAATTGCAGGCCCGATGCCGAGAACCGTTTGGAAATGTTTCCGGCGATGTCGGTGCGCACCAAGTGGAACGGAATGCCCTCGGCCCCCGGGCGGCGCAGGGTCGTCAGGCGGTGGCAGATCTGTTCCCAGCTTGCCGCGTAGCGTTGCTGCAAAAGTTCGATGTCATGGCGCATCCTGCGCGCATCATCCAAAAACAGGTCATAGGGAAACAGCAGTGCGGCGGCGGTATAGGATATCAATGCCTCGGATGCGCGCACCCGTCCGGCTTTGCTGCCAATCTGGGCGCGATCCAATATCTCATTGATCGCGTCGGCGGCCTCAAGCCGGCAAATGGTGCGCGCCGCCTGAAAACGCGCCGAGGTGATCGGAAGGGCGCGGGAAATGCGCAAGGTATTACTCTTGGCATCCCACTGATAGCCGCTTGTCAGGAAGTCCTCGGATGGACGGCGTTCGATCCGGGTGTTGTGGGTGTCTTCCAGATAATTGATCAGATCGGTCAGATAAAGCCCGCCATCAGGATCAATCACCGGGCGCATCGTGTTGGCGTGGTCTTCAAGGGCAGGGAAGTGGTTGGCATTGTCATACAGCAGATCATCAACTTCCTCGGCCGGGCTGGCGGCCGGGCGACCGGCCTCGCCACGTTCAAGAAAGTTGAAAATCTCGGTCGCGGATTCGGCAAGGCGCTGGGATTCGCGCACCAGTGTCGCGTTAAAGCGTGCCCGCTGGTCGCGTGACAGATCATCATAATCATCGAAAATCTCGGCCACTGTTCGTATCGAGGTAATCCGGGTCAGGATCGAATGGCTTGCCTCGGTCAGGAAAGGGTCATGGCTGAGCCGTTCGGACAGCGCGTCAATATCATCAAGACCACTGCGATAGGCGCGATACAGCGACAAGAATGCGGTGATCATGCCCGGTGAAGCCGCAATCATGGCGGGGAATTCGCGGCTTTCGACCGGGGTGGTGCGAAAGACCGGGTCGGATGCGACTTCGGCCAGATCCGAAAGCAACCGGCTTTCCTCGGACCCTGACAGGCTATGAGGATGAATTTCCAGTGCCTCGGCAATCCGCATCAACAACCCGCCACCAATCGAGCGGCGGTTATGTTCGATCAGATTAAGGTAGGACGCCGAGATACCCGCAGCCTTCGCCAGGGCATTCTGGGTCATCCCGATGTCTTTTCGCCGTCCGCGAATGCGGTGTCCGATGGGGGCCTGACGCGCCATACTAAAGTCTTACCTGTTGACAGAATTTACTAATTTTCACAAAGCTCATCTATATATTTACAAAAAAGTTCTTTTATATCAACTAGGTGTTGATTCATTTTCAGATGATCCTCATTGTTTTGTCAGGTCGATAAAAAAACGAACCAAAAAACAGGCCTCAGATTTCTCTGAAACAGATCCCAAGACATTGGGGAGGAAAACCATGTCGGAGACTAAGCTTATCGGAAATGTATCTCGTCGTACGATCCTGAAGGGATCCGCGGCAACCACGGGTGCAGCCCTCATCGGCGGCACTTTCCCGATGCATTTTATCAAGAACGCGCATGCCCAGACCTTCCGGGGTGATCCGGGCAGTGCTGCCAGCGTCAAACTCGGTTTCAACGTGCCGCAGACCGGCCCGTATGCCGATGAGGGTGCTGACGAATTGCGTGCCTATCAGCTTGCGGTCAAGCACATCAACGGCGAAGGCGACGGCGGTATGCTCAATACCATCAAGCCGCTTGAGCTCAAGGGTAACGGCATCCTCGGCAAGAAAGTCGAGTTCGTGACCGGTGATACCCAGACCAAGTCCGATGCTGCGCGTGCTTCTGCCAAGCGTATGATTGAAAAAGACAATGTGGCGATGGTCACCGGTGGTTCGTCCTCTGGTGTGGCGATTGCCGTGCAGGGTCTTTGCCAGGAAATGGGCGTCATCTTCATGGCGGGTCTGACCCACTCGAACGACACCACCGGTAAAGACAAAAAGCGTTATGGCTTCCGCCACTTCTTCAACGCTTACATGTCCGGTCAGGCGATCGCGCCGGTTCTGCTCGACGAGTATGGCGCAGAACGCCGCGCCTATCACCTGACGGCCGATTACACCTGGGGCTGGACCCAGGAAGAATCGATCAAGGCCGCGACCGAGAATATCGGTTGGGAAACCGTCAACACGGTGCGCACCCCGGTTGGTGCGGGTGACTTCTCCCAGTACATCACCCCGGTTCTGAACTCTGGCGCAGATGTCCTGATCCTGAACCACTATGGTAAGGACATGGTCAACTCCCTGACCCAGGCCGTTCAGTTCGGTCTGCGTGACAAGCAGGTGAATGGCAAGAACTTCGAAATCGTTGTTCCGCTTTATTCTCGCCTGATGGCGCAGGGTGCTGGCGAAGCTGCAAAAGGTATCCTTGGGACCACCAACTGGCACTGGTCGCTTCAGGATGCCGGTTCGCAGGCCTTCGTGAAATCGTTCGGTCAGGAATACGGCTTCCCGCCGTCCCAGGCTGCACATACCTGCTACGTCCAGACGCTGCTTTATGCAAACGCCTGCGAAATGGCCGGTACGTTCGCACCTTGGGAAGTCATCAAACAGCTCGAAGGCTTCGAGTTCGATGGCGCGGGCAATGGCCCGACCCTGTACCGTGCAGAAGACCATCAGTGCTTCAAGGATGTTCTGGTCGTGCGTGGTAAAGAAAACCCGCAGTCCAACTTCGACCTTCTTGAAGTCGTCAAGGAAGTGCCGCGGTCACAGGTCGAGTATCCGGCCGACATGTTCGGCGGTGAACTGGGTCCGTATCAAGTCTGATGCACCCAAATTGATGCAAGCAGGGCCGGCCATCTCCCAATGGTCGGCCCGTTTGCCCTCTGGCCTCGGCCTGTACGACTTTTGACTAAGTCCCTTACGAATACGCGGCGGATATCTGATGGACGCTATATTTCTTCAAATCCTGAATGGTCTGGACAAGGGCGGTGCTTATGCACTGATTGCGCTTGGCCTGACCCTGGTGTTCGGCACGCTTGGCGTGGTGAACTTCGCGCATGGTGCCATCTTCATGATGGGCGCATTTTGCGCGGTAACTCTCGAAAAACTTTTGACCCTTTCGGTCAAGGTCAAGGATGAGTCGGTTACCTTCTTTGACGCCTACAAGGAAACGCCCTACCTCGAACTGTGGTTTGGCGATACCGGCACGGCGATCATTGACTGGTCGGTACCGTTATCGATCATTCTGGCAATACCGGTGATGTTGCTCATCGGCATTGTCATGGAACGCTCCCTCATCCGGCATTTCTACAAGCGTCCTCACGCCGAACAGATTCTTGTGACCTTTGGTCTGGCCATCGTGCTTCAGGAATTGGTCAAGGCCGCCTTTGGCGCAAACCCGATCCCGCAGGGCGCACCGGATATCGTTTCCGGATCTGCTGCCGTTGGTGCGATCTTTGGTCTGGGCGAAGCGGTGGTTTATCCGTGGTGGCGTCTGATTTATCTGGCGTTCTCGCTGATCACCATTGGTCTTGTGTTCTCGTTCCTGCATTTCACCACCTACGGGATGGTGGTGCGCGCCGGGATGGCCGACCGCGAAACGGTCGAACTTCTGGGCATCAATATTGAACGTCGCTTTACGATTGTGTTTGGCATCGCGGCCGTGGTCGCGGGTCTGGCAGGCGTGATGTACACGCCGGTTCTGCCCCCGGATTACCATCTGGGCATGGACTTCCTGGTACTGTCATTTGTCGTGGTTGTTGTGGGTGGCATGGGCTCCTTGCCCGGTGCGGTGGCCGCTGGCTTCCTGCTGGGGATCTTGCAGTCCTTCTCGTCCATGACCGAGGTAAAAGACATCTTCCCGGGCATTGACCAGATCATCATCTACCTTGTTGCCGTCGTCATTCTGCTGACCCGTCCGCGTGGTCTGTTGGGACGCCGGGGCGTGATGGAGAGCTAATAATGTCAAATACAAAAATCGTCTCGCCCAAGAAAGATATGATCTTTATGGCCATCCTGTCGGTCGTGGTCCTGACCATGCCGATCTGGTTGCAACCCTTCGGGGCGGCCTATCCTGACCTGATGCAGAAGTTCATGATCTTTGGCATCTTTGCCATCGGCTATAACATCCTGTTTGGCCTGACCGGCTATCTGTCCTTTGGTCACGCAGCCTTTCTGGGTGTGGGGTCTTACACCGCCGTCTGGTCGTTCAAGCTGCTGTCGATGAACGTTATTCCGGCCATGATCTTTGGCACGGTGCTGTCGGGGCTGTTTGCGCTCGCGATCGGCTTTGTGTCGTTGCGTCGTTCGGGGATTTACTTCTCGATCCTGACACTGGCCTTTGCGCAGATGTCCTATAACCTCGCCTATTCGGTTCTGACCCCGATCACCAATGGTGAAACCGGGCTTCAGCTTGAACAGGCCGACCCGCGCGTTCTGGATCGGATGTCGGGCATCGTCGATGACGGATCGCTTCCGACCCCGAACCTGTTCGGGATCGAGGGGATCGGTTATTCCGGCTTCTATATCTGTGCCGCCCTGATGCTGATTTCGTTCTTCATTTATCTGCGCATCTTCCGCTCACCGTTCGGGCTTAAGCTGCGTGCGATCAAGTCGAACCAGAACCGTATGGGCTATACCGGGTTCAGTACCCGTCCATACCTGATGACTGCCTTCGTCATTTCGGGGATGTATGCGGGTCTTGCCGGTTCGCTTCTGGCGGTAACCGATCCGCTGGCCGGGGCCGAGCGCATGCAATGGACCGCATCGGGCGAGGTCGTTCTGATCACGATCCTTGGCGGTGTCGGTACGCTGATTGGTCCGCTTCTGGGCGCTGGTATCATCAAGTATTTCGAGAACATCTTCTCGGCCTTTAACGATACCGTGTTGCTGAATGCGTTTTCCTTCCTGCCCGATTGGCTGGCCCATCCGGTGGCATCGGTGGTCGGTCTGTTTGTCGGCGAAGGTTGGCACCTGACCCTTGGTCTTGTCTTCATGCTGATCGTGATCTTCCTGCCCGGTGGCATCATGGAAGGTATCACGCGCCTGACGCGCCTGGTTACCAAACGTGACAAGGCCGAGCCGAAGTCCGAAGCCCACGAAACCAAAGAAAAAGAACAAACATCGGCGGGGGAGGTCTGATCCATGTCCGAATACATTCTTGACGTCACCGACGTCGACAAGAACTTTGGCGGTCTGCAGGCGCTTTCCGATATCAACCTTCGGGTCAAGGAAGGCACCGTGCACGCGATCATCGGGCCAAACGGGGCTGGCAAATCGACATTGCTGAACGTGATTGTTGGGCGCTTGGCACCAAGCCGCGGTCGTGTGTTGCTTGGCGATCAGGTTCTGACCGGCAAGGAACCGCACGAGATCAACCAGCTTGGTGTCGCGCGTGTTTTCCAGACGCCGGAAATCTTCCCGGAACTGTCGCTTTTGCAAAACGTGATGGTTCCGGCCTTTGCCAAGCGCGAAGGCATTTTCAAGATGAACTTCCTCAGCAGCCTGTTTGCGGAAAAAGAAGTCCGCGAACATGCCGAACACCTTCTTGAAGATGTCGGCTTGCTTCAGCACAAGGATCATCTTGCCGGTTCGATGTCGCGTGGTGACAAACGTCGTCTTGAACTTGCCATGTGTCTTGGCCAGCAGCCGAAACTATTCCTGCTGGATGAACCGACCGCTGGCATGTCGCGCCATGACACCAACCGCACGATTGATTTGCTCAAACGGATCAAGGAGCGCGGCATGACCAAGGTGATCATTGAACACGACATGCATGTTGTCTTCAGTCTTGCCGATCGCATCAGCGTCTTGGCCCAGGGTGCCATCATTTGTGAAGGCACGCCGGAAGAAGTACGTAACGACCCACGGGTCAAGGAAGCCTATCTCGGAGGGGAAACGGTATGAACGCTTTGCCAAAACAGGAACCCGTCCGTAAACAGGGTGGAGATCCGGCGTTTTTCTCGGTCTATGACATCCACGCCTATTACGGCGAAAGCTATATCGTTCAGGGGCTTTCCTTTGACGTCCGCGAGGGCGAAATTCTGGCCCTTCTCGGTCGTAACGGGGCGGGCAAGACATCGACACTCCGCACGCTCGCCCGCATGGGTGACCCGGAACTCAAGCATGGTGAAATCTGGCTTGATCACCAGCCATTGCATGAAATGAAGGCATGGCAGGCCGCCCGTCTGGGTCTGCAACTTGTGCCCGAAGATCGGCGCATCATTCCGGGCATGACGGTTCAGCAGAACCTTGAACTGGCTCAGATTGCCGAACCGCATGGCTGGTCGATCCAGCGCATCTATGAACTGTTCCCGCGCCTTGGTGAAAGGGCGGAACAGGAAGCCATCACCCTTTCCGGTGGCGAACAGCAGATGCTGGCGATCGGGCGTGCACTGGCCCGTGACATCAAGCTTTTGCTGCTCGATGAACCGTATGAAGGCCTGGCACCGGTCATTGTTCAGGAAATTGAAAAGACCCTGCAAAACGTCAAGAAGCTCGGCATTACGACGATTATTGTCGAGCAGAATGCAATTGCAGCCCTGAAACTGGCCGACCGCGCGATTATAATGGATAGCGGCGAGATCGTCTTTGACGGCACCGCGCAGGCTGTTCTCGATAACGAGGAACTGCGCGATCAGTACCTTGCCATCTAGTTTCTGATACAGGGGGGCGTCACCGAAACTTTTTTGTAAGGGGAGTTTCGGGACAGGTAAGGCCGTGCCTTCGGGGCGCGGTCTTTTCCCTTTTTATGGCTTGAACGTGACGCAGTCTAAAGATCCGGATCGACGGCAAGCCCCTCGAAATCCTTCAGCACATTCAGAACAATCGATGTCTTCACATGCTGGACCGAGTCATGGGGCAACAGCACCTCATTGACGAAATGCGAAAGTGCGGCCAGATCCTTGGTCGCGACCTTAAGGTGGTAATCCATCTCCCCGGTCAGCGAAAACGCCTCCAACACTTCGGGCAGATCGGCCAACAGTCTGGCAAACCGTTTGGCATTGTCGCGGTTATGGGTGGCAAGTGTCACCGAAATTACCACCAGCAAACCCATGCCCATCTTTTGCCGGTCAATATCGGCACGGTATCCGCGAATGACCTTGTCGTCTTCAAGGCGCGCACGGCGGCGCGAACATTGTGATGCCGAAAGGCCGATGCGTTCTGACAAATCATTGTTTGTCAGACGACCATCCTTTTGCAGTTCCGCCAACAGTTTAAGGTCCAGTCGGTCCAGTTGCATGTTTCACGCGCCAAATGATTATTTAATGCATGATGTATGCAAAGAATTCCGAAAAGCAAGCGTAAATGCACGCACGTTGCACGCGGTTTGGCGCACGATTGGGACATAACAAGAATTCGAATAATTCCAATCATTCGAATGTGCCAATCAAAGGAGACTTCCGATGGGTCCGTTCCCGCATGATGCCCCGCGCGCAACCATTAGCGATGAAAACCCGGCCGGAACCGACGGGTTCGAGTTCGTCGAATTCGCCCATGAAGACGCCGACAAACTGGAAACCCTGTTTACCCGCATGGGATACAGCCCGGTTGCCAAACACAAAACCAAAAACATCACCGTCTGGCGCCAGGGCGATATCAACTACATCCTCAATGCCGAGCCATCCTCGCATGGCATGAAATTCGTTGAGAAACATGGCCCTTGTGCACCGTCCATGGCATGGCGCGTTGTGGATGCCAAGCATGCCTTTGATCATGCGGTGTCAAAGGGGGCAGAACCCTATGAGGGTGATGACAAGACGCTTGATGTCCCGGCCATCGTCGGCATTGGCGGGTCGTTGCTGTATTTCGTCGATAAATATGGTGAAACCGGTTCGGCCTATGACGCGGAATTTGACTGGCTGGGCGAACGCGATCCGAAACCCGAAGGGGTTGGTTTCTATTACCTCGATCACCTGACCCATAACGTTTATCGCGGCAATATGGATAAATGGTGGGACTTCTATCGCGACCTGTTTGGTTTCAAGCAAATCCACTTCTTTGACATTGCCGGTAAAATCACTGGTCTGGTCAGCCGCGCGATCACATCCCCCTGTGGCAAGATCCGCATTCCGCTCAATGAATCGACCGACGACAAAAGCCAGATCGAAGAATACCTGCGCAAATACAAGGGCGAGGGCATTCAGCATATCGCGGTCGGCACGGATGGCATCTATGACGCCACCGACAAGCTTGCCGCCAATGACCTGAAATTCATGCCCGGCCCGCCGGAAACCTATTACGAGAAATCGCATGAACGCGTGCACGGCCATAATGAGCCGATTGAACGCATGAAAACCCACGGCATCCTGATCGATGGCGAAGGTGTGGTTGACGGTGGCACGACCAAGATTTTGCTTCAGATCTTCTCGAAAACCGTGATCGGCCCGATCTTCTTTGAGTTTATTCAGCGCAAAGGCGACGAAGGCTTTGGCGAGGGCAACTTCCGCGCCCTGTTTGAAAGCATCGAAGAAGACCAGATCCGCCGCGGCGTGTTGAAGGTTGATGCCGCCGAATAATGATTGGCGATGGATTTTGCAAAAGCCCGGATGACATCACTCCGGGCTTTTGCTTTTGGTGCCGCTAGGCCGACAGCGTCTTTTCAAAATAAACCCGCTTGAAGCCGTCTTCCGTGCGTCGGTCTGTTTCGACATAACCAAGATGCGAGTAAATCGATAAATTCGCCGACATTTTTTCATTGGTATAAAGACGGACACACGAAAACCCTTGCTGCCGTGCGGTGTCCTCGCAGACGGCCATCAGGCGTTTGCCAATACCACGCCCATTTAGCGCGGGCGTAACCGCGATGTTTTCAAGCATCATGGTCGTGTCATCATCCGGGTAAAAAACAACAAAACCAACCGGCCGGTCGTCGTCATCGGTTGCGACATGAATGTGTCCGGCACTTATTTGTGCCGCAAAATCGGCGGTCATTGGGGCCGGCTTTCGCCCGATCACAGCAACATATTGCTGATAAGCCGAGATGGCGCACTCGCGGATGGCGGTTTCATCACTGGGTTTTGCGGGGCGGATCATGTGCTTTCCAATCAGTTACGCCACCATAATTTCTTATGGTGGCGTTTGGGAATCAATGTGTTTTGATCGTTTCAGCTTGCTGTCCTGAAATCAAGATGCCGTCGCTAGTAGGCACCAAATCCCAGCATATGCGGCAACCACAAAACCAGCCCCGGGATTGCGATCATCAGGATCACCCGCACAAAGTCAGCCGCCAGAAATGGCAGGATACCGCGCGCAAGCGTCGTGATCTTCATGTCCGGTGAAACGCCCTGAATGATAAACAGGTTCATGCCAATTGGCGGGGTGATCAGGCCGATTTCGACAACCGATACCAGAACAACACCAAACCAGATCGGGTCATAGCCAACCCCGGTAATCACGCCATAGGCCGGAACCACGGTCAGAAGGATCATGGACAGGCTATCCATGAAGCACCCCAGCACGACATAAAACACCAGAAGGGCGATCAAAACGACAAGTGGCGAATAGCCCTGTGTGGTAATCCAGTCGACCAAGGTCTGGGTCAGTCCGCTGGTTTCAATGAAGAAATTGAAAAGTGCTGCCCCCACCAGAATAAGGAAAATCATCCCGGTCATGCCGGCCGTTTCGCGAATACCGGTGCGCAAAACGCTCCAGGTAAGGCGTTTGCGCATAAAGGCAAACAGCAACGCCGCCCCCGCACCAACGGCCGCGGCCTCGGTCGGGGAAAACAGGCCGGCATAAATCCCGCCAATCACCAAGGCGATCAAAAGGACCGCATCCCACATTTGCAACAACGCGCCCCAGCGTTGCGACCAAGGCACATAGGTGCTGACCGGCGCAAGCGACGGATCGCGCATCACCTGAATACGGATGGAGGCAATGTAAAGAACCGTCGCCAACAGACCCGGGATCATCGCACCGGCAAACAGCGCGCCAATCGATTGTTCGGTCATCAGCGCGTAAATCACCAGCAGGATCGATGGCGGAATGAGAACGCCCAGTGTACCGCCCGCCGCAATCGATGCCCCGGCAAGGCTTTTGGCATAGCCGCGTTGACGCATTTCAGGAAGTGCTACCCGCCCCATGGTCGCACAGGTCGCAAGCGACGATCCGCAAATGGCGCCAAACACCGCACTGGCCCCGATGCTTGATGCGGCAAGTCCGCCTGGACGATGTCCGGAAAAGGCCGTAATGCCGCGAAACAGGTTGCTTGAAAGGCCGGAGTGTGAGGCGAACACGCCCATGAAAATAAACAGTGGCACCACCGAAAGGCCATAGGGGAAGATCGCCTCAAACGGCAGGCTTGCCATGACATAGCTTGCCGACATCCAGTCGGTCAAAAGCAGCGTTCCGACAATACCAACCACCGCCATCGCAACAGCAACCGGTACACGCAACAGGGCCAGTGCCAGTGCAGCAACAAACCCGATCAATCCCGCCCATTCCGTCGCCATCAGTTATTCTCGTTCGTTAAAAGCATTTTCAGAAAATGGACAAGACAGACCACTGTCGATATCGCCATGCCGCTGAGAAGGAAGGCCCAGAACAGGATCATCGGGATCTCAAGGTTCTGCGACACGTCGCCATAGCTCCATTGTTCCATCGCGCGTCCCCATGACAGGTAAAACAGGAACGCCATCAACCCGGCACACAGAAGCGGGATCAGGGTGTCGATGATGCGAAACAGGAAGCGAAGATGGTTCTTGCCGACCAGGTCGACCGTGACATGGGCATGGGCGCTAAACGCATAGGGGATCGCCCAGGATGCCGCCGCCATGACACAAAACTGGGTCAGGTCAACCGCACCCACCATCGATTGGCCGCCAATGCGGCGCCAGATGATGTCGACAACCACAATGGCAATCGCACCGATCAGGGCGGCCATGCCGACAAACGCCAGAATGTCGGTCAGTTTGTTCATAAAGCGGTCAGTGCGGTGAACCGCGGCATAAAGCCGCGATCCACCGAAGTTTTCAGTCGGTTGGGTCATTTGTCGCCAGCGTGATATTTGGCATCAAATTCCGCGATAAGTTCCTGCGCGCGCGCATAGATGGCTTCGGGGTCTGAGACGCCTTTTTCCTTCAGGCTGGCAAGGTATTCCTTGATCATCGGCTGGGATGCTTCCTGCCATTCCGCACGGGTGGCGTCATCAATCGTGATGATTTCATTGCCGTGTTTTTCCGCATCAGCCCTGCCAACGGCTTCCCATTTATCCCACCAGTCGCCGAATTTCCCGACAAGGACATCGCCGGAAATTTCGTCAATTGCGGCCTGCACGTCGTCGGGCAGGTTGTCATATTTTTTCTGGTTCATGACGAAATAGAAGCCGGCGGTATAGGCCGCGGCATCGGTGTGATATTTCAAAAGTTCATTGGCCTTGACCGCATTGACCAGATCCCAGCTGGCAACCAGACCTTCGATATTGCCTTTTTCAAGGTTTTCGTAGATGGCCGAGGGCGGCAGGCCGACCGGGGATGCCCCAAAGGATTCCAGCATTGCCGAAATCGCCGGGCTTGGTGTGCGAAGGCGCAGGCCCTTGAGGTCATCAAGCGATCTGACCGGTGTATCAAGGGTGTGGATCAGGCCACCCGGATGGGTAAACAGGCCAAGGACCTTGAAGTCCTGATAGTCACTGCCAAGAAGGCCTTCCTTGTAAAGCTGCCACAGGGTTTCCGACCCGGAATCGGCATATTTCACCAAAAACGGCAGTTCAATCACCGAGGCAGCCGGATAACGGTCACGCGGAATGCCATTCAGGCCCACGGCCATATCCATAACGCCCGCGCGTACCTGATCGGCCTGACGGTCGATTTTGCCAAAGGCCGACGTGGCGTCATAGATCTCGACTTCGACTTTGCCGCCGGTTTTTTCCGACAGTTGCTGTCCCCAGCTTTCAAGGAAGTCTTTCTGGAAGCCATGGCTTGGCGGCAGATAGTGACTGACTTTAAGGGTGATGTCGGCCGCATGCGCGATACCGGCACCGGCCAGAATGGTTGCGCCGGTCATAAGACCAAGCAGCGTTTTACGAAGATTAGGATGTTTCACGGATGTCTCCCTATTTTTTTAAGTCGTTCATTTGATCTTGCGTCTGACCAGCTTCGGGCCAAGCGATTGCTGTGCAGTTGCCATCAGCCTGTGCGTGTCTGGGATGGCAGTCTGGGATCGCGCCTGGAATGCTGTTTTTTCTTTGAATTGGAATTATGATATATATAATCAATTACGCAATATGAAATTTATGCAGGTAAATTTTGACCAAAGCCTCGCCCAAAAATATCCCGGATAGCGAAACCGAACATGACGTCGCCGACGTGGTTGATGCCGCTGACAAGCGTAAAGGCATCCAGTCGGTCGAGGTCAGTGGCGTCATTATTGCCGCCTTGTGCGATTTCAAATTCCCGGTTCCGCTAAAGGACCTTGCAGACGCGGTTTCTATGCCCGCGGCAAAGGTGCATCGCTATCTTGCCAGTCTGGTACGCATCGGCCTTGCCTGGCAGGATGACCAGACGGGACTGTATGGTCTTGGCCCGATGGCGTTGCGCATGGGTGTTTCGGCGATTGAACGCAATGATGTGGTGATGCGCGCCGGTCGGTTGTTACGCAATCTGGCGATTGATTTGCGATCATCGGGGCATCTGGCGATCTGGGGGGAACGTGGCCCGGTTTTGATCCGCACCGAACATGGTGGCCCGCCGATCATATCGACCATGGGGCTTGGCACGGTGATGCCGCTTTTGCGCTCTGCAACCGGGCAGGCCTTTTTGGCCAGTATGCCGCGCAGCGCAATCGAACATGTCATTTCGGCCGAACAGGATATCCTGCATTGGGATGATGCCACGGTGGACCGGTTGATTGCCGACACCAAACAACGTGGGGCGGCTGTGATCGAAGGCGATATCGTGCCCGGTTTATCGGCAATCAGTGCGCCGGTTTATAATCTTGACGGGGCGGTGGCCTGTTGCGTCACGCTGATGAACCCCAACGCCAATTACTTCCAGCCCGGCCAGGCGGCGTTCGATGTGTTTACCCGTGCCATTGCCGATTTCACGCAAAGTTGGGGTGGCACGCCGCGCACGGAATCTGATCAGGCTTAGGGTGCCGGGATCACAGGTCGTTAAACCGTTTCAGGAGGTCTGAAAGACGTTTGAATTCATCTTCGCCCAGAAAATCGCGCACTTTCCGGTTATAGGCGACGCCCGCCTCACACAGTGACGTGAAGGCCGATTTTCCCTGCGCAGTCAGGTCAAGGCGATGCACACGGCGATCATTTTCATCCTGAAAACGTTTCAGCCAACGCCGTTTTTCGATGGAAAAGACAGCCCGTGAAACCTTGGTTTTATGCAGTCCGGTATGGGTCGCGATTTCGGTCGCGGTTAAGGCGCCATACTGGCCGAGTGTCGCCAGAACCCGCCATTCGGACCGCGTCATCCGGTATCGGTCGCGATAGATATCGCGAAAGCCAAGGCTGAGCTTTTCGCTGGCATGATGCATCAGAAATGGCAGGAAACTGTGAAGATCGAATTCGGATTTCATTGGCTTCAAAAGGCTGTTTGATAGTTACAAAAATTACAGTTACGAATGTAACTATATCAAAGATTGGGAGGAAAAAGGCAATGACGGATCATAATGAGCCGACCAAAAATGCCAAAAAAGGTGGTGCCAACGATCTGCGTTACATGCCCGGTTTCGGCAATGATTTTGAAACCGAAAGTCTTCCGGGTGCGTTGCCCCAAGGGCAAAACAGCCCGCAAAAATGCGCCTATGGGCTTTATGCCGAACAGCTTTCAGGATCGCCTTTCACCGCGCCCCGCGGCACCAATGAACGGTCCTGGCTGTATCGCATTCGCCCCAGTGTGAAACATAACGGGCGCTTTGCCGCCCTTGATCGACCGCTTTGGAAAACTGCCCCGTGCCTGAATGATCACAGCCTTGCGCTGGGTCAGTTGCGCTGGGATCCGGTGCCGATGCCAAAGGATGCGGTTGATTTCATTTCGGGCATGCGCACGGTCACGACCGCGGGCGATGCCATGACCCAGACCGGCATGGCGAGCCATGTCTATGTTTGCAACACCGACATGGTCGATGACTATTTCTTCAATGCCGATGGCGAACTTCTGATCGTGCCCGAAAGTGGCACGCTTCGCATTTTTACCGAACTTGGCATGATGGATGTCGCCCCGCTTGAAATCGCACTTATTCCACGCGGCATGCTGTTTAAGGTCAGCATCCTTGAGGCCGGGATTGATGGCGGTGCACGTGGTTATGTCTGTGAAAACTATGGCGCCAAATTCACCCTGCCCGAACGCGGTCCGATCGGGGCCAACTGCCTTGCCAATCCGCGTGACTTCAAAACACCTGTCGCCGCCTATGAGGACAAGGAAACCCCGTGTCGGGTGTTGGTCAAATGGTGCGGGCAGTTCCACGTGACCGAAATCGGCCATTCGCCGCTTGATGTTGTGGCATGGCATGGCAACTACACACCGTTCAAATATGATCTTCGGACCTTCTCGCCAGTCGGTGCGATCCTGTTTGATCATCCCGATCCGTCGATCTTTACCGTGCTGACCGCACCGACGGACGAGGCCGGCACCGCCAATGTTGATTTCGTGATCTTCCCGCCGCGCTGGATGGTGGCTGAAAATACCTTCCGCCCGCCCTGGTATCACCGCAACATTATGTCGGAATTCATGGGCCTGATTTGCGGCCAGTATGACGCCAAGGAAGAGGGCTTTGTCCCCGGCGGCATGAGCCTGCATAACATGATGCTGGCCCACGGGCCGGATGCCCACGGGTTTGACAAGGCATCGAACGCCGAACTCGGGCCGCAAAAACTTGATGGCACCATGGCCTTCATGTTCGAGACCCGCTATCCGCAGCAACTGACGAAATTCGCAGCCGAACTGGAAACGCTTCAGGACGATTATCTTGATTGCTGGTCGGGGCTGGAACGCAAGTTCGATGGCACGCCAGAAGGTCGCCCGTAACCGCGACCCCAAAAAGAAATCACTCAGGACTTAACGAAAAGAATGCCGGAGGCACAAAACCAATGAAACTCGCCACCCTTAAAAATGGTACCCGCGACGGCCAGCTTGTGCTGGTTTCCAAGGACCTGTCGGAATATGTCGATGCCAGCGCGATTGCGCCAACCCTTCAGGCTGCACTTGATAACTGGGCCGATATTGCACCGCGTCTTCAGGATCTGGCAGGCGATGTCGAAGCCGGATCAGGTCCGGCCAAACGCGTTGCATTTGATCAGACCAAGGCACATTCACCCTTGCCGCGCGCGTTCCAGTGGGCCGATGGATCGGCCTATGTCAATCACGTTGAACTGGTTCGCAAGGCCCGCGGTGCCGAAATGCCGCAAAGCTTCTGGACCGATCCGCTGATGTATCAGGGCGGGTCTGACAGCTTCCTTGGCCCGCGGGATGATATCCTGATGGGCGACACCGCCTGGGGCATCGACATGGAAGGCGAAATTGCCGTCATCACCGATGATGTGCCGATGGGGGCCACCCTTGATCAGGCGCGTGATGCCATCCGTTTGATCATGCTGGTCAATGATGTGTCGCTGCGTGGTTTGATCCCCGGCGAACTGGCCAAAGGATTTGGCTTTTTCCAGTCCAAACCATCTTCGGCATTCTCCCCGGTTGCTGTGACCCCGGATGAATTGGGCGATGCCTGGGATGGTGGTAAACTTCATTTGCCGCTTTGTGTCGATCTTAATGGCAAGCCGTTCGGGCGCGCCAATGCCGGGATCGATATGACCTTTGATTTTGCCCAGCTTGTGGCCCACGCCGCACGCACCCGTCCGCTCTGCGCCGGATCGATCATCGGGTCGGGCACGGTATCAAACAAGCTGGATGGTGGACCGGGTAAACCGGTTGCCGCGGGTGGTGCGGGCTATTCCTGCATTGCTGAAATCCGCATGATTGAAACCATCGAAAATGGTTCGGCGGTAACGCCCTTCCTGCAATTTGGCGACAGCGTCAAAATCGAAATGCTTGATGCCAAAGGCCAGTCGATCTTTGGTGCGATTGAACAAACTGTCCGCCAATACAAACCATAAGGCCCCCACCATGAGCGAGATCGTTTTATATGACTATTGGCGATCCTCGGCCAGTTATCGCGTGCGGATTGCGCTGGGGTTGCTCAACCTTCCCTACCGGACGGTGCCGGTTGACCTGCTGGCTGGCAGCCACAAAATCGGCGAACACTTGGTGCGCAATCCGCAAGGCCTCGTCCCCGCCCTTGAAATCGATGGGGTCATGATGACCCAGTCGGTGTCGATTATCGAATATCTTGATGAAACCCGGCCGGGGCAGGGGCTTTTGCCGAGCGAAACGCTTGCCCGCCAACGGGTACGTGCACTTTCGCATGCGATTGCCATGGATACCCATCCGGTCTGTAATCTGGGTGTGGTGCGCCATGTGATGGATATTGCCGAGGCCCATGGTGATGACGCCGATGCCGCACGACAGGAATGGATGGCGAAATATATCGGATCGGGCTTGGCCGGGTTTGAAGCCATGCTTGCCGGTGACGGGGGCGGCAACCATGGCGATTTCTGCCACGGAGACCGCCCGTCCATGGCCGATATCTGCCTGATCCCGCAGCTTTATAACGCCCGCCGCTGGAATGTGAGCTTTGCTCACCTTCCGCGAATTTGCGCCATAGAACAACGCTGTAACGCCATTGCGGCCTTCGCCAACGCCCACCCGGATCAGTGCCCGCGCTAGGTCAAGCGAACGAAGACTCTAAACGCCAATCGCCTTTCCGTCACTGCGTGGATCATGCGCACCTTCGACAAAGCCATCCTCGTCAATGCGAATGATCCCTGCCTGACCGGCCAGCGCACTTTGCGGTTCAATGGCGCGCAGGACATGACCGCGCGCGGCGAGTTCGTCAAACACCTCATCCCCGGCATCGACTTCAAGTTTCAGGCTGTCATTGGTGTCTGAAAATGTCTTGCCCAGCAGGAAGCGCGGTTTGGCGAGTGCGTCCGTCGGCGACAGGCCGAAATCAAGCAGTCGGGTGAGCAGCATGGCAAGGGTTTGCGGCTGTCCATCGGCTCCTTGCGTGCCATACAGCAAATGCGGTTTGCCACCCTTAAGCGCCATACCGGGATTAAGCGTATAGAACGGAAGCTTGCCCGGTGCGAAGGCATTCGGGTGGGCCTGATCGGTGCTGAATGCCGCCCCGCGGTTTTGCCAGACAATGCCGGTATCGCCCGCGACAACCCCGCTGCCCCAATCGAAGTAGGTGCTTTGCAAAACACTGGCGCAATTGCCATTGGCATCCTTGGCGGCCAGAAATACCGTATCGCCATGGCGGAAGGGATGCGGCCAATCAAGCGCCTTGGTGGGCGAGATGTCCTTGGCGTCTGCGGCCAGACTGGTGTGATCCAGAAGGGCCGTAAAATCAGTGCTGGTAAAATCGGGATCGGCGATCTGATCGCGTTTCAGGAATGCGCGTTTGATGGCCTCGACCACCAGATGGTAATGATCCGCCGTTCCCTCGGCCCAGTCCTTTTGCCCCAGTTCGCGCAAGACACCCATGGTCATCAGGGTTGCCAAACCTTGCGTCGGGGCGGGTGGGGCGAACAGGGTGACATCTCCATAATCAAGCGATACTGCATCGACTGTCCGGGTGCGGGTTTTCGCCATATCCGCCTTGGTGATCGGGGAGCCGACAGCAGACAGTCCTTTGACAATCTGGTCGGCCAGATCGCCTTCGTAAAAGTCGCGCGCACCAAATTCGGCAATGCGCTTAAGGCTGCTGGCCAGTTGTGGTTGACGGAAGATTTCACCGGCATGGGGCATGCGCGCATTCGGGGTGAAAATCTCCATGAAGCCCGGCCAGTTGGCGATTTCTTCCTTGCGGAAATCAAGCCAGAAGCATTGCGACGGGCTTATGGCAAAGCCGTGTTCCGCCAGATCAATCGCCGGAGTAATCAGCTCTGCCAAGCTTTTGCGCCCACCCCAGTGTTTTGCGGAGTGATCGAGCGCATGCTGCCAGGAACCCACCGTGCAGGCGGTCGTCAGGGTCGAGCCCGGACCGCGTAGCGGGATCGGTTTGTTGGCGGTAAAGGTCTCCGCACCGTTTTCAGCCGCCTGACCGATGCCGAGGAAAGATTGCACCTTGCCGCTTTTATCGGAAACCATCCAGACCGCATCGCCGCCAATGCCGCAGAAATGCGGATAGGTCACCGCCAGAACCGAGGCGGTGGCAACCACGGCCTCGATCGCGGTGCCGCCATCGCGCAGGACCTTGGCCCCGGCTTCGCTGGCTGCGGTGCTCGGGCTTGTGACCATGGCGCGGTATTTTGAGGCAGTCTGGTCTTCGGTCATCGGTATGGGTCTTTCAGCCAGGATGGTTGATTTCAAATGGTTTAGGGCTTTGCATGCATCGGTTGTGGCGAAATTGCATGCAATCCTTTATACAAGCGCAAGAGATAAACGGATCCAAACAAGAAACTCGGCGGGCAGGGATGAAAGCAGCGGACAAGGCAAAACATCGCACAGACATGATCAGTTCGGCATTGCGTTCGGCAATTCTCGAACGTGTTCTGATGCCCGGCATGAAGCTGCCCGAAGATTCCCTTGGCGAGCGTTTTGGCGTCAGCCGAACCCTTATTCGCCAGTCGCTTGAACGGCTTGCCGCCGAAGGGCTGGTCGAGTTGCGTCGAAACAAGGGCGCGATGGTCGCCAGACCCAGCCTTGAAGAAGCCCGCGATCTGTTTGAGCTCCGCACCCAGATCGAAGACCTTGTGATCAGCCGGGTGGTCAAGAATATGAGCCCGGAAATTCTTGGCGAGCTTGAAGCCCATCTGGCCAAGGAAGTCGAAGCCGAACACGCGTCCGAACCGATTTCGATCCGGCTTGCCACCGAATTCCACATCCTGCTGGCCCGCCTTGCCGGAAGCCCGGTTCTGCTGCGCTATGTCGAGGAAATCGGTTATCGCTGTGGTCTGACTCTGTCGCTTTATGCCCGCCCGCATTCGACCGATTGTGGCATTCAGGAACATCGCCAGATTATCGATGCCCTGGCCAAGGGGGACGAGGACACCGCGCGCAAATTGATGCGTCATCACCTGACCGCAGTTGCCGACCGGGCCTTGTTCCGGACCGAAGAAGGCGGGCCGCTTTTGTATCTTGATGCGCTTGAACCCTATGCCAAAAAGGTGCGCGACGGCGGGGCCTGAGGCAGGCCCCGCATCACGCGCAGTTTGACCCCCACGCAGATTAAGGACGGTGCGCGTCATAAAGTGATGCCGGGCGCGTTGTCCTGACTGCATGGTTCGGGTTCCTGCGGAAATCAGGCCTTGATGCCCTTGCGGATCAGAATGCGTTCCGCACTTTCGTTCCAGACATCCATTTTGACGATCTTGCCGTTTTCAATCACGAAACGGTCGATGTAACGGTTGCCTTCAAACGGGGTGCCGTCCGGCCATTCGCCGTACAGCCAGCCGGTGCTGTAAACAACGGTCTGGCCGTTGGTGTGGGCGACATCAAACTGACCGAACTTCTTTTTCACCCATTTATAGCGCGCGGCATTGAATGCCGTGGTGCCCGACGGGTGGTCGTATTTCTGACCATCGGTGAAGGTGATGACAACATCATCGGACATGAAGGTCGCCGCCAGTTCCGGGTCGGGCTTCATGGATGCATCAAGAAAATCACGCACGGTTTGGGCCTCGGGCGGCAAGGTGTCGAGCACATTTTCCGTGGTTTGGTCGGTCATTTCGAAGGCCTCTGTTTTCGGGAATTGATCTGACATCAGCATAAACGCTGTGCAGAAATTTTGCATGCACTAATTTTATGCAAAAATTGCATGCAATCTGCGTATACATGAGGCAATTCTGTTTTCCGAAGCGGTGGGAAAACGCCTAAGTCCCTGATTTTGAATGATTGTGATTCTTGGCATGTCGCTTGCTGCAATGCGGTGACGATTTGGTGCGCATGCCCAATTTGCGACGCCGGACGACGCAGACACATAATCAGGGAGTCTCACATGCCTATTTCTTCGCCTTTCCGGAAAATAACGCGGCGTGCCGCCCTTCTCGGGGCTGCTGCTGCGCTGATGTTCGCCACCACCTTGCCGGCCCATGATGCCCGTGCAGAAGACACTGTGAAGCTCGGCCTTGTTGCCGCACTCAGCGGTCAGTCGGCCAAATCGGGCGAAGCCATTACGCGCGGCATCACCCTTGCGATTGACAAGATCAATGCCGAGGGCGGTGTTCTTGGCAAGCCGCTTGAACTTGTTTCGCGTGATGATGAAAGCAACCCGGGCAAGGGTCTGGTCGCGGCCCGTGAACTGGCCCAGCGCGAAGGCGTTGCCGCACTTATCGGTGGTCTTGATACGCCGGTATCCTTTGCCATCGTACCCTATGTGAACCAGCAGAAAATCCCGTTCATCGGCCCGTGGGCTGCCGGAACCGGGATCACCAAAAACGGTGCCGAGGAAAACTATGTCTTCCGCGTTTCGGCCGTTGATGAATATGTCGACGAAGCCATCACGGAATATCTTATCGCCAATTACGGTGCGAAGAAGCCGGGTATGATCCTGATCAACAACCCGTGGGGGGAGTCCAACGAGAAGGGCTTGCTCAAGGCGCTTGAAAAGCGTGGCATGGAACATGCCGGGATCGAAAAGTTTGAATCAAACGATGTCGATGTTGTCCCGCAGCTGACCCGTCTTAAGGAAAACGGCGCAGATTCCCTGTTTGTCGTTGCCAACGTTGCCCCGACCGCACAGGTGATCAAGTCGCTTGATCGTATGGGCTGGGATGTTCCGATTTCATCGCATTGGGGGCCGGCCGGTGGCCGCTTCACCGAGCTTGCTGGCAAGTCGGGTGAAAAAGTCCACTTCATCCAGACCTATCTGTTCACCGATCCGGCCAACCCGATGTTTGTCAAACTTCAGGAAAAATTCCCGGAAATTGAAACCCTTGCCGACGTGACCCCGGCAACGGGCATTGCCAACGCATATGACGCGACCCTTCTGATTGCAGCGGCGATTGAAAAAGCCGGTTCGACCGAAGGTCCGGCCATCCGCGAAGCGATGTACGAAATCAGTGGTGTCGAAGGCATGATCAAAACCTATGACACGCCGTTCACCCCGGACGATCAGGATGCGCTTGGTCCGGAAGATTACACCTTCGCGCATTTCGTCGAAGGTCAGATCATTCCGATCAAATAAGCGATCTATCCAACCCGAATGGCGTGTTCCCAATGCGCGCCATTCGGGGATTTATCCATTTTAATGATGCACTTACGTGCACGGCATAAGCAGGCAACGGGCAATGACGTTATTTATCGCAGCTCTGATTACCGGGATCGGTCTGGGCAGTATGTACGGGCTGATCGCGCTTGGTTTCCAGATCACCTATTCGGTGTCCTCCAAGGTCAATTTCGCGCAAGGATCGATGGTGATGCTGGGCGCTGTTCTGGGCTTTGTGTTCTGCGAACGATACGGTTTTCCCGTCATTGTCGGGTATCCGCTGGCCATTTTATGCTGCGGGCTTGCCGGCATTTTGGTTGAATTTTTCCTTGTCCGCCCCTTTGCCATTCGCAATTCCGAGGCCTGGCTGATGGCGACGGTTGCGGGCGGCATTTTGCTTGATAACGCAGTGCTGTTTACCTTTGGTAATGAGCCGCGCACCCTGCCATCCGCTCTGGTTGGCGAAAGCTGGAATGTGTTTGGCACCGGTGTCTATCCGCAACAAATCCTGATCCCGGTTGCCGCCATTGGTGTGGCACTCGCACTTCATGCGCTGTTCCGTCATACCCGTCAGGGGCGTGCGCTTCTGGCGGTGGTGCAGAACCTTCAGGCGGCCAAGCTGATGGGGATCAACACCACCTTGATGGTGACCGGATCCTTTGCCATCTCATCAATGCTGGCCGGCTGTGCCGGACTTTTGATTGCGCCGCTGTTTTCGGTGCATTCCGATATGGGCACGCTTTTCGGGCTTAAGGCCTTTGCGGTTGCCATTCTGGGCGGCATGACATCGGCCTATAGCGTCATGTTGGCAGGCTTTATCTATGGTCTGGTTGAGGCCGGTGTGACCACCTATCTCGGATCTTCCTACACCTTCATCGTCGTCTTCGCGCTTGTGATCGCGGTTCTGACCGTCAAACCAAGCGGCCTGTTTGGCCGTGCTGCGATCAAGAAGGTCTGATGATGAAACGCGATATGAAATTCAAAAATCCGATGCCCAAACTCAATAAACCCGTCGCCCTTGATGGCGTGATCTTGGCGGCCATCATTGCCGGTTTGATCGGTGTGACGATGACGGGCGGTTATACGCAGTTCGTCATCGGCCTTGTCGCCATCACCACGGTTTTGTGTGTGGGGCTGAATGTTTTGTATGGCCTGACCGGGCTGGTATCGCTGGGGCAGGTCGGGTTCTTTGCCATCGGGGCCTATGCCAGTGCGATCCTGACTTTGGCCGGGCTCAATTTCTGGATGGCGCTGATTGCATCGACCGTGATCGCCGGGTTGGCGGGGTGTGTCCTGGCACTTTCGGCTGTGCGCATGGCCGGGCCGTTCCTTGCCATGGTGACGATTGCCTTTGCCTTTATTGTCGAACATGGCGCGATTGAATGGCGGGCACTGACCGGCGGGCAAAACGGGCTGATGGGTTTCCCGATGCCCGACTTGTTTGGCTATATGTTTAGCGAACGCGATCTTGTGATGCTGTGCGTTGTTCTGGCCGGGGTCGCGCTTTTTGCCTTCCGTCGTCTGGCGACAAGTGGCTGGGGCATGGCAATGACCAGCATGCGCGATGCGGAAATTGCCGCAAGTTCGCTTGGCTATAACGCCTTTGCCGTCAAGGCATCCGGCTTTGCCATTGCGGCTGCCATGGCGGGGCTTGCCGGGGCGTTGTTTGCGCCGCTCATGATGTTTATCGCACCGTCAAACTTCCCGCTTAGCCAGTCGATCCTGTACCTGTTTGCTGTCATTCTGGGCGGGGCGGGTACGGTTCTGGGGCCGCTGGTCGGCGCATCGGTTTCGGTGTTGTTGCCCGAACTGCTGGCCGACTTTGCCGAATATCGCCTGCTGATTTTTGGCGGACTTCTGATTGTCGTTCTCCTGATTGCCCCGCGTGGCATCGTTGGCGTGATCGAACGCTTCATTCCGCTGACCAAGCGCGGTGTCACCGCCACCCCGGCGCACGAGATCGAGGCAGGCCTTAAGGATTACGCCAAGTCCGATGGTCTGGTGGTTGAAAACCTGTCCATCGCCTTTGGCGGGGTGAAGGCGGTCAATGCCGTTTCCTTCACCGCCAAGCCGGGCGATGTCACATCCATCATCGGGCCGAACGGGGCGGGTAAAACCACGCTTTTGAACATCATCAGCGGGTTTTACAAACCGACAGAAGGAACTGTGCGCATCGGGGATCAGGATATTGCGGGCAAGCCAACCGATTTCGCAGCGCGTAATGGCATTGCGCGCACCTATCAGGCGACCCGTCTGTTTGAAAACATGTCGGTGATCGACAACGTCATTGCCGGTCTTCCGGTCGGTCGCTTTGGCAAGCCGTTCAGTGCGATTGCATCGGATGCCAACCGCAACCATGCCGCCGGGCTTCTGGCCTTTTGTGGCTATCATGGCGATATCGATGCCCGTGCCGGTGATCTGCCGCATGTGGATCGCAGGCTGGTTGAAATTGCCCGGTCGCTTGCGACCAAACCCGGTGTGTTGTTGCTCGATGAACCGGCTGCGGGCCTGATGCATGCTGACAAGGTGTCACTGGCGAAATTGTTGCGCCAACTGGCCGATGCCGGAATTACCGTGGTGCTGGTCGAACATGACATGGAAATGGTCATGGGCATTTCTGATCAGATTTTGGCGGTTGATGCCGGAACCCCGATCATCTTTGACACTCCGCAGGCCGTGCAAAACGACCCGCAGGTCATCGCGGCCTATCTTGGCGACGGCGAAATGAAGGCCCGCCCACGCCCGATCCCGTTTGAGGCCGGGGACTCTCCGGTGATTGAAACCCTGCGTTTAACTGCTGGCTATGGCGCCGCACCGGTTCTGCATTCCATTGATCTTAAGGTCCGTCAGGGCGAAATGGTTGCACTTCTGGGTGCAAACGGTGCGGGCAAGTCGACCTTCCTGACCGCACTGGCCGGGTTGCTGCGCCCGGTGGATGGCAAGATCGTTCTCAATAACGAATACATCCATGATCTTGCCCCGCATCAGATCGTGGAACAGGGCTTGGTTCTGGTGCCCGAAGGCCGTCAGGTCTTCCCGGAACTGACCGTGCGCGAAAACATCGAACTGGGGGCTTATAAGCAACCCAAACCCGTTAGTTCCGATGAACTTGAAGCCATCCTGAACCGCTTCCCGCGTCTGCGCGATCGCATCAACAGCCCGGCTGGTCTTTTGTCAGGTGGCGAACAGCAAATGATGGCAATTGCCCGTGGTCTGGTCGCCAAGCCAAAGGCGCTGTTGCTTGATGAGCCATCGCTTGGTCTGGCCCCGGCCATGGTCGAGGAACTCTATGCCATTCTGGGCGAATTGCGTGACGAAGGGGTCACCATCCTTCTGGTCGATCAGATGGCGACCATGGCGCTTTCGGTCGCCGATTATGCCTATGTTCTTGAACAGGGGCAGGTGGTTGCCAAAGGCAAGGCATCCGAGCTGAGAGAAGATGAACGCCTGATTGCCGCCTATTTGGGTGGTGCCGAACAGGGCGATAAAGCCCCCAACGATAAAAACCCGGAACTGGAAACACACGAGAATGCTTGATTATCTGGTGAGGAACGCCTGCCTGACTGGTGAGAATACGCTTGTCGATCTTGCCGTGGCGGATGGAAAAATTGTCGAGATCGCCCAATCAATTGCCGGCGATGGACCAAGCTTTGATGCAGCGGGCCAGCTGATCAGTTGCGGCTTTGTTGAAAGCCACATTCACCTTGATAAGGCCTGCATTCTTGACCGGGCCAAAAACGAAACCGGCACGTTAAAGGGCGCGATCAGTGCCGTCGCCAACGCCAAAAGCGGCTTTACCGAGGATGACATTTACGCCCGCGGTGCCCGCGTGATTGAAAAGGCAATTACAGAGGGCACCAATGCGGTCCGCACCCATGTCGAAATTGATCCGGGCATCGGCTTGGCAGGCTTTAACGCCATCAAGCGGCTTAAGGCCGACTATGCCTGGGCAATGGATATCGAGATTTGCGTCTTCCCGCAGGAAGGCCTGTTTAACTATCCCGGGACCGAGGAACTGTTGCGCGCAGCATTGGATAGTGGTGCCGATTTGCTGGGCGGTTGTCCCTATATGGATACCGATCCACATGGCCAGATCCTGCGTCTTTTTGAAATGGCGCGCGACTATGATGTCGATCTGGATTTCCATCTGGATTTCGATCTGGATGCCAGTTGGCGGCACTTGGATGAAGTGGCAAAACAATCCATCGCCTTTGGCTGGCAGGGCCGGGTGATGATCGGGCATGTGACCAAACTGTCGGTCTTGCCCAAACCCGAACTCGACGACACGATTGCCATCATGCGTGATGCCGGGATCGGCCTAACCGTGTTGCCCGCAACCGACCTTTTCCTGACCGGGCGCGATCATGATCATTCCGTACCCTGTGGTGTCGCACCCGCGCACAAGCTTGCTTCCCATGGTGTGTGTTGCACGATTGCGACCAACAATGTGCTGAACCCGTTTACGCCTTATGGCGATTGTTCGCTGTCGCGCATGGCAAATCTGTATGCCAATGTCAGTCAGCTCGCGACCGAGGCCGAACTTGAAAACTGCTTTGCCATGGTGTCCGACGCCCCGGCAAAACTTCTGGGCCGATCCAGCAAGATCGCGGTCGGCGAAGCCGCAAGCTTCATCGTCCTGCCCGCCCAAAGCCGGGCACAAGTGGTTTCCGAAATCAGTCGCCCGATCTGGGGTATGAAGGATGGTCGGGTAACGTTTGAACATCCGGCGGCAAGGCTGTTTCGGCCATAAGTCAGACAAATAAAAAGGGGCAGCGAATGTGCTGCCCCTTTTGTGTGAGGATCAGTTTTCAACCAGTTCGGGTTTGCGCTCAACCCGCGTTTCGGCGCCGGGATCGAGGCAAACCGACATGCCGCCATTGGGCAGATGCGTAAGCGTGCAGGTCCAGTCAAGACGTTCACAAATGCGCCGGACGAGTTGCAGGCCAATGCCTTCGCCCTGTGGCATTGTGCATTGTCCATTGCAGGTCAGGATGGCGTTCTCGACACAGATCTGTGTGCCGGAAAGCGTGATCTTGACCTCGCCCTTTGGGGTGTGCTGGAACGCATTTCGGATCAGGTTGGACACCACAATCATCAATGCCGCGCGCGAGGTCGCGATCTCGGTTTCGCGGCTGTCAGGTTCAAATGTGCAGGTAACGTGTTTGCCCTCCATCAGATAGGAAAGATCACTGATTTCCTGTTCGATGAAGGCGCTGATATTAATCGTTTCGGTTTGACCAAGCGGTGCATTGTCACGGCCCAGCCACAACAGGGTTTCAAGCAATTGCTGCATGTTGCGGTTGGCCCGTTTGATTCGGGCCATAACGCGTGCCTGCGTTGCGTTGAGCGGGCTTTTTTCCAGAAGTTCGACATTGCCCGAAACGATGGTAACAGGTGTGCGCAGCTCGTGGCTGGCCTGACGGAGGAATTCACGTTCGCGGGCAACGAATTTGTCGATCTGATCAACCGATCGATGCAGTTCGTGGGCAACGTCATTAAGCTCTTCAAACCCGAAATCCGGGATCGGTTCGCGCAGGTTGTCTGCCGTCAGATTGTTGGCCCAGTTCTGAAGGTTCTCGGATGGCTTGGTCAGGCGTTTGCCAATCACCCACAGGAACCAGGCAAAGATGCCGACCACCGCCATGGCAAAAGGGATCGACAGCAGGGCCAGCTTGTGCAGGCGCACGAAATAGATGCTGTCTTCATCCCCGGCGTGATAGGTCTGCAGGATCAGGATGTCATCCCCATTGCGCAGCTGATAGGGGAAGACCAGAAAGACCGGGTTTTCGGGGTTTTCTTCGGCGGCGTATTTGTCGGTGTTGATATAGAAAAGCTCGCCAATCTCAAGATCGTCCGGCGTTGCGTGCGCGCGCAATTCTGCCGGCAGCCGATCAAACCCGGTGAAGGTTTCAATATTGAAACCCTTGGGCAAGGGGGCTTCGGGGTTTTCGGCCAGTTCATTGTCATATTGTTCGGCAATGACCTGAAGCTGGAAGGACGCCACCATCCACTTGCCATACAGCATGTAGAAATTGACGACCACCGTATAAAGCACGAGCGTAATCACCAGACCCAGCAGCACGTAATTGCGCACAAAGCGGGAAAAGGATCGGGTCTTGGGTGCGCAACATGTGCTCATAGCGGCTACTCGCGAAGGGCCACGCCCTGGCCCGGAATGGTGTGAATCAGATTTTGCTCAAACGGTTTGTCGATCCGATGACGCAGTTTGTAAAGATGAGTCTTCAGCGCATTGGTATCAGGTGGATCGCCTTGCCAGAGTGCCATCGACAAACGAGAACGGGTTACAACCTGCGGACTGTTTTGCGCGAGAACTTCCAAAATGGTCCAACCCGTTGGCGATACACTGATATTCTGGCCAGCCCGCACCACGGAACGGTTTTCAAAATCAATAAGCAGGTCACCAAGCGAGAAACGCCTGACCTCGCCACTGCGCCGACGCGACAAAACCCGCGTGCGCAAAAGAAGCTCTTCAAGCTCAAACGGTTTGACCAGATAATCATCCGCCCCGGCGTGGAAACCTTCAATCTTGTCATCAAGTGTATCGCGCGCGGTCAGCATAAGAACCGGGGTGTCCACCCCTTCGTCACGCAGCGCCTTGCAGATGCTGATGCCATCACGGAATGGCAACATCAGATCAAGCAGGATGACGTCATACTCGCCGGTCAGCGCCATCTGATAGGCGGTTTCACCATCATAGGCATGGTCGCATTCAACGCCTTCAATCGTCAGATAGTCACTGACGGTAGCGGCGATATCCATGTTGTCCTCAACCAAAAGGACCATGATGTGGGCGGTTGCTTTCATTCACGTCATCTCGTTTTCAAGACATGCAAGCATGCCGCAATTCAGCCGACGGGTCAGCAGGAAACACCCTGCTATCCGGTTTTGCAAATAAGGCCGGTTAGCCTGTCACTTGCTTCAGATCATCTTGGGTATCGATATCAAGTGCGGCATTTGCAAGTGATACGGCCGTCACCTTATCGGTATGTCTGTCGATGATTTTGCGCGCGCCAATCGGCCCGGCAAGGCTTTGCAAATCATCAAAGACAGACTTTGGGAAAATGGCGGGCACGCCCAGCCCATCTTGATGTCGGGTTGCGACAATCTGTTTGCCGTCAAAGGCTGTGATCAATCGGGTGTAATCCTCGCTGGTCAGATTGACCTGATCACACAGGGCAATCAAAACACCATCATACCCGCCGTTGGTCGCGATTTTCGTCATGCCGCACGCAATGGAGCTTCCCATTCCCGTGGCCCAATTGTCATTGGTGATAAGGATCACGCCGTTATCAAGGCGCGGCGCGATTTCATCGCCATAGGCACCAAGAACCACAAAGGTGTCAGATGTTGGCATCCCCGACAGGGCATCAAGGGCATGTTCGATCATGGGTTTGCCATTGATATCGGCAAGCTGCTTACGCCCGCCGAAGCGCGCACTTTCCCCGGCCGCCAGAAGAAGCGTGGCCAGTTTCGGTTTCGGGATGTCTGCGCGTGGTGTCATCATCAAGGTCGCATTATTCGGCGGCTTGCGCCAGGGCCGGGGCCGCTGATTGCTTGAACAGGGCGGCATGAATGCCTGACAACATCGAAAGAGCAATGCTTTCAGGAAGTTGCCCACCGATGTCGAGACCCGCGGGACTTGAAATATCAAATGCCAGATCATTCCGCGAAATGCCAGCTTCGTTCAAAACATCGCGAAACCGATGGCGTGGACCAAGGGCGGACAGATGTTTGATCGGTGCATCACAAAGCACCGCAAGGGCCGCGGCATCGATGCTGACACTATGGGCCATCAGAATAACCGCATCGACTTTGTGATCGGTCACATAGGTCGCCAAATCACCATCAATCTTGCGCAGAATTTTGCCTGCCGCCTGGAAATGTTCAGCCCGCGCATTTGCCGGGCGTGGATCGACCAGCGTTGTTTGCCAGCCCATCTGATGGGCAATGCCAATCACCGGGCGGGCATCAAGGCCACCGCCCACGACAAGAACATGGGGTTCAGGCTGGATCGGTGTCACCAGCCAATTGCCGTCTTCGCGGTTTTCAATATGGGCGGGGCGTTGCCCATAAAGCGCGCCAGCCTCGAAATAGCCTTCGACCGCGTCAATTTTCTGGAAATAGAGGCCGCTTTGACGTTTTTGCAGGGCTTCATACAAATCGCCAAGGCCCAGATCATTCGCGGAGCCAAGTGGCTGGAGCATGATATAGACCGTGCCGCCACATCCCACGCCAAGTTTGAATGACAGATCATCTTCGTCAGTGCCGTCATAGGTCAACATGACAGGCTTGCCGGTCACCATGGCCCGGCGCGCATTGCGGATAATGTCGGCCTCAAGACAGCCGCCACTGAGTAGTCCGAACTGTTGCCCGTGACCGTTGATCAGCATCATGGCACCGGCCTTGCGATAAGCAGATCCCTCGGTGCGATAAACCGTTCCCAGCACCCATTCAGTGCTGTCACGGTTTTCCTGCCAGGTGCCAAGCATTGCAGAAAGTTGATTGGTCATATTCCTCGCCCTTTCAGCAAAAGGGTAACTGCCCGGGAAACCACGGGGTGGGGGATGGGGGAAAAATGATTTCCCGAGCAGTTATCTCTTACACGAAGTCGAAACCGGCCTTGGTCATGGGAAGATCCAGGATCCGCTTGCCGGTTTGCGCAAAGATCGCATTGGCAACGGCCGGCCCGGTCGGGGGCAGACCCGGTTCGCCAACACCGGTCGGTGCACCGTTCGATGGAACGATGGCGACCTCGACTTCGGGCATTTCGGGATTACGAAGCAATTCGTAATCCGGGAAGTTGTACTGATCGACTTCACCGTCGGTCAGGGTGATCTGATTGCGCAAGATCGCTGTCAGGCCGTAGCCTGCGCCGCCTTCCATCTGCGCACGAATGACATCGGGGTTTACAGCCACACCGCATTCAACCGCCATGAACAGCTTGTTGACATGCACGCTGGTGTCATCGACCGAGACGTCCGCGACAACCGCGACGCAGGTATTGAACGAGAAGTGGCAGGCAAAGCCGCGCTTGTCGCCTTCTTTCCATCCGGAAATCTCACGTACGTGCTTGATGGCTTCAATCATGCGGGCCTGGTTGGGCTGCGCTGCGTCCAGCATCGACAGACGTAGTTCGATCGGGTCCTGACCGCTTTCGGCTGCAACCATATCCATCAGGGTTTCCATGGCATAGGCGGTGTGGGTATGTCCCACCGAACGCCACCAAAGAACCGGCACCGGGTTATGGAAATCCGTCAGGCCGATGGCCTGGTTCGGGATGGCATAAAGGCTTTCGGAAACGCCTTCGACAGAGGTCGCATCAACCCCGTCACGGACCATCATTCCTTCAAAGCTTGTGCCTTTCATGATCGACTTGATCGCAAGGCGATGGTCCCATCCGACGATCTTGCCATCCGCATCAAGGCCAATCTTTGCCCGATGTGCCGACATGGCGCGGTAATAGCCGCCCTTCATGTCGTCTTCGCGGCTCCAGACCAGTTTGACCGGGACTTTTTTGCCCGAAACGGCGAAGGCCATGGCGGCCTCGGCATTGTAATCGGCGGTCGGGTTGGCGCGACGGCCAAACGAACCACCGGCATACAGCGTCTTGATTTCGACCTGTTCGGGCTTAAGCACAAGGATCGCCGCAACCGTCGGCCGCGTGATGGTCGGGAACTGACAACCGTCATGGACACGCACACCAAAATCAGTTGGTTCAATCGTGCAGTTCAGCGATTCCATTGACGCATGCGCCAGATACGGGAAGGTGAAGTCAGCCTCGATGGTTTTTGACGCACCTTCGATCAAGGGTGCGACATTCTCGGTCGTAATTTCGTGGCCGATTTCGAATTCCGGCTTTTCATCAAGCAGGGCCTGATGGGCCGCGATCAGGGCATCGGTGCTGCGGGTTTCAGCAACGCTGAAGTCCCATTCAACCGAAAGCGCATCACGCGCCTGGAATGCCGACCAGGTGTTTTTGCCAAAGGCAACCACACCCGCCTTGTTTGGCAGGACCTGTGCGGCGATGAAACCACCGACATCCTTTGCCGCGCTGTCATCGAAGGATACAACAGTGCCACCGAATTTCGGGCTGTGCATGATCGCGGCATAGATCATGCCGGGCAGATTGACATCCATGGCAAAGATCGCGGTTCCGGTGGTCTTGCCGTGATTGTCCTTGCGGTGGAGCTTTTCGTTGCCGATCAGCTTGAACTGATCCGGGGTCTTGATTGTCGGCTTTTCAACGGCTTCAAGGGTTGCTGCAATCGCAACAAATTCGCCAAAGTGCCCGGAATTGCCCCCCGATGAAATGATGCCGTTCTCAACAGAGATGGTCGATGCATCAACACCCCAGCTTTGGGCCGCGGCACGGACAAGCAGATCACGCGCGGCAGCACCAGCTTCGCGGTACTGCATGAATGAATTGGCAATCGAGGTCGAACCACCGGTCCCCTGCGCGCCAAAGAACAGGTTCTTGTAGCGGACATCATCGGCCGGTGCGAAATCGGTTTTGACACTGTCCCAGTTGGCATCGATTTCTTCGGCGACCAGGGTGGTCAGGCCGGTGGTCGTGCCCTGACCCATTTCGAAATGTTTGATGATGACGGTGACAACGCCATCGGCATCAATTTTGACGAACGGGTTCAGATCGGTATTTGCCGCAGCCGAGCTTCCGGCAGCCAGAACACCCTTGGCATTCACACCGACGAAAAGGGCTGTGGCGCCAGCGGCCGATCCCTTAAGGAAGCCGCGACGGGATACACTGATGTTCATGGCTTAGGCCTCCAGCTTTTCAGATGCGAGCTTGATGGCTTCGTTGATGCGGACATAGGTCACACAGCGGCAGGCATTGCCGTACATGTAATCCTTGATTTCCTCATCGGTCGGATTGGGGTTTTCGGTCAGAAGGCCGATGGCCGACATGATCTGACCGGACTGACACCAGCCGCACTGCACGACATCTTTTTCCTGCCATGCGGCCTGAACCGCCTTGGCGACCTTGTCGGTCGCACCTTCGATGGTGGTGATTTCGCTATCGACCGCATCCTCGACAAAGGTCTGGCAGGAACGGGTCGGGTAACCATCCACATGGACAGTGCAGGCACCACAATAGGCAACGCCGCAGCCAAATTTGGTGCCGGTAAGTTCCAGTTCGTCGCGCAGAACCCAAAGCAGCGGGGTGCCCGGTTCGACATCAACGGTACGGGATTCTCCATTGATCTTAAGCTGATATTGCATGACCGCCTCATCTCTCTTTTGGCTTGTTATGCCTGATCATCGCGTGGGGGCAGGTAACCAAGCGGTAAACGCCCGGAATGCACGGTCTGGTAACGATGTGATGGCGATCTCCGGGCCGGTCGGAGGGCAATACCGGCAGTCTGCCAAGGGATTTAAGGACGATGGTGGGGGACGTCGTGGGCGAGAAAGCGATCAAGACAAAAAGCCCGCCAGTGCATGGGACACCGACAGGCTTTTAAAGCTGGTCCGTCAGGTGGGGCGCCTGATGACCGTTATTGAGGGAGGTCGTTATCTCGGCAGGTGGCCGTGTTCGCAGACGAACGCAACGTCATTACGGGCAATGCCGATGTCTTCAAGCACTTCGCGCGGGGCATTGCGAAGCATTTCCGCATCACGGGCAACCTTGTAGGCCAGTGCCCATTTGCGCGGGAAAAGGACGAGCCAGCGCCAGATGGTTACGCCTGATACCGGCGCGACATTGGTGGTGGCGACGAGGGATCCATTTGTAAACTGTGCTGGCATGATGCTGGCTCGCTAGTTTGTTTGCTAATAAGGGGACAAAGTTTCCTTCGGACCCACAAACAATTTACGTCTGGATTATGTGAAACGGCGCGCAAAGTTCGCAAATCCGTGCGAGATTTTCGCAAAGAATCTGTAAAAACGATTTTCTTTCGCGGGCTGCTTCGGTCATGTTTATCCGAAGGATGTTACAGCGTCGTTTGGGATATTGGACCTTGGCGGAACTCGATAAATTTGACTATCGCCTGCTGGAATTGTTGCAGGAAAACAGTCGCTTAACAGGTAATGAGCTGTCCGCGAAAGTTGGTCTTTCATCGGCGGCCTGTTTGCGCCGGGTGCAGCGCCTGCGTGAAACCGGGGTGATTGAGCGCGACGTTGCGATCGTGTCGCCCAAGGTATTTGGCAAGAAGATGATGGTGATCGTGCTTCTGACCATGGAGCGCGACCGCCCGGATCGGTACATGCTGATGCGTGAAGAATTCGGCAGAATGCCTGAGGTTGTACAGTGTCATCATGTGACAGGGGCGCATGATTTTGTGCTGCGTATTCAGGTCAGCGACATGGAAGAATACAGCGCCTTTGTCGACCGTGTTTTTCATGAACCCTATATCAAACGCTATGAAAGTCTGGCGGTTTTGGGGTCGCTGAAATAGCGCAAAAAGGGGCTTTTGGGGTGTTCACTTAAAATGAATAACCAAGCCCATTATTCAATATTGGTGAAAAATCTGACAGCAGATCCAAAGCCCGATATTGGACGTCATTTTAATCCTCATACAATTAAAATGACGTCCAAATCGAAAACCCGGCATGCGCGTTTGGTCATGCCGGAATGGTTTTTTCCGATGCGTCGAACAGATGCACATCGCCGGAAGCGAAATGCAATCCGACCATGTCGCCTTCCTTGGCGTCGGAATGACCGACAATGCGCACGGTGAACAGGCCAACGTCGGGGACATTGACATAGGCGAAGCTGTCGGAGCCGAGATGTTCCATGACATCGATTTGACCGGTCAGGATGGCCTTTGAGGCATCACCGGCATCGCCCGCGTCACAAAGCGCCATATGTTCGGGGCGAATGCCCATCTTGGTGGCGCCATTGGTGTTCCGCGCGATATCGGACGTGTTGCCATTACCAAAGGTAAGCTGCGTGCCCTTGCCCGTGCAGTCGACCACATTCATTTTTGGTGAGCCGATGAACTGGGCGACAAACAGGTTGCCCGGATGGCGATAGAGATCAAGCGGGGTGCCGATCTGTTCGATCTGGCCGGCCTGCAGAACGACGATCTTGTCGGCAAGCGTCATGGCCTCGACCTGATCATGGGTGACATAGACCATGGTGGCCCCGAGTTTCTGATGCAGGCGGGCGATTTCAAGACGCATTTCAACGCGCAAAGCCGCATCAAGGTTTGACAGCGGTTCATCAAACAGAAAGGCGCGCGGTTCGCGGACAATCGCACGACCGATTGCGACGCGTTGACGTTGGCCGCCTGACAGTGCCTTGGGCTTGCGATCCAGATAGTCTTCGAGTTTGAGCGTTGCGGCGGCCTCATCGACCTTTTGGGTGATTTCGGCCTTTGGCATGCCAGCAACGGTCAGGGCAAAGCCCATATTTTCGCGCACGGATTTATGCGGATAGAGGGCATAGGACTGAAACACCATCGAAAGCTCGCGCTCCGCCGGGGGCTTGCCGGTGACGTCATCGCCATCAATCAGGATCTGGCCATCGGATGCTTCGACAAGGCCGGAAATCAGGCGCAGCAACGTCGATTTGCCACAGCCGGACGGGCCGACAAAAATCACCAGTTCACCTTCATCGATCTGAAGATCGATGCCCTTGATGACATCAATGCCGCCAAATGATTTGCGGATGCCTTTAAGTTCGATCTGGCCCATTTTATGTGTTCTCCTGATCTGCGGTAGCCGTTGGTGCGGTCGATGGGGACAGGCGGGACGCGGTTGGCAAGGCTTCGGGACGGGCCGCCCAATAAAGCGACATCGATGCCGTCCACGAAAAATCCGTGCCCCCGCCACCACGGCCGGTCACCGGGCAGAAATATTCACGAAAATCGGATTGGTCGATAAGGGACTGCGTGTCACGCCGGATGCGATCGGCAAGATCGGTTTCGCCATGTTCGATCAATCCGGTGGCGATCATCCAGTTGACCATGGCCCAAACCGGGCCGCGCCAATAACGGATGGAGTCAAACAGTTCATGAGCGGGATCGAAGCTGGGAACCCCGTGTTTGACCTGTGATAGCCAGTGGGTCAGGGTTGCCGCCATGTTGCCCGCGCGCGCCGGTTCGACAGGCCCGGCAAACAGGGCAAGCCAGCTTCCTGATGTCAGGCCGGTGGCGTGTTCATCACGACGCAAATCAAGCGTGACATAGCCGCCAACTGTCTCAGACCAGAGTTGGTCAAACCCGGCATCAAGACGGGCGAGGCGGGCGGTGGCACGGGCGGCGATATCATCCTGCCCCAGAAGCGTTGCCATATTGATCAGATCGCGTTCGGCCCGGCGCAAGATGGCATTCATGCCCGGTTCGGCGACCCAGAACGGACAATCGCGGGCAATGATTTCTGTATCCCAATTGCAATCGCGACCAAACCTGACCAGCGCCATATAGTGATCGTAGTCGTTGTTTTTCGGACGTTCGTCCTGATTGACGATATCGGTGTCGCGGCGGTGATAGGTGCCAACCCCGGTGGTGTCGATGAAGGACAATGGGCGATCCCAGTCGGGCAGATTATCGCGGCCACTTTCCCACGGATGCATGATGGCAACCACGCCACGGCCATCCGGATCACGGGCATCAAGGAACCATTGATGCCAGCGATCAAGTTTGGGCAGAAGTTTTGCCGCGCGATCGCGATGGGCATCAATGTCTTCGGCCAGCAGCCGTTCGATCACGGTTGCCGCCACCGGGGGCTGGGTGATGCCCGATGTTGGCGGGCTTTTGGCAATATCGGTCGTGCCCCACTGTTCCGGTCCGGGGAAGTAGCTTTTTTCCTCTTTCCAGAAAATGATGTGCGGCACCATGCCGTTGTCCCATTGTGCGGAAAGCAGGCTTTCGACTTCCTGCCAGGCGCGATCGGGATCAAACACAGAAAAGCCAAGGGCAACCAGCGCACTATCCCAGTTCCACTGGAACGGATAGAGCTTGGCACTTGGCACGGTATAGCCGCCGCGATCATTGCCCAGCAGGATGTCGGCCGCACGTCTGTTGGTGCCGGTAAGCTGATCGAGTGAAAGGCGCATCTGGCTCATCTGTCTCATCCTTTGACACTCCCGGCGGTGAGACCCTGAACGAGGAAGCGTTCAAACCACAGGAAAATGACCAGGATCGGAACCGTTGCGATCACCGCACCGGCCATCAGATGTTGGCGCGGGACCTCGGATGAATTGAGCGACACCACCCCGCGCGACAGGGTGAAGATGTCGGGATCATCGAGGAACATGAAGGCAAACAGGAATTCGTTCCAGGCGATCATGAAGACATAAAGCGACACCGATGCCAGGGCCGGCAAGGCAAGGGGCAGGGTGATTTTCCAGATGACGCCAAAGCGCGACAAACCATCCATCAGACCGGCTTCTTCCAGTTCGGCGGGAAGGCCGCGGAAGTATCCCTGCAGCATGTAAAGCGCTACCGGGACCGTGGTGGCCGGATAGACGATCAGAAGGCCAACCACCGTATTGCGCAGGCCAAGCTGGCTGAAGACGGCATAAAGCGGGATGACCAGAACGATCATCGGCACGAGATAGATCAGCAGGATGGAGCTTGAAAGCACCGTCTGTCCGGGGAATTTCAAACGTGCCACCGCATAGGCGCCGGGGATCGAAAAGGCCAGCGTGATCAAAACGGTGCAGACCGACACGATGGTCGAAATCAGAAGGAAGCGGCCAAAATTGAACTTGGTGAACAGTTCGACATAGCTGTCAAACAGGCTGGCAGCGCCCTGTGTCAGGTCAATCGACAGATCCAGCGGGTTCAGGAACAGATCCTGCTGGTTCTTCAGGCTGGTCATCACCATCACATAGAAGGGCAGGATGACAATGACGCTAAAGAATACAAAGCCAAAGCCCTTGAGCGTTCGGACAATCACCAGATCAATCGCATAGCGTTTGAGCATGCCCGACTGAATGTCGATCAGGACCGCCCGGTTGGCAAAGGTCACGGCAAGCGCGATCAGCCCGACGCCAAATGCCTGAATAAGCGAACTTTCCGAGAAGGCCAGACTGAACGGTGCGCCAAAGGAGACCAGCATCATCGAGACGATCACGCCAGCAAAGGCGACAAGGTAAAGCCCCGGTGTGCGATCCGCAGGCGCGCGCAGCATGATGATGGCGGCATTGACCGCCCCGCCAAGCGCACCTGCCGATATGATCGGTGTGGCCGGAAGGCCGGTGATCAGGGTCAATGAAATGCCGGTGAGGGCAACCGCAATTGTGCCCCAAAGCAAGCCGGTCAGAAGACCCAGAAGAAGACCCGTACCGATACGCATTACGAATCCTCCCGATGGACGAATTTGAAATAGAACACGGCAAAGACCAGAAGCAGGATGAAGATCGCAACCGCCACCGCCGCCCCGGCCCCAAGATTGGAGAGGGCAAAGCCCTGTTCATAGACATCGACTGTGAGTGTGCGCGTACCTGCCGCCCCGCCGGTCAGCAGGAAGATGTCGTCAAACTTGTTGAACGTCCAAATGAAGCGCAGCAGGAACAGGGTGGACAGGATCCCCAGAAGTTGTGGCAGGGAAATGTGCCAGAACTGTTGCAAGGGCGTGGCGCCATCGACCTCGGCGGCCTCGTACATGTCTGATGAAATCGATTGCATGCGGGCCAGAATGAACAGGAAGGACAGCGGGAAATAGCGCCAGGCTTCAAAGGCAATCACCGTTGCCAAGGCCAGCGGGAAATCGATGGTGAGCCCAAAAACATCAATGGGAATGTCGCGCTGACCAAAGAAGTTTACACCCTCGTCGGCAAGGTTCATCCGTTGCAAGATGGCATTGAAGGTGCCGTTGAAGGGATCAAGCAGGATCACCCAGGTGAAGGCAACGGCAATGACCGGCGCGACATAGGGAAACAGGAAAAGCCCGCGAATGATCGACCGCCCGGCAAAGGGCTTGTTGAGCATTTGTGCGGCAAACAGGCCCAAAACCAATGCGCCCAGCGTGCCAAAGACCGTATAGGTAATCGTCACCCACAGCACCGACCAGAATTCGTGGGAATCAAAAATCCGCGCGAAGTTATCAAGGGTGAATTCACTGTTGGTCAGGATGTTGTCGGACGTGCCGGTAACGGTGGGTTCGCTATCGCGCGGAGAAACCGGGTTGGCGGCAAAGCTTTCATCTGAAACCGCCGTCATTTTAAGCCGGGTGCGTTCGCCAGCCGGAAGGCCATCAAGCGCACAGCGGACCTCGGCCCCCGTGACCGTACAGACATCGCCCAGATCAATGACCGTAATGCCCGCGGGTAATGTATCGGTCAGGACGACGTCGGTAATATCGCCGTCGCGCGATGAATTGCGCAGGCGATACTGGATTTCAAATTCCTGCCCGGCGATGTCAAAATCGCCCCGGACCCGTTCGGACACCACCGGGGTTGGCGGGCGCAGATCCGATAGTGTGACCGGCTTGACCGAAATCCAGAAATTGGCCAGCAACGGAAACAGGACAATGCCAATGACAATCAGAAATGTCGGGGCCAGCATCCAAAGGGCAAGCCGTGCTTCGCGCCGGGCCATCGGGCCCAGTTTGCCTTTGCGCGGCGGCGTGGTGGTTGCCGGGGGTTGAGCGGTTGAGTTGGAAGGGGCCATCGTCTTGAAATCCGTTGTGAAAATCGGAAATCCGGGGCGCGGTGATAATCTGCGCCCCGGATCAAGATCGCTTATTCGATGTTGCTGACTTCTTCGTTGATCAGATCAGCAGTTGCATCGGCATTACGTTCGCCATCGATAAATTCGCGCACACGGCGGTTGATGACCTGACTGTTGATGATGCGCGATGCCTTGGCCAACTGACCTTCGGCAACACCCCAACGGTTTGCGGTCTCAAGACCGGAAACGATATCGGTGATGACGGCCGGGTCATACAGCTCTGACAGCGGCTTTTTGCGATCCACACCGACCGGAAGCGTAGCCCATGCCTTGACAAATTCATCGGGATTTTCGGCGGTGCCATGACGGACCGGGAATTTTCCTTCGGGGGCGATGGAAAGGGTGCTGGTGTAACCTTCACCGAGCGAGAATTTGACAAATTCCTCTGCCGGGTCGGTATCGGCATCGTTGGTGATACCGAAATAACGAATGTCACCCCATGCAGCGCCATTCGGGTTGGACGGGCCCATCAGACGGGTGACAACACCAGTTTTTGAGGCAAGCTCGCCCGAGGTCGGGTCGTTATTGATCGTGGGCGGGGCGCTGTCACGCAGGCCTGCCAGTTCATCAAGGATGAAGGGCGACCAGATGATCATCGCTGCTTTGCCCGCGAAGTAAACCTCGCGCGACTGTTTCCAGTACAGATCACCGGGGGGCGATGCGTCGGCGAGTTTTTTATAAAACTCAAGCGCCTCGACGAGCTTCGCCTTGTCAAAGCCGACCGAGCCATCGGCGGCCACCGGGGTTGCGCCGTTTGCCAGGAAGACATGCTCAAGCACCTGGCTCATGAAGTTTTCATCGATCTTGGTCGCAGCGACAAAGCCGTACATTTCAGGCGGGTTGTGCAGGGCTTCGATGGCCTTGACGATATTGGCGTAGGTGTTGGGGGCCTCAAGACCGGCTTCGTCAAACAGGTCCTTGCGATAAAGCACCATCTGGGTCCAGCCATCAGAGGGCACGGCGGCAACTTCGCCGTCGAAATCAGCCATGCTGAGTGCGGCCGGGGCGAAGGTATCCTTGCCCAGCTGGTTGACGACTTCGTTATTGGCTTCGGTATCAAGGATGCCGGCCTCGGACCAGGGCAGGACATATTGCAGCGTCAGGTAAATGACGTCTGGCAAGTCACCGGCGGCGTAGGCGGCGGTGGCACGCGTGCCAAGTTCGGTTTCCGTGACCGGAATGACTTCCACAGAGGTGCCGGTTTTGGCTTCGAACTCCTTGGCCATTTCTTCTTGTTTGGCCAGGCGTTCGGGTTGTTCTTCGGTGGTCCAGAACCGCAGTTGCGCACTGGCGATGCTGGTGGAAACCAGCAGACCAGCGGCAGCAAGCGTTAAAGCACGCGTAAACCTTGTTTTCATGAGATGCCTCCCTTGGCATTTGCGGCCAGCTTCAATGCTGGCGGGTTGGCTGACCCACGGACGGTCAGCGATGCTTCCCACAGAATTTGGGAAAATTCGGATGCAGGCGAATTTGCCTTGTTTGCCTGCGCAACAACGATCCGGCCGACTTCACGGCCGATCTGATAGCTGGCCTGGCTCATGGTGGTCAGGCCGGGATGGATGGCCTCGCCCATCGGCAGGCCATCAAAACCAATCACGGACATTTCCGATCCGACGTCGATACCGGCATGGGCCAGCGCATGGATGGCGCCGATGGCAACCGCATCGGTGACGCACAAAATGGCGGTCGGATGATCGGGGAGTTTGAGAATTTCCAAAACGGCCTCGCGGGCGGCCAGTTCGTTGGTGATGCCGTCATGCATGTAGCCCGGCGCGATATCGCAGCCATTGGCCTTGGTCGCGGCAAGATATCCCGCACGCCGTTGCCAGGCGTAATTAAGTTCGGGATCGCCACCGAGATAGGCGATTTTGCGATGGCCAAGGCCGACAAGGTAATTCACCGCATCGACAAAGGCCTTTTCATTGTCGATATCAAGCCATGCGTAATCGTCACAGTTTTCGGTGCGGCCTTGGGCCACAAACGGGATATGGGATGTGCGCAGGAAATCGATGCGTGGATCATGGCGTTTGGTGCGGGCGACAACAAAGCCGCCGACCTTGGCTGAGCGGATCAAGCGGTCCATGACTTCGACCTCGTCATGACCATCGGGGACGGCGGAGACCAGCAAGTCCCAGTCAGACAGGGCAAGTTCGGTGGCAAGCCCATCGAGAATTTCGGCCAGAAACGGATCAATCTGATGACCGTCACGCGCAGGCAGGACAAAGCCGATGGTTTCGACCACGCCACGGGCAAGACGCCGTGCGGTGGTTGACGGGCGATAGCCCAGCTCATCGGCGGCCTTGCGGACACGGGCGACGGTCTTTTCGGCGATATCGGGATAATTGTTGAGCGCGCGCGAAACGGTTCCCTCGGACAAACCAAGATGTTTGGCCAGCCGGGCAATCGACATGGTTTCGTTTTGCTTCCGAACGCGCGGCACGGAACCTCCCTGAGTGTCTTCGTTAGAGCCTGTTGCATCAAATTTGCCTCACTTTGCCGAGGACATCCTTCTGTCCGGCAAAGAAAGGTCCGCTGTGCGTAGCGGGGCTACGGTTCAAGGACCTTGACGCTGCGGGGCGGAAGAATGTCCCGGCCCACAGGGTTCGTTTTTGGCGGCGTTTCGCGGCGTTACACCGTTTGACCGATGCGCCGCATCGCTCTGCACGCTGTGCCTTGCCAAACGACACGCCAAAAACAAACAAAGCGAAGCAAATTTAATGCAACAGGCTCTACTGCTTTTCACCGCCTTTTTGACGGTGTTTGGTGCTCCGAAACCGCTTTCGGAACAGGGAAACGCTATCCGAAACCGCTTTCGGTTGTCAAATAGTTGATTTTGAACGGTTTATTTTGCGGCGCGGTAGCAGGTTTGGGCTGTTCGTAAGGGTGGGGAGTTTTCAGAAAAATTTGGCGCTACCAGTCTGTCGTGAGGCGCCTTTATCCAATGGTATTGTTTTTGGGCGCCGGTTGTTTTGTGCGACGCACTATGCGGGGTGGGATGTGCCCAAGGCGTCATTTCCTGACCTTGTGGTCAGGACTCGACAACATTCATGATCAGGTGCCGGAACATTGAAGAAGGGGGGGAGGACTCCTTCGCTGATTATTCACAAACCCCAGAGCCCTCAAGCGTCGTCATTCCGGGCGGAGCGAAGCGCAGACCCGGAATCCACAGCGGTTCGAATGGCGGAGGATTCCCGCCTTCGCGGGAATGACTATCTCCGAAAGGGGATTGTCCCCTTTTTGCTTTTATCATTTGAGGCAAGCCTTGAAGTCAGGGCTGGTTTTTATCTGCTAAGTATCGAATTGCCTTGCCTAAAACAGGGCAAATCATATCACATGGCATGATGACTGACCAAAATGCCGAGATTAATCCGAATGCCATTGCGCAAGTAAAGGTTCTGGCCTTGCTTGGCGCGGTGTTGCTTGTCGGGTCGAATTCGTTTGTTTTAAGCCCGATCCTTTCAGAAGTGGCAAGCGGGCTTTCGACACAAACCTATCATGTGGCTTGGGCGATTTCGGCGTTCGGGGCGGCGACGGCGCTATCGGCGCTGACCCTGGCGGGGATGATTGACCGGATGTCGGTCGGGCGTGTTTTGGGCGGTGCGGCACTTCTTTTGGCGGTGGCGCAGGTTTCAAGCGGGCTCAGTCAGCATTGGATGTGGCTTTGTCTGTCGCAGGCGCTGGCCGGGGTGGCGGTTGGCGTGTTGTTGCCGGGATCCTATGCCACGGTCACCGCGACAGCCCCCAAGGGGCGCGAGGCCGCGCGGCTTGGTGTGGTTCTGACCGGGTGGGCGTTATCGTTGGTGGTGGCAGTCCCCGCCGCAGCGTTCATTACCGAGCAATTTGGCTGGCGGATGGTTTATTTCCTGATGGCCGGGTTGTCGGTGCTGGTGGCCGGTATTCTGGTGATGTTGTTGTCGGATGTGCGCGGCGGGATGAGCACACGGACATCGCCCTTGCGGGCATTTCGGCTGCCAGGTGTGTGGCAGTTGCTGGCGGTGATGCTGGTTTATATGACCGCGTTTTACGGCTGTTTTGCGTTTTTCGGGGTGGGCGTGCGCACGGCCTTTGACCTGTCAGCGCAGGGCAGCGGGATGTTTGTTATGGCCTATGGCGTGGGGTTTGGCGTCATGGGATTTGTTTTGGGGGTGATATCGCCCAAAATTACCCGGGGGTATTTGTGTCTGGTGTTGATCGCGATTGCGACAAGCTATGCCACCTGGGGATTGACCCTGCAAAGTCAGATCAGCGCATTGGCGGGCACTGCCATCTGGGGGATGCTTAATCAGCTTGGTCTGAATGCGATGGTGGTGTCGCTTAACCGTCAGGCGTCTGATGCGCGCGGGGCGGTGATGGGGCTGAATAGTGCGGTGACCTATTCGGCGGTGTTTGCCGGGCCGATGATCATGGGACCGATTTATGCCGGATTTGGCTTTGCCGCCGTGGCCGGGTTTGGAGCCGTTCTGGTGATGTGTGGTGTGATTGTCAGTTGGCGACGCGCCTGAGATCTGGAATCCATAGCTGTTCGAATGACGGTCTGATCAAAAACGCAAAATGGCGGGTCGAGACCCGCC